>JAJYHG010000238.1 GCA_021784895.1 Actinomycetes bacterium
GGTACGGCTCTTCGCCGGCGACCGGATCTACAGGATCCTCGACCGGCTCGGCACCTACGACGAGGACGGCAGTGAGGAGCCGATCGAAGCGGGGATGCTCTCCAAGCAGATCGAGAAGGCGCAGAAAAAGGTGGAGGAGCAGTACTTCCTGATCCGCAAGAACACGCTCGAGTA
Organism: Actinomycetes bacterium; assembly: GCA_021784895.1. Classification (GTDB taxonomy): domain Bacteria; phylum Actinomycetota; class Thermoleophilia; order Solirubrobacterales; family Solirubrobacteraceae; genus Palsa-465. The sequence goes on from JAJYHG010000238.1 coordinate 175, forward strand.
TGACGACGTGCTCAACCAGCAGCGCGAGGTCATCTACACCTACCGCGACAGCATCCTCGAGGGCCGTGACATGGGTGAGGTGGCCCGCCAGGAGGTGGCCAACCTGATCGAGCGGCTGGTCGCCGAGTACACGGCTGGTGACTACGTCGAGGATTGGGACGTGCGCGGGCTGCTCACGCGCATCACCGAGATCTTCGAGCCCAGTGACGAGCTGCTGTCAATCGATCCCGACCGGATCGACCGAGAGGATCTGACCGCGCGATTGCAGGAGGAGGCGCTTGCGCTTTACGACCAGCGCGAGGCGGAGCTCGGCGAGGTCGACGACACGGTGCTGATGCGCGCGCTCGAGCGCTACCTGCTGCTCGACATCATCGACCAGCGCTGGCGCGAGCACCTGCACGACCTCGAGTACCTGCGCGAGGGGATCGGCCTGCGGGGGCTCGCGCAGCTCGACCCGCTGGTCGCCTACAAGAACGAGGCTTTCGCGCTGTTTGAGGATCTGATGAAGGTGATCTGGCACGACTTTGCCCGCAACCTGTATCACGTTCAGGTGACGATCGAGGATGTGCCGCCGGCGGGGTATGCGCCGCCGCCACTGCCCGCCGTGTCGCCAAGCCCGGCGTCAAGCTCGGCGACCGGGGGCGGGCGCGTGCGCTACAACGGCGGGGCGGTGCCGATGGGTGCGCAGGCGCTCGCGGCAGCGGCGGCTGGGGGGGTGGCCAGCGGCATGGCCGAGCCGTTGCAGGAGTCGGTCGCTGCGGTGGTGCAGCAGCGTCACGTGGACGCCAGTGAGCCGGGGCGCAACGACCCGTGCTGGTGTGGGTCGGGCAAGAAATACAAGCGCTGCCACGGCGCCTGAGCAGTGAGCGGCCGCTCAGATGTCGAGCCGGTTGAAAATCGCGCGTGGCAGGGCGCGGATCACGGCCATGACTGCCCGCCAGTGTGGCGGGGCATAGATCACCGGCTTGCCGGCGCTGACGCCGGCCACGATCACACGGGCCACGGCGTCGGGGGAGGCGAGGCGGCCGCGGGTGCCTGCGGCGCGGGTCATCGGCGTGTCGGTCGGGCCGGGTTTGACGAGTGATACCTGCACGCCGGTGCCGGCTGCGAGGTGCTGCAGGCCGCCGGCGAAGGTCGCGAGCATCGCTTTGGCTGAGCCATAGGCGTAGTTTGTGCGCCGGCCACGGTCACCGGCGACTGAGCCGATCAGGACCAGCTGGCCATGGTCGCGTTCTTGCATGGCGTTGAACAGGAGTTGTGCGCATAGCGCTGGCCAGGTGCCGTTGACCTGCAGGGTTCCTGCCAGCGCGGTGGGTGAGTGTGCCAGCTGCGCCTGGTCGCCCAGCGTCCCAAACGCGACCAGGGCAATGTCGGGCACCCCGTGCGAGAGCGCTGCGGTGACTGTGGCCGCGACCTCCTCGGTGCTCTCAAAGCGACCGGTCTCGAGCTGCGCGGTTGTGCCTGCGGCGCCGCGCACGCTGAGGTCAGCGCCGACCGCGGCGAGCGTGTCAGCGTCACGCCCCACGAGCACGAATGCGGTTGGCTCCTGGGTGCACCACGCGCGCATGCACGCCTCGGCGATCGCCGAGCTGGCGCCGATCACGGTGATCCGCCTCACGCCAGCCCCAGGCGCTTGGACTGCAGGGTCGCGAACCGGCCGCTGGCGCCATGGCGGGCACGGATCTCCTCGAACTCCTCCCAGCGCGGGTAGCAGGCACGGAACGTATCGGCGCTCATGCGGGCGTCCTTGCTCAGGTAGATCCGGCCGCCGGCCTCGAGCACCAGGCGGTCCAGCCGCTCGCTGAGCTCGAGCGCACGAGCGCTGACGGGCATGTCAACCGCGAGCGTGTAGCCGCGCATCGGGAATGAGAGCAGGTTCTGGTTGGCAGGGCCGAAGGCCTTGAGCACCGCCAGCGGCGCCGGCACACTCGCTGTGGAGATGAGCCGCAGCGCGCTGGCGAGCGGTGCGGCTCCAGCCTCCTGTGGCGTGACGAACTGATACTGCATGAGGCCACGGCGCCCGTAGAGGCGGTTCCACCCGGCGACGGCGTCGAGCGGATGAAAGAAGCTGGAGCAGGGCACCTCGGTGGTTCGCTCATAGGCGCGCTGGCGGCCGTGGTACAGGGCGTTGAAAACGGTCACCACGGGGCGCGTGAGGGTTCGCGATGGCAGCTCAAAGGGGATCGGAATCGGTGCACGGACGGGCACCATGGGCGCCTTGTCAGGTCCCTTTGAGTGTTCCCCGAGCAGCAGCAGGGAGCGCCCGAGCGCGCGGCCGCGAGCCTGGCAGTCGATCCACGCGGCCGAGTAGGTCCAGTCCGCGTTCGCCTCGATCGCTGTCACGGTCCGCTCCAGATCGGGGAGCTTGAGCGTGCGCTGGACGATCATGCTCGAGGCGACCGGCACCAGCTTCAGGGCGAGCGCGAGGATCACCCCGGTCAAGCCCATGCCGCCCGCCGTGGCGTGAAACAGGTCCGGCTCGGTCTCGGGCGCCACCCTGACCACATCACCGTTGCCGAGCAGCAGCTCAAACCACGGCACGTGGTCTGCGAAGGAGCCGCCCCGGTGGTGGTTCTTGCCGTGCACGTCTGACGCGAGTGCGCCGCCAACGGTGACGAACCGCGTCCCCGGTGTGACCGCGGGGAACCACCCGCGCGGGCCGAAGACGCGCATCAGCTCCTCCACGGTGACCCCGGCCTCGACCACGGCCACGCCGCTGGCCGGGTCGAAGCTGCGCAGGCGGTTGAGCTGGGTCATGTCGAGCACGCGCGCCGCCAGGGCACTGTCGCCGTAGCTGCGCCCGGCACCGCGTGCGACGAGGCTCCCGCGCGCCAGGGCAGCGCGGATCGTGTCCGGGCGGCCAGCCTCTACGACCTCAGCCTCGATCATCGGCCAGCGGCCCCAGCCGCCGATCGCGGTCATCAGCGCACCGTGCTACCCGATGAACTTCGCGGCCACGAACGCGGCGGCGGTTGTCAGCAGCACCAGATAGCTCACGCGATCGTGGGTTGCAAACAGCAGCGGGTCCTCGTTGATCTCGCCGCGATCGGCCAGGAGCCACAGCCTCGACGACCAGTACAGCATCACCGGCACGACCAGCCACAGGATGCTGGGCGTGTCATACAGCCGCGAGGTGGCGGGATCGTGTACGTAAAGGGCGAGCACGACGACCGCCGCGTAGGAGGCAGTGACCCCCAGCGACTTGAGCGTGCCGAGGTCTCGCAGCTGGTAGCCGCGGCCACGGAGCTCGCCGCCGGACTGCGCCACCTGGGTGAGCTCGCTGACGCGCTTCACCAGCGCCAGGCTGGTGAAGATCGACATCGAGAACGTGAGCAGCCAGATCGATACCGGAACTCCGATCGCCGCCGCACCGCCGATGATGCGCACCGTGTAGAGCCCGGCCAGGACGATCACGTCAAGGATCGGCTGGCGCTTGGCGCTGAACGTATACAGCAGCGTGCCGAAGTAGTAAGACAGCAGCCACAGGCAGGCGTCGAGCGGCAGCGCCGCAAACGCCAATGTCACGCCCGCAGCCAGGAGGAGCGGCCAGGCCAGCCAGGCCGAGCGGACGTCGAGGCTGCCGCTGGCGAGCGCGCGTGAGCGCTTGACCGGGTGGTGGCGGTCCGCGCCGATGTCGGCCAAGTCGTTGAGCAGGTACACACTCGAGGAGACCAGGCAGAAAGCGACGAGCATCTCCAGAGCGTTGAGCGTGAGCGCCAGATGCTCGATCTTCTGGGCTGTGAACAGCGCGACCAGCACCAGCAGGTTCTTGAGCCACTGGTGGGGGCGCAGGGCGTGCAGCAGTGCTGGCATGCGCCTGGGCCGCCGGCGCCCCGCTGGCCGCTGGCCCTCTACGGCCTGCTGGCCGTCCGCCAGCACGATGCGTTCAAAGCAGCCGAGGTGAGTGGCCACGGCCGCTGCCCAAGGTGCTGTGCGGCGCGCCGTCAGCACCACCTCCTCGCCGCGGTCACGCCGTTCATGCAGAGTGCGTAGCAGCTCGCCGTCATAGGGCAGCGTGGTTACGTCGACACCGGCCTGCGGCGCGACCGTGGCCGCGAGCCTGCTTGCCGAGGTT
>JAJYHG010000085.1 GCA_021784895.1 Actinomycetes bacterium
AAGCGGCGCCGCCGGGTCGCTCTGGGCCAGACGGGCCACGGCGGGCGTGCGGCTCAGTCGCGGCGCCGGTGCCGGCTGGCGCACGCCGCCCAGATCGATGAACGTCTCCCGTGCCTGCAGGTGCGGATCACTGGGCGCGTCGAAGGGGCCGCGAACCACGGTCACGCAGGCCTCCTCATGCTCGAGCAGCGATGCCCAATCGCTCGTGCTGCGCGCGGCGAAAACCGCCGCGAAGCGCTCCTTGAGCTCTGGCCAGCGCTCGCGCTCCCACTGCGGGAACTCGTCCGCCTCGAGGCCGAGCAGCTGCAGCAGGCGCCCGTAGAAGCGCGGCTCGATCGCCCCGACGGCAACCTGCCCGCCATCGCTGGTGGCGTAGACCTCGTAGAAGTGGGCACCGCTGTCGAGGACGTTGACCCCCGGAGCGTCGCTCCACAACCCGCTGGCCCGCAGCGCGTGGACCATCGTCGTGAGCAGTGCGGCACCATCCACCATGGCGGCGTCCACCACCTGCCCCAGACCGGAGGAGCGGGCCTCGAGCAGCGCGCAGAGCACGCCAAAGAGCAGGAACATCGCCCCGCCGCCGTAATCGGCCACGGCGTTGACGGCGAACATTGGCCGCTCGCCGACGCGCTTGGAGGCGCCGAGCACGCCGGCCAGCGCCAGGTAGTTGATGTCGTGCCCGGGCAGGGCGGCCAGCGGGCCGTCCTGCCCGTAGCCGGTGATGCGCCCGTAGACAAGCCGCGGGTTGCGCCCGAGCAGCTCTTCCGGACCGAGCCCAAGGCGCTCCATCACCCCGGGACGGAACCCCTCGATCAGCGCATCCGCGCGCTCCGCGAGCGCCCGCGCGAGCGCCTGGCCGGGCTCGGACCGCAGGTCCACCGCGATCGCCTGGCGGCCGCGCAGCGAAGGGTCGCCCGGCCCCGCCTGGCCAAATCCCGATCCTGGCTGGCGGTCGAGGCGGATCACGTCGGCGCCCATGTCGGCAAGCAGCATCCCCGCAAACGGGTTGGGCCCGATCCCGCCGACCTCCAGCACCCTGACGCCCGCAAGCGGGCCCGACGATCCGGTGCGGTTTAAACTGTTCTTCGGTCCCGATGTCACCGTATGCTCTAACTTTCTAAGTCATATTTTGCCCATGCCCGTGCGGCCCCCGACAGGTACCGGCGGGCGTTGGCAGATCAGCAACTTTTCCGACATCTGAGGAGCAACGAAACAATGCCCACTTACGAACAGCTCGGCTTCGGCCAGGGCGCCGCGCTCACGGGCGACCGCGCGCGCACGGTGTTCGGGCACGTGATGGGACTCGTGGCGTTCGCGCTCGGGTTCGCGGCGCTCGGCGCCTACATCGCACGCAACGACCAGACGAGCGGGTTCATCTTCTTCATCGCCGCCTTTGCCTGCATCTTCGGCCTGCAGGCGGCCGCGCGGCGTGGCCACGAGCAGCTGGCGGTCGGCCTGCTGTTCGGCATGGCGCTGCTGCTGGGGATGGCGATCTCACCGATCGTCGTCTACTACGCCAAGACCAACCCCGGCGTGGTCTACGAGGCGGCGGGGACCACGGCGCTGTTCGTCGGCGCTCTCGGCAGCTTCGGCTACAGCACGCGGCGTGACCTGTCGCGCTACATCAAGCCGCTGCTGATCGCCTTCGGAGTGGTGTTCGTGTTCGGCCTGATCGCGATGTTCGTAGCGATCCCCGGCTCGAACACGATCTACTGCGCACTGATGCTGCTGGTCTTCGGCGGGTTCACGGTCTTTGACTTCAACCGCCTGGCCCACAGCGGCCAGTACTACAGCGCAGTGCCGATCGCCGCAGCGATCTTCCTGGACATCTTCAACGTCTTCCTGCTGCTGCTGAGCCTCTTTGGCGGTGGCCGCTGGCCGCCCTGATCGTGGGCGCGGCCCTGATGCTGTCGGGCTGCGGAGCGCAAGCCAGCATCACGCCACCGCCACCACCGGTGGCGCGGCCGCTGACCTTCACGGTCACGACCACGACCCCCACGAGCACCGTCCCCACGCCCACCACGCGCCCCTATCTCGGGCCGGATGGCCTGCCGATCGAGACCGGGCCGTTCCTGGCACCGTCCACGACCACGCTGCTCGGCCGGATCGTCGACGGGATCCAGTGCCAGCGTCTGGCGCAGTTGGCATACACGGCCTACGCGCACCTGCAGGTGTATGTCGACGGCCACCCACGCGCGCTCCCGGGCGGCGTGGGGCTGGTCGACCAGAGCCCGACCCCGACCGAGCACGGCCTCTTCTACGGCGCGAGCGCCTGCATGTACTGGTTGCACACGCGCGCTGCTGACGGTCTGATCGAGGCCCAGTCGCCGGTGCCGCGGCGCTTCACGCTCGGGCAGCTGTTTGCGATCTGGAACCAGCCGCTCAGCCGCCGCCAGGTGGCGACCGCCCGCGGGCCGGTCACGGCCTACGTGAACGGCAAGCGCTGGCGCGGGAACCCCGGAGCGATCCCGCTGACAAACCAGGCCGCGATCCAGCTCGCCGTCGGCAGCCCGGTGCCAGCGCCCAAGGCGGTCGACTGGCTCGCCACCAGCTTCTGAGTCTCCGCAGGCACCGCTCGACCAGGCGTCGGCGCCGCCCTACACTGCCCGGCCATGGTCTACGCGCCCGGCCACTTCCGCGAGCTCAGCGCCCCCCGGGCGCGGCGGCGCGCCGAGCGGCTGTCGATGCGGCTGGCGGCACTGGTGGCAGTGGCGCTCGCGGCCGTCGTGATCTTCTCGCTCAGCTCGCATCCGCGCCGGGTCGGGCGCGGATGCATCAGCTTCACCTACACGACGATGATCGGCGGCGGCCAGATGTACAAGTGCGGTGAGCTGGCCCGCAAGCTCTGCGCCAGCCCGTCCAGCACGGGCGGGATCGACGCCAACTTCGTGGCCCAGCTGGACGCGGCCTGCCGCCGGGCGCACCTGCGCACCGTCCGCTGAGCCCCGCATCGTGTGCGGGGGTCGTTGACAGCCTCGGGGCTGCGACGTACAGTTGCCGGGCTGAGTTACAGGCTCTGGATCAGGAGGAACCAAGTGGCGATCAAACTCCGGCTCGTGCCGATCTGCCTTGGCATCGGCGCCGCCATCACGGCTGCGGTACTGCTGGCCGCTGGCGGTGCCAGCGGCAGAGCGCCACGGCTGGCACTGGCGCCCAACCATCTGATCTCGACCCGACTGGGCAAATCCGCCGGGCACGGGCATGGTGGTGGCGGTGGCAGCTCAGGATGCGGAGTGGGCTCCACCTCGCTGGGCTGGGCGTCGTCCAACTGGTCGGGGTACGCGGAGACCTGCTCGGCGCCATACACGAGTATCGGCGGCAGCTGGACCGTGCCGGCGGTCAGCTCGCCAGCTGGCTCCTACTCGGCGACCTGGATCGGAATCGACGGCTTCAACAACAGTGACCTGATCCAGACCGGCACCGAGCAGGACGTGAGCACGAGCGGGACCGCCTCGTATGCGGCCTGGTGGACGACCTCGGCCAACAACTTCATCGAGCAGCCGATCACCAGCGGCTGCACGCCATCGTCGAGCAGCTGCGGCGTCGTGCACGCTGGCGATCAGATCACCGCCAAGATCGAGCAAGACAGCTCAGGCAGCTCACAGTGGACGATCACCATCAGCGATGGATTGTCCTGGACCTTCACCAGGCCGCTCACCTACACCGGCCCGGGCGCGTCGGCGGAGTGGATCGTCGAGGCGCCGACCATCGGCGGGAAGGTCTCGACCCTCTCTGACTACGCGAGCTCCACGAGCCCGCTGATCTTCAACCCCGACAGCATCGCCGCCGGCACGATCAACGCCTCGGCCTCGCCCGCGCTCACCTACAGCGACGGTGGCGAGATGATCGCTGGTCACGGCAGAGGCCAAGCGGTCGTTTCGATCCCTTCGGATCCAGACAGCGACGCGGACGGGTTCGCGATCTCCTACGGCTCTAACGCTCCGTCGCCGCCGTCCTCCTGAGCCCCGGCCGCAGGTAGCCCCCTCTGTGAGGGCCTGCCTTATCCAAATGTCTAGCGGCCGGATTGCAACGCTGGACTGCTGGCCATAGGTCGCGGACGCTGGTTGCAAGACCCTTTGCAGCGTCAGCTTGATCAGGGGTATCAAGCCGTCGCCCGCAGCCGGGCGATGCCCTCACACAAGAAGGAGATGCATGCCTACATCTGAGGCACTCCCCTGGCTTAACCAGGGGGACACCGCTTGGCAGGTAACGGCGGCGACGCTCGTCGGCCTGATGA
>JAJYHG010000271.1 GCA_021784895.1 Actinomycetes bacterium
GATCACGACCCGTCTGCGGCCACCCGCGTTGCCTGGTGTCCGCTCGCCCTGCAGCGAGTCGCGTGTCGGGCGCTTGTGCTGGTGCTCGCCGTCGGCGCCCGGCCGTGGCTCGGCGGCCGGCGCGGGCGACCCGCCCGGCGCTGGCGACCTGCCCGACGCTGGCGAGCTGCCCGGCGCTGGCGCTGCAGGGACAGCTCCCGCAGCGGCCTGCTTGGGCGCGTTGCGCTGCCTGGGTGGATCTTGCGCGGGCTTGCTCATCTCAAGGGGAGTTTAGATCTGTGACCAGGGCGTCCGGCCTCGGGTTGCGCGGCGCGCACGCCTAGGCGCTCGCCTCGGAGTCGGACTCGGAGTCGGAGTCGGAGGGCACTTCATCTGAGCCGGTGCCCGCCAGCGCCTGGTGGGCCTCGATCCCGCAGTAGCGCGAGCCCGACAGGGCGGCGTTCGGGCAGCGGCGGCCATTGGAGAGGATCGCGTGGCAGCGGCCGCTGGTCTCCTCCTCCTCGTAGCCCGCCTCCACCTCCTCGGCGGCGAACGCCGTCTCGGAGCGGATGTCGATCCGCCAGCCAGTGAGCCGGGCAGCGAGCCGCGCATTCTGGCCCTCGCGGCCGATCGCCAGGGAGAGCTGGTCGTCGGGCACGATCACGGTCGCCTGCTTGGCCTCGTCATCCACCAGCACCTCGCGCACGCGGGCCGGCGACAGCGCCTTGGCGACGAACCGGGCGGGCTCGTCGTTGTAGGGAATGATGTCGATCTTCTCGCCGCGCAGCTCCGAGACGACCATCCGCACCCGTGACCCGCGCGGGCCGACGCAGGCGCCGACCGGATCGACGCCGTCCACGTGCGAGACGACCGCGATCTTTGAGCGGTAGCCGGGCTCGCGCGCGACCCCGGTGATCTCCACCAGGCCGTCGGCGATCTCCGGCACCTCGAGCTCGAACAGCGACTTGATCAGCTCGGGATCGCGCCTGGAGACGATGATCGACGGGCCCTTGGTCGAGTTCGACACGTCCTTGATCACCGCCTTGATGCGCTGGGAGTGGTCGTAGCGCTCGCCCTCGACCTGCTCGGACTTGGGCAGCAGCGCCTCGACGCGCTCGCGCAGCTGCACCAGCGTGTACCTGGAGTCGGACTGCTGGACGATGCCGGTGATCAGCTCACCGACGCGGTCGCGGTACTCCTCGAACATCATGTCGCGCTCCGCTTCGCGGATGCGCTGCAGGATCACCTGCTTGGCGGTCTGCGCGGCGATGCGCCCGAAGTCACGCGGCGTCACGTCCTCGGTCTCGATCTGGTGCTCGAACTCCTTGAGCTTCTCGAGGTCGATCTCGGGCGCCTGTGGCTCCCGCATCTCGCCGGTCTCGGGGTCGACCGACGGCTCCTGCTCGGTGCTGGCCTCGACCAGCAGCTGCTCCTCGAGCTCCGGCGGGATCTTCAGCTCCCAGACGGTGAAGTCGCCGCTGTCGCGGTCCATCACGACGCGGGCATAGGGTGCCGACCCGGGCGTCTTCTTGTAGGCGGAGAGCAGCGCGTCCTCCAGCGCCTCCATCAGCTTCTCAGCGGAGATGTTCTTCTCGGCGGCCAGACCGCGGACGGCATCAAGGATCTCTTTTGACATTGGTCCTCTTCAGTCACCAGGTACGAGGTTGGAGCGGGCGATCTGCGTGTAGGGGATCGTTACGACGCCGTCGCCGGCGGCGATGGTGACCTCCTCGTCGGAGGCACCCACGAGCTCGCCCGTGAGGCTCTTGTGCCCGCCGCGCTCCTCGCGCAGGCGCACGCGTGCGCGGTGCCCGAGGAAGCGGCGGAAGTGCTGAGGCTTGGTGAGCGGCCGATCCTCGCCCGGCGAGGAGACCTCGATCACGTAGCGCTCATGGTAATCGCCCAGCAGGCGCGTGACCAGCTCGCAGTGCTCGAAGCGGACGCCCTGCGGATGGTCGATGAACAGCCGCAGCGTCTCACCGGAGACCTCGGCCAGCAGCAGCTCGACGTCGGGCGCGCCGCCGGCGAGCCGCGCTTCGATCTCTGCTGTGGTCGCGTTCACTGTCTCTCTTCCGTTGCAGGTCATAAAAAAAGCGGGCGAGCGCCCACTTCTTGTACATCCACCGGCTTCGCTCCGGCCTTAAAGAAGCTGTGAGCCTCAGCGTAGCACCGGGAGCCGCCCGCGTCAGCCCGCGTGGCGGCGAGAACGGCCCTGCGCCCGGATGCTATTCGGCGGCGCTGATCTGCGTGGCGGCCCGCTCGGCCGCCACGCGCGCGCGGTCGCGGTAGGCGCGGTAGTCGCTGCGCGCGGGCTGCATGCAGGCCGCGAGCGCGAGCGGCTGGCGCGCCTCGGCGTGGCGCCCCAGCATCTGCAGGCTGCGGCCGAGGCAGAAGAGCGCGTAGTCGTTGGTGGGCGCCCGCTCCACCACGGCGCGGAACTCCACGGCCGCGTCGCTGTAGCGCTGGCTGCGGAAGAAGGCGCGCCCCAGCGCCTCGCGGATCGAGGTGCTGTCTGGTGAGAGCTGGCTCGCGCGCGAGAGCGGCACGGTCGCCTGATGACAGTGGCCGTCAGCCAGCAGCTCACAACCACGGCTGAAGAGCTCGTATACGTCGTCCATGGGCAGTCCTCAGTGTACGTGCGAGCCGGACGCGGCCGCGGCTGCGCGCAGGTGCTGCACGCGGTCGAGGATCCTCACCGCGACGTCGCTCTTGGCCGCCCTGGCGATCTGCTCAGGGTCACCGTCGCGGGTCAGGATCGTGACCTCGTTCGCGTCGCTCTCAAAGCCGATGTCGGCGCGCGATACGTCGTTGACGACGATCGCGTCGATGCCCTTGCGGGCCAGCTTGGCCTGCGCCCGGGCGAGCGCGCCCGCGCCGTGCTCGGCGGCGAAGCCGACCAGGATCTGGCCGGTCCGGCGCCGTTCCGCGAGCGCGCTCAGCACGTCCTCGGTTGGCTCGAGCGCGACCGTGGACGGCGCCTGCGGCCCGGTTTTGAGCAGCTTGTGAGCCACCGGCGCCGCCGGGCGGAAATCGGCTACGGCGGCGGCCATGAGCAGGATGTCGCAGGCCGCGAACTCGGCCCTGCAGGCGTCCGCGAGCTCAGCCGCGGTGCTCACGCGCAGCACCCGCACGCCCGCCGGCGGGGTCAGTGCGACGTTGGCGAGGATCAGCGTCACCTCGGCGCCGCGCCTGGCGGCGGCGGCGGCGAGCGCGAGTCCCATCCGCCCCGACGAGCGGTTGCCGATGAAGCGCACGCTGTCGATCGGCTCGCGCGTGCCGCCGGCGGTGATCAGCACGCGCAGGCCGCTGAAGTCACGGCCGCCCGGCGCTGGGGCTGGCGCTGGGGCTGGCGCTGGGGCCTGGGTTGCGGCCTGCTCTGCGGCAGCCAGCAGCTCAGCCGGCTCGGGCAGGCGCCCGATTCCCCGCTCGCCGTGGGAGGCGAGCTCCCCCTCACCCGGCTCCAGCACCACCAGGCCTCGGCCCGCCAGCAGCGCCAGGTTGGCCTGCGTGGCGCTGTGCAGGTACATGCGGCTGTTCATCGCCGGCGCGACGATCACCGGGCAGGTCGCGGCGAGCGCGGCGGTCGTGACCAGGTTGTCAGCGGCCCCGGCCGCGAGCTTGGCGAGCGTGTTGGCGCTGGCTGGCGCGATCAGGTACACGTCGGCACGCTCGACCAGCGCCAGGTGGCTGATCGGCACGTGCGCCGGCAGCGGCTCACCGGGGTAGGAGCCGCGGGCCGGGTCGGGCTCGAACTCCGAGCACAGCACCGGCGCCCCCGTGATTCCGGCGAACGCGGCCGCACCGACAAACCGCCGGCTGGCGGGTGTCTGGATCACCCTGACCAGGTGTCCGGCCCTGATCGCCAGCCGGGCGGTCTCGAGCGCCTTGTAGGCTGCGATCCCGCCGCTGACACCGAGCAGAAGCCTCAATCTCAATCCCCGCTTGACGGTCTGGCCGGATTTGCCCTGCCCCTACCCCCTACCGGTAGTGGTACTTGAGCTTGCCCTGCGCGACCTCTTCGAGCGCGATCGTCAGATAGTTCTTGGAGCGGGTCTCGACCATCGGGGGCGTGAACTCGTCAAACGCGCCCTCGCCGAGGTTGTGGTAGTAGGAGTTGATCTGGCGGGCGCGGCGGGCCGCCACGACCACGCTCGCGTAGTCGGAGTCGACGTGTTCAAGGAGCTTGTCAATGCGTGGTGAGATCAAGGTGTTCCAGGTCTTTCCTGTCCGGATTGCGGTTTCCTGCCTAGAGTACCC
>JAJYHG010000151.1 GCA_021784895.1 Actinomycetes bacterium
CACTGCCGGGCGTCGCCTGCCTGCGCGCGGACGGGGTTGTCGAAGAGAGAGTTGAAGAGCCGGTTCATCTCGTTCTGAATCGTGCCCAGCTCGGCGGCCGGCTCCCAGCGGATGAGTGCCATGGTTATACCTCCAGAGAAGGTCGTGATGATCTATGAGGCAGAATAAAATCTAAGTGACTACCTGTCAAGTAATAATAGCGTTAGAGCTGCATTTCCAGAGCCGGCATGTGCCTTCACCGGCGACCGGCGCACGGCAAGGGCCGCTCGGGCGAAGGTTTCAGCCGGGCGCTGACTCTCAGGCCGGCGTGCGCCCCGGGGCGTCAGCGCGGCCCGGGGGCGTCAGCGCTGACGCCGTCCGCCAGCGCGCCAGGCTCACGAAGTACGAGCGTCCCATCGGGCTCACGCGTCACGAGCCCCTGCGCCATCAGCTTGCGAAACGCCGTCGTGACGGACGGCCGCTGGGCGCCAAGGATCTCACTCAGCACCTCATGCGTGATCCGGAACGGGATTCTCACGCCCCGCGGGGTCACCCGTCCCCAAGACTGCGCCACAAACCAGAGCGTCTCCATCAGCCGGTCCTCGACTCGCGTCTGGTGACTTATCGCCATCAGGTAGGCGGCAGCCCGCGCCCGCCGCAACAGCCGCGAGGAGAAGTTCACCACCAGCTGCGGCCGGCGGCCGATCAGGGTTGTCACGTCGCCGTCGAGCACGGCCAGCCGCAGCGGCCGGAAGACCCGCCAGTCCAATGAGTACTCGCTCGAGCCGAGCAGCGGCTGCTCCCAAGGCCGCATGATGTCGCCCGTGCTCAAGAGCTCGGTCGCGACCGCACGGCCGACCCGCAGCCGGCGGCCGAGAAAGCCCTCAAGCACAAGCAACCCGAACGAGGTCTGTGGGTCGTAAATGGGCGGCACCCAGGTCGAGCCCGACGCGGTCAGCACGGGCGCGACCAGCGCCCTGGTCGCCGCAACCATGTCGGCCTCGCCGAGGCCGGCACCGAGGTCAGGATCCTCATCGAGGATCCTGCAGCGCTCGCCCGGCGCGACCGGCTCCACCTCGTCGGCCGTGCCAGCCCCGGCGACTGAGCCTGCACCCACCTGGCTAGACCCCGCCGCCCGAGGGCGCGGCGGCGCAAGCCGGCGGCCCGTGTTCGATCAGCAGAACTGGTCCCATCGCCACCATTGTCACCGATGGGCGAGCGAGACACCGGACCGCGCGCGCCGCAGCGACATGAGCTTGCAGCCAGCGGCGCCCGACGAACTCGTCGACCCGCACCGGTGCCAACGGCGCCCTTCTCACAGCGCTCAAGCCATCAGAGCCGGAAGGCGGTGCGCGGGATCTCGTCCACGAGCGCCAGCGCGAGCGTGTGCGCCTCCTGCACGGAGAGCTGGTGGTCTGCCACCAGCTCAGCGAGGTAGCGCGCGTCCAGCCGACGGATCATGTCGTGCCGAGACGGGATCGAGCACAGCGCCCGGGTGTCATCGACAAAGCCAGAGGTCTTATAGAAGCCGGCGGTCTCGGTGACCGCGGCGCGGAAGCGCCGCACCGCCGAGGGCGCATCGAGGAACCACCAGGGCGCGCCAATGTAGACGCTCGGATAGAAGCCGGCGAGCGGCGCGATCTCACGCGAGCAGGCGGCCTCGTCGGTGGTGAACAGCACGATCCGGAAACCCGGACTGGTCCCGACCACGTTCAAGAGCTCCCGCAGCGGCCGCGCGAACTCGGTCGCGACCGGGATATCGTGCCCGGTGTCGGGGCCGAAGCGCGCGAGCGTCGGCCGGTGATGGTTGCGCAGCACACCGGCGTGCAGCTGCATCACCAGGCCGTCATCGGCGGCCATCAGCCCAAGCTGGAAGAGCAGGTTGCGCCGGTAGGCTAGCGCCTCCTGCGCGCTCACTTCGCCTGCCAGCGCGCGGCGGTGGATCGCCTCCGCCTCACGATCGGTGAGCGGCGTGGCCCAGGCGTCCTGCACGCCCGTATCGGTGGCGGTTGCCCCGCGGGCGCGAAAGTGCTCGCGGCGGGCGCGCAGCGCGTCGAGCAGCCCGCGGTAGCTACCGCAATCGATCCCCGCGACCTGCCCGAGTGTGCCCAGCCGCGCCGCCCAGCCGGCCCTGTCCGGCGTCATGTAGGCGTCGGCACGGAACGTCGGGATCACCCGTACGCCGAACCCCTCTGCCGCCAGCCGCGCGTGCGCCTCGAGCTCGTCGGCCGGGTCATCGGTGGTGGCCAGCACCTCAACACCGAAGCGCTCGAGCAGCGCCCGCGGGCTGGACTCCGGCTGTGCGAGCCGCTCCGCCAGCTGGTCGTAGAGCTCATCCGCGGTGGCTGCGGCGGGTGTGAGCTCGCAGCCGAACACCCGCTCGAGCGTGTCCTGCAGCCAGTAGCGCACCGGCGTTCCGGCAAAGAGCTTCCAGTTCTCACACAGCGTCCTCCACACCGCGCGGGGTGCCGCCGCCCCGCTGGGCGGCGGCGGGTGTCCCGCAGCGCCCACCCCCAGCGCCTCCAGCGGGACGCCCGAGCTGTGCAGCAGGCGCGTCACGTAGTGGTCGGGGGTGACGAGCAGCGCCGCCGGATCGCTGAAGGGCTCGTCTTCGGCGAGCATCCGGGCGCTCACGTGGCCGTGCGGTGAGATGATCGGCGCGTCCGCCACCTCTCGGTAGAGCCCCCGGGCGAGCTCTCTAACGGCGGGCTCGCTGCCGAGCAGGCGGTCCGGGTGAACATTCATGTTTGGCAGCCTAGCCATATGGTTTGCGGCTGTGGCCGCCAAGCGACTTGACCGCACCAGCTGGCCTGCACCGGTGCGGCCGGTGCGGATCGTGCACCTCGGGATCGGCAATTTTGCACGGGCTCACCAAGCCTGGTACACGATGGCGGTCGACGCCGAGCGGGAGTGGGGGATCGCGGCGTTCACCGGGCGGCGTCCTGACATCGCGCAGGCGCTCGCGCCGCAGCAGGGGCTCTACACGCTGATTGAGCGAGACCGAGCGCGCGACCGCCTCGAGGTGATCGACGTGATCAGCTCGGTGCACGCGGGCTCGGAGGTGGACGCGTTTGTGGAGGCGGTCGCAGCGCCGGATACGACGCTCGTGACGCTGACTGTGACCGAAGCCGGCTACAGGCCGGGCGCGGACCCGCCGCGACGGCTCGCAGAGGCGCTGGTGGCGCGCCACCAGCGCCGAAGTGGGAGCCTGGCCGTTGTCAGTTGCGACAACCTGCAGGCCAACGGCAGGCTGCTGCGGGAGCGTGTGCTGGCCGAGGCTGCGCAGCTGGACAGCGGTGGCGCTGGCTGGATCGCGAGCGAGGTCAGCTTCGTGAGCACCTCGGTCGACCGCATCACGCCGCGCGTGAGCGACGAGGATCGGGCGCTGGTCACTGGCGAGCTCGGGCTGCGCGACGAGGCGCCGGTGGTGTGTGAGCCATTCAGCGACTGGGTGCTCTGCGGCGAGTTCCCGGCCGGGCGGCCCGCCTGGGAGCGTGCGGGCGCGCGCTTCGTGGACGAGATCGAGCCGTGGGAGGCGCGCAAGCTGTGGCTGTTGAACGGCGGGCACTGCCTGCTTGCATACCTGGGCCTCGAGCGCGGGCACGAGACGGTCGCTGTGGCCGGGTCCGACCCGGAGCTCGCGGCGGCGCTCGAGCGCTACTGGGACCTGGCGGCTCGGCTCCTGCCGGGCGGTGAGCGACTGGAGCTGGATGTCTACCGGGCGGCGTTGCGCGAGCGTTTCGCCAACGCGCGGATCGGCTACCCGCTCGAGCAGATCGCCGCAGACGGCCTGGAGAAGCTGCGCAACCGCGTGGCGCCGGTGATCGTGGCCGCGCGGGCGGCGGGCGTGGAAGCCGGGCCGGCGCTAGCGGTCGTTGAGGCGTGGGTCCGCTGGCTGATCTACGACCCGGCACGGGCGGGCAGCGATCAGAATGGTGAGGCGCTGCGCGCCCCGCTCGCTTCGGGCGGCGCGGACGCCAGGCGCGGACTGCTCGAGCTACTGGAGATCATTTAGATGAAAATCACTGACGCCGAGGTCGTGGTCACGAGCCCGACCCGCAACTTCGTGACGCTGAAGCTCGAGACCGACGGGGGTGTGGTCGGCCTGGGTGACGCGACCTTGAATGGACGTGAGCTGGCCGCGGCGGCCTATCTGCGCGAGCACGTCGCGCCGCTTTTGATCGGCCGCGACCCGGCGCGGATCGAAGACACCTGGCAGTACCTCTACCGC
>JAJYHG010000174.1 GCA_021784895.1 Actinomycetes bacterium
ATCATGAACTCGCTGCCGGGTGTTTACTGCCCCATAGCGCGCGCTCACCATACACCAGTGACCCGTGGCGTTGGCTCCTTCGCATTCAGTGTGGTTGGCTCGCCGCGCGCTGAACCCATCGTGCCGGCAGCGCGCCCCCCTCTCCGCGACCACCGGCCACCTGTGCCTCTCACCGCCGACGGACCGCTGCCGACGGACCGCTGCCGACGGACCGCGTCCTCGCTGGACACGCACGCAAGCTACGGCCGCAAACCGTCAGAACTGCCGGGTTTGGGCCAAAGCTTCCGGCCGCGCTGCCGCTGATCAGCCCTCGCTTGCATCAGCTTGCGCGCGCTTGACATCGATCAGCGATCGCGGTGGCAGGCTCGCCGTCAGCCGGTCTGGGAGCTCCACCGCCGGGCCTCCGGGAGCCTCGCGGTCAGCCGTCGTCGGCGATCCGCTGGAACAGGATGTGGTCCTCCCACGCCTCGGCGATCTTCAGGTACTTGGGCGCTATCCCGAGTTTGGTGAAGCCGGTTTTGACCAGGACTCGCTGCGACGCTGCGTTGGTGGGCAGCGTGCCGGCCTCGACCCGGTGCAGGCCGAGCTCGTCAAACGCGACGCGGCACACCTGACGCACCGCGTCGGTCGCGTGCCCGCGGCGGTTGTGCCGCTCGCTCACCCAATACCCGATGTTGCAGGACTGGAAGTTCCAGCGGATCACGTTTGACAGCGTGATGCGCCCGATCAACTCTCCGTCAGCCAGGATTACATAGGGAAACAGGCGGTCGCTTGCCCGGCTGCGCGCGGCGTCCTCGATCAACGCCCGCTGACCCGCGGGCGTGAAGTAGGTGTCCGGACGGGTTGGCTCCCAGCGTGAGAGGAAGTCTCGGTTGGCGGTCAGCAGGGCGGCCAGCTCATCGGCGTCGTCGGGCCCGACTGGGCGTATCTCAGTGGGCATGGCACGAGCGTAGTCGCGCGCCCAGGAAGACCATCGCGGGCGATGTTTGTGGCACGGCTGCGGTGGGCGATACTGGGCTCAGGCGTCCCTGCCAATGGCTGGCCAACAGGACGAGCCTGCGTGAGCAATACCGAGTGGCGCGCGACTGGTCGTTCGTCTAGGTGAGCGCGCGGGAGATAGCGCTACGCCGCAAACTCCGGCCATGACCGAACTGGCGGTGTCTGCATATCAGTGATAGGCTAGAGCCGGTAGCTCACTTGTCGTTGTAGGTACTGGAGTTATGATGTCAGTAGCGGCCGGGATCAGCGCTAGCAGTCGCGCCGAATTGGGTCTGGTGTTCGGGCCCGGACGGAGATTCGTGACGCCCGCCGATGTCGTCGATGCGCTGGGCGTGGACGCGGACGTCGCAGCGAGGAAGCTGTCGAGATGGGCGGCGGACGGCTGGCTGCGTCGCGTGCGACGAGGCCTTTACATCGGCGTTCCAGTTGACGTAACTAACCCCTCGACGTGGTCGGAGGATCCTCTCGTCGTCGCAGCGGAGGTCTGGCACGCTTCCTACTTCACGGGATGGACCGCTGCACGCCATTGGGGACTGACGGAGCAGGTCTTTCGCACAACTGTCCTAAAGACTTCTGAGCGCGTTAGGAGCTCGACAGTGAAGCTGTTGGACCACGAGTACCTCGTCGGGCACGTCGAGCCAGGTCTGCTCTTGTGGGGTCTGAGGACTGTGTGGAGCGTCGATGTGCGACTGCTATTTGCCGATCCGGCGCGGACGGTGGTGGACATCCTGGATCGTCCCAAGCTCGGTGGCGGCATCCGCCATGGCGCCGAAGTGACGGCCGCATATCTGGACGAACACGATCCGATGTCGCTGATCGCGGCCGGCGATCGGCTCGGGAATCGGGCGGTGTTCAAGCGCCTTGGCTACATCGTCGAAGCGCTCGGACTTGATCCGCCTGGGTTGATGGCCGCGTGTGAGGAGCGGGCCTCGACCGGCATTTCGATCCTCGATCCCGATGGGCCCGCTGGCGGTCGTCGACTGATGCGCTGGGGGCTCCGACTGAACGTCACGCTGCAGCACGAGGATACGTCGTGATCACTCAGCGCGAACTCGCTGTGCTTCGCGGCGAGTGGATGCTCGACCAGGGCGTCATCGAGAAGGACTACGTCCTCGGGTGGCTCCTTGCCGGCATCGCTAGCCATGCCGGACTGGCGCAGACTTGGGTATTCAAAGGAGGCACCTGCCTGCGGAAGTGTTACTACGAAACATTCCGGTTCTCCGAGGATCTCGACTTCACGATCGTCGACGGGGGCCCGGAGGAGCCCGAAGCGCTCATGGACATCTTCGCGCAGGTCACTGAGTGGGTTCGAGAGGAATCCGGGATCGAGCTTCTACTTGACCGCAAGTCCTTCCAGCGCAAGCGAAATAGGAGAGGGCAGCCCACGACGCAAGGGCGGCTCGCTTATCGAGGGCCAAACAACAACCCGACGATGCCGAAAGTCAAGCTCGATCTGACCTCCGACGAGCTTCTCGCTGACCGTCCGGTGTTCCGGCGTATCGGGCATCCCTATAGCGACCAGCTTCCGGTCGATGGACTGCTGTGCTATTCGATCCCCGAGCTCTTTGGCGAGAAGCTCAGGGCGCTTGCGGAGCGCTGTCGCCCACGAGACCTGTACGACGTCGTCCACATGCATCGCCACCCGGACCTCATCGGTCAAGCCCGCGGCGTGCATGCGGTTCTGGAACAGAAGTGCTCTCACGCAGCTATCGACATTCCGACGGCAGAGAGCGTCCGTTCGTCGCCCTTTCGGGCGGAGATCGAAAGCGAATGGGAGCACATGCTCGGCCATCAGCTCCCGAAGCCGCTGGCACCGTTTGAAACGTTCTGGAGCAGCCTGGACGACGTGTTTCTCTGGCTTGCTGGCAGGTTTCAGGTCAGGGAGCTGCCACGGGCTCAGCTCGGACAGCTCGACCCGCGCTGGGAAGCCCCAAGAGCGATCAGCTCCTGGCGGCGGCAAATTCCGCTCGAGCTCCTCAGGTACGCTGGCGCGAACCGCCTGAAAGTCGAAGTCGACTACCACGCGGAGAACGGAAGGCAAGGCCCGCGACTGGTAGAGCCGTATTCGATCCGCCGTACCAGGGCCGGCAAGCTCGTTCTCTTTGTCGTCAACGACTACGGGCAGCTGCGCAGCTATCGGATCGACAAGATCGTGGCGATCCGCCCGACCACCGTGCCTTTCCAGCCGCGGTACCGGGTCGAGTTCTGATGCTCCAAGCTGAAGCGTCGATGACGACCGATAGCCTCGAACGCGCGATGCTCAGCGACATGTCGCAGAGCCCAGAGACCATCTCGCTCATCGGATCGGAATCGGGAACATGAGTGACGCATCGAACGGCCCTTCGCGCGCGTCCTGCGACTCAGACAGCGAAGGTAGAGCTTTACGCAGCCGGTGGCCGTGCGGTTCCGCCGCTGCGGACCGCGTCGCAGGCTCGCACATCATCGTGAGCGAGACCGGGGCGTTCCAGCCGCGTGCGGGCGCTCTGCGTCATCTGCCTGTTCTCCTTCGAGCGGCCATCAACGGCGTGAGTCCGGGGCGAGTTCCCGCCTCCTCCATTGACGACGGCGGCGTGACCTCCATGAGCTGGGACTGAAGTCGCTCCAGCTTTGCGCCGATCCGAGAGCCCCGCCTTCATTGCCTACAGCACGGCTTCGTGCCCACTGCTTCTGGGCGGCTCAGGAGCTTCCGATGGGCGATACTGGGCTCGAACCAGTGACCTCCACCATGTCAAGGTGGCGCTCTCCCAGCTGAGCTAATCGCCCTGGGAAGAGCCGTAACTGTAGCGTGCTGGTGCCTGCGCGGCCACCCGGTCCGAGCGCTCAGCCACCCGGTACCGTGGCGCTGTTGCTGCCCCCGCCACCGCCCGCTGACTGCAGCAGGCTGAGCAGGTTCAGCGTCTGGCTGGCCGGCGGGGGCGCCGGGGCCGGCTGCGGCCCGTAGGAGCTGATGTGGATGTCAAACGATGTCTGATAGGTGGCGGCGGAGCCCTTGGGGACGATCGCCATCTGCATCGTCAGCTCGCGCACCCGGCCGGCGCTGTCGATCCAGACGTTGGCTGGGATGGCGGTCTCATCGAGGATCCGCCCCGGTAGCTTCGTGAGCAGGCGGCGGACCGCAGACTGCGCCGGCGCGGGCAGGCCGGCGCCGGCCCTGAGCAGATCGAGCGTCGCCCGGTAGTGCGTTGTCGCCACTGAGTCCACCGTCGCGCTCCCCAGATTCCGGACAGCGGTCGACTCGTGCTCCAGGTAGCCGAGGTACGTCGCCGGGCTGGTCTCACTCGAGCTGCTGATCAGCGACGAGAGGCTGGACAGGTAAGAGCTTCCGGCGAGCCCGTTCAGATCGATCTCCCACCAGGGCTTGCTACCCGGTACCTGGGTGGCAAGCGAGGCTGGTGGCCTGATGTAGATCGTGTTCGCGCTCAGGATCTCCTGCATCTTCACCGTGGTGCCGGCCGCGTGCACGGTCAGCTCGGTCGTGCCGCTGTGCCTGGCAGCCGAGTAGCTGCCGGTCGCGCCCACCTGGATGGCGGGCGACCCGCTGGCTCGCTCGGTCATTGCCAGCGTGTAGGTGTAGCCCTGGGCGGCGCTCGAGACGGCCGCTGCCCGCGCGATCGCGGCGGCGCCGGCAGACCGCGCCTGCGAGCTGCCGCCGGGCGCGCTTGCACCGCAGCCTGCGACGGCGGCCGCCACGGCCAGAACCCAGCCCGCCGCCAGCGCCCGGTTACGCATCCAAGGCATCAGGCGCATCCTACCGCCGCGGGCCGCAGGCCGCGCTCGCGGCGAGCACCGTAGGATCAAGACAGACCATGGACTATCTGCTCCCCAATGGCGACCCACTCGAGCTGCCCGACGGCGCCACCGGCGCCGACGCCGCCGCGGCGATCGGCCCTGGGCTCGCCAGGGCGGCGCTCGCGGTCAAGGTCGACGGCGTCACCTACGACCTGGCGCGCCCGCTGCCCACGCACGGCGAGCGCCGCCTCGAGGTCCTCACCGAGCGCAGCGGCGAGCAGGCGCTCGAGCTGATCCGTCACGACGCCGCCCACGTCTTTGCCGAGGCGATGCTCGAGCTCTACCCGGGGGTGAAGATCGCGATCGGGCCGCCGATCGAGAGCGGCTTCTACTACGACCTCGACCTGCCGGCCGGGGTCAGCATCAATGAGGATGACTTCCCCGCGATCGAGGCTCGGATGCGCGAGCACATCGAGGCGGACGAGCCGTTTCTGCGCGAAGACGTCCCGGTAGCGGTCGCGCTCGACCGCTACCGGGGTGAAGGCCAGCCCTACAAGGTGGAGCTGATCGAGGATCTCGTGAGCAACGCGCCCGCCGAGGCGCCGGTGGAGACGGTCAGCCTCTACACCAACGGCAGCTTCGTGGACCTCTGCCGCGGGCCGCACGCACCGAGCACCAGGCGGATCAAGGCCTTCAAGCTGCAATCGGTGGCGGGCGCCTACTGGCGCGGAGACTCGAAGAACAAGATGCTCACGCGCGTCTACGGGACCGCGTTCTTCTCAGACAAGGACCTGGAGCAGCATCTGGAGCGCCTGGAGCTGGCCCGCCGCAACGACCACCGCAAGCTCGGCCGCGAGCTCGGCCTGTTCATGTTCTCAGACCTCAGCCCCGGCTCGCCCTTCTGGCAGCCGCACGGCATGGCGGTCTGGAACGCGCTGGCTGAGCTCTGGCGCGAGCAGAACGGCGCGCGTGGCTACCGCGAGGTCAAGACGCCGATCCTCTACGACGTCGAGCTGTGGAAGCGCTCGGGCCACTGGGACAAGTACCAGGAGAACATGTACTTCACCGAGGTGGAGGAGCGCCCGATGGGGCTCAAGCCGATGAACTGCCCAGCGCACATCCAGCTCTACAGCGCCGCCCGGCGCTCCTACCGTGACCTGCCGGTGCGCTACTCCGAACAGGGACTGGTGCACCGCCACGAGCCCAGCGGCACGCTGCACGGGCTGCTGCGCGTGCGCCACATCACCCAGGACGACGCCCACATTTTCTGCACCGAGGATCAGGTCGAGGACGAGGTCCTGGGCTGCCTGGAGTTCGGCGCCTTCATCTACGAGCTGTTCGGCTTCGAGGCGCGGCTCGAGCTCTCGACCCGGCCCGAGCAGCGGGTCGGGACCGACGCGATGTGGGACCACGCCGAGGCCGCGCTGGTACGGGCGCTCGAGCGCCGCGGGCTCGCCTACGAGGTCAACGCCGGTGACGGCGCCTTTTACGGCCCCAAGATCGACCTGCACATGACCGATTCGATCGGCCGCTCCTGGCAGCTCGGCACGGTCCAGCTGGATTACGCGATGCCGGAGCGCTTCGGGATCACCTACACCGGCGAGGACAACGCTGAGCACCGGCCGGTGATGGTCCATCGCGCCCTGTTCGGCTCCTTTGAGCGCTTCATCGGCATCCTCACCGAGCACTTCGGCGGGGAGTTCCCGGTCTGGATGGCGCCGGTGCAGGCGATCGTGCTGCCGATCTCAGACCGCCACAACGCCTACGGCGAGTCCGTGCGCGCCCGCCTCGCGGCCGCGGGTGTGCGCTGCGAGCTCGACGCCCGCGGCGAGTCCGCCGGGCGCAAGATCCGCGACGCCGAGCGGCGCCGGATCCCGTTCATGCTGGTCGTGGGCGACCGCGAGCAGGAGTCCGGCCAGGTCGGCGTGCGTGAGCACCGCGCAGGCGACACCGGCGCCGTCAGCATCGAAGCCTTTCTCCAGCACATCGGCGAGCTGATCTCCACGCTGGCTCTCACCACCCCGGCGGCTTGACGGCCACCGGCGCCACCGTCGAGCTGCCGCCGGTTGCACAAGTTCAGGTGCTTCGTTGGCTATGATTCCAGCTTGGGCACGCGGCCGGGTCGAATGGGCTGCAGCTGGCTGAATTGGTGTTGGCCAACGGGCCTGACACGTCGTTCGTGGTCCAGTACGGCACCGGTCCGTCGCTGGCGCAGAGCACGCCGCCCACCGATGTTGGCAGTGCCGGCACGGGCTCCTGTGGCTGTGATCCGGTCCCGATCCAGCAGCCGGTCTTCGGCCTGTCGGCTGACACGTGCTACTACGTGCGGATCGCGGCCACCAACAGCAGCGGCACGGCCTACTCGCAGACGCTGTCGGCGTGGATGCAAACGTCGAGCGGGCAGCCGGGCGGCCCGCCGGCGGGACCGAGCCCTCCCGCCTCGGCCAGGGACGAGCTGGTGGCGCGGGCGCTGCCGCCCGTGGGCCTTCCGTATGGGGGGCTGCTGGGCGTCCCGTGCTCATCGCTGTCGTTCTGCATGGCCGTCGGCGGCTCCGCGTTCGCTCTCACCAGGCTGGCGCCCTGATCAAGGGCTGCAGGAGCCCTGATGCTCGGGCGTGTTCAACGTGAGCCTCCAGATCACCGGTGCCGCGGGGGGTCAGCAGCACCGACGCTCGCAACGTAACGCGCGATCACTGCGCGTCCGGCCGATGCCCAGGTCGACTCGGTCGCTGCTCGCCGCCACGGTCGATAGGCGGTAGTGATGCGGTGGTGATCTACGTTCGGAGGGCGCGCTCGATGTCCGACAGCCGACGCCAAAGGCGGCGGTCGTCGAGCTGATGGAAGTCGAAGTGGCGGTAGAACGCGACCGCACGGTCGTCGATCGCGTCGACGATTACCGCTCGTGCTCGGCACTCGCGGCCTCCGCGCACGCACCGCCGCAGCGCGTCGAGGAGTAGATGCCCGCCGAGCGCGTGACCCTGCTCTGTTTGGTCCAGTGCCAGGCGCGCAACCAGCACCACCGGGACTGGGCCGGGCATCCCTCGACGGAGTCGCGATGGCGCGCCCGCGCGCGAGACCGAGCCCATCGCCAGCGCGTAGTAGCCGATCACCCGCTCGCCCCGGCAGAGCACGTACGTGGCGGCCGTGCCGGCCGCGGTGGCGGTCCGCGCCGACCGGTGCAGCCAAGGATCGAGCGGCTCATCGCCACAGCTGAAGCTCTCGACCGCGTGATGATCGGCGAGCGGCGCGACCGCCCGCAGCGGCTCCGGGCTCAACGCGCCGGAATCGGGCTTTGCGCGCGCGTGTACCGGCGCAGCGTCGGGATCTCATCAACCGGCGCCTCGACCGCCTCGACAAACCGCCGGAACGTCTCGATGCCCAGCTCGATCCGCTGTGCGCGTTCGAGGATCTGCTCGGCCCGCTCGCTCGCAGCGCCCAGCACGAAACCGGTCAGTGTCTCGCCGCTCAACTCCGCAGCCGTGAGGCGGTCCCGGCATGGCGGCGCCGCTGCCTGCCTCAGACCCCGACCGCTTGCGCACCTGCACGCTTGACTTCGGCGACCGGCGGCTATACTCACCGGCGTTGATCCAGCAGACTGTTCACAACCGGCCCGGCGCCGCTTGACGCACCGCCGCAATAACAGCTAGTGCCGGTTCCACGCAGGTTCGACCGGCGCCTGCCGGAGCGCGACCAGACCCGGATCAACGACCGCATCCGTGTTCCCGAGGTGCGCCTGGTCGGCGACGACGGCAAGCAGATCGGTGTGGTCAAGACCGCCGAGGCGCTCGCCTACGCCCAGGAGCGCGACCTGGACCTGGTCGAGGTCGCACCCGACGCCCGGCCGCCGGTCTGCCGTGTGCTCGACTACTCAAAGTACAAGTACGAGCAGGCACAGAAGCAAAAGGCCGCTCGCAAGCACCAGCAGCAGATCACGATCCGGGAGATCAAGTTCCGCCCCAAGATCGCGCAGGCCGACTACGACACCAAGAAGGGCCACGTCGCCAGGTTCCTCAAGGGGCGTGACAAGGTCAAGGTCACGATCATGTTCCGCGGCCGCGAGGTGACCCACCCCGAGCGCGGCGTGGCGTTGCTCGACCGCCTCGCCGGCGAGCTGTCTGAGATCGCGGTCGTGGAGCAGACGCCGCTGCAGGACGGGCGCAACATGACGATGATGCTCGCTCCCTCCAAGGCGATCCTCGCCGAGGGTGACCACGCCGAACACGGTCAGGCCGAGGCGGTCGAGAAGAAGCCACGCCGCCAGCAACGCGAGGCGGTGGCCGTTGAGGCAGCCGCCGGCGAGTCTGACGACGGCCAGGCCGCCTGAGCGAGCGCCGGCTGCGCCGGCGCTCGCCAATCTGCTTTACTCATCCGTCCCGCCATGCCCAAGATGAAGACCCACTCCGGCGCCAAGAAGCGCTTCAAGCTGACCGCCACCGGCAAGGTGAAGGGCCGTCACGCGTTTTCGAGCCACATCCTCGAGAAGAAGTCGCCCAAGTACAAGCGCAACCTCACCAGCCCGGTGATGCTCTCCGGCGACGACTCGCCGCGGGTCAAGACCATGCTCGGAGCCAAGAAGTCATGAGCCGCGTCAAGCGCTCGGTGCACGCGCGCAAGAAGCGCCGCGAGACGCTGGAGATGGCCAAGGGCTTCCGTGGCGACGCTTCGCGCCGCTACCGCCAGGCCAAGGAGGCCGTGCTCAAGGCCGACCAGTACCGCTATCGCGACCGGCGCAACCGCAAGCGTGACTTCCGCCGCCTGTGGATCACGCGCATCAACGCGGCCGCGCGGCTCAACGGCCTCTCCTACTCGCAGTTCATGCACGGCCTCGGGCTGGCGGGGGTCGAGCTCGACCGCAAGGTGCTGGCGGACATCGCCGTGCACGACGCCGACACCTTCCGACGTTTCGCCGATCGCGCCCGAGAGGCGCTGGCTGCCGGCTGAAAGCTCCGCCGGATACCAGCACCGCCACAGGGCGCCGCTCCACGGGACGGCGCCCTTTTTTCGTTCCCGGACAGTACATGACCATCACCAGCCCACACAACGACAAGCTGAAAGCGCTCCGCAAGCTCCGCCAGCGCCGCCACGACCGCGACCGCACCGGGCAGTTCGTGGCCGAGGGGGAGGATCTGCTCGCGGCCGCAGACGCGGCCGGCTGGACGCCGGTCCAGCGCTTCGCGGTGAGTGGCAGCGGCCTGCCTGGCATCGAGGTTGACGCCGCCGCGCTGCGGTCGGCGAGCGATCTGGCTTCCGGCACGCGCACGCTCGCGATCTACAACGAGCGCTGGGAGGCGGCAGCGCTCGGCGGCCTGTGCGTCTACCTGCACGGGGTCGGCGACCCCGGGAACGTCGGCTCGGTGCTGCGCACCGCGGCCGCCTTCGGCGCCAGCTGCGTCGCCCTCGGGCCGGGGACCGCCGACCCGTTCAGCCCCAGGGCGGTGCGCGCGAGCATGGGGGCGATCTTCACCGTGCCGGTCGCCCACTCGACGCCCGCGCGGCTGCCCGGCACGACGATCGCCCTGGATGCCCGCGCCGAGCGGCCGCTCTGCGCTGTGGCAGCTGATCTCGTGCCCCAAGCCGAGATCAGCGTGCTGGTCGGTGCCGAGCGCGATGGCCTGCCCGATGAGGCGATCGCGGGCGCCGACCACCTCGCGCGGATCCCGATCGCGACCGATTCGCTGAACGCCGCGGTCGCGGCAGCCGTCGCTCTCTACGAGCTAACTCGTAGGATCAGCCTGGCATGAGCGCCGAGACCAGGATCACTGAGCTGCGCACTGAAGGCGAGGCGGCGGTCGCTGCTGCACAGAACACCGCTGCCCTGGAGGAGGTGCGCGTCCAGTTCCTCGGCCGCCGGGCGGAGCTTCCCAACCTCCTGCGCGGGGTCGCCGAGCTGCCGCCGGAGCGGCGCGGCGCGGTCGGCAAGGCCGCCAACGAGGCCCGCAGAGCGCTCGAGGCGCTGATCGAGGCGCGGGCCGGCCAGCTCGCGATCAGCGAGCGCAACGCCCGCCTCGAGCAGGACCGGGTCGATATCACGCTGCCCGCCGACCCGCTGCCAGCGGCCGGGCGCCTGCACCTGATCACGCAGACGCGCCGGGAGATCGAGGACGTGTTCATCGGCCTTGGCTTCAACGTGGCCGAAGGCCCGGAGGTGGAGACCGTCCACTACAACTTCGACGCGCTCAACCACGACCCGCTGCATCCCGCGCGCGCCTGGACCGACACTTTCTACCTGACGCCGGACGTGCTGCTGCGAACGCACACGAGCCCCATGCAGATCCGGGCGATGGAGCGCCAGCCGCCGCCGCTCTACATCATCGTTCCCGGCAGGGTGTACCGGCGCGACTCCGACGTCACGCACACGCCGCAGTTTCACCAGATCGAGGGGCTGGCGGTCGATGAGGGGATCACGCTGGCCGACCTCAAGGGCACGCTCCTGGCGTTCGCACGGGCGATCTTCGGCTCTGAGCGCGAGGTCCGGCTGCGCCCGCACTTCTTTCCCTTCACCGAGCCGAGCGTCGAGGTCGATGTCTCCTGCTTCAACTGCTCGGGCGGCCTCACCGCCAGCGCCGAGCGCTGCGGGATCTGCAAGGGCACGGGCTGGCTGGAGATCCTCGGCTCGGGGATGGTCGACCCCAACGTGCTGCTGCAGGTCGCGGGGGGCGGCTACGACCCGGAAGTGGTGCAGGGCTTCGCCTTCGGGATGGGGATCGAGCGGATCGCGATGCTGAAGCACGGGGTCAGCGACCTGCGCCTGTTCTATGACAACGACCTTCGCTTCCTGGAGCAGTTCCCGTGAGAGTCCCGGTGCAATGGCTGCACGAGTACTGTGCGCCGGACCTTGACGCTCACGCGCTCGCGCAGCGGCTGGCGATGACCGGCACCGAGGTCGAGCGCGTGGAGCACCACGGCGTGGGAACCCCGGAGCTGTTTGTCGTCGGGCACGTGCTCGAGCGCGAACGGCACCCGGGCGCCGACCGGTTGAGCGTCTGCGTGGTCGACGTCGGCGCGGACGAGCCGGCTCAGATCGTCTGCGGGGCTCCCAACGTCGCGGCCGGCCAGACGGTCGCCGTGGCCCGCCCCGGTGCCGTGATGCCCGACGGCACGACGCTGCGCACCGCAAAGCTTCGCGGCCTCGAGTCCCATGGCATGATCCTCTCCGAGCGCGAGCTCCAGCTCGGTGAGGACCACGACGGGATCATGGTGATCGACGCCGGCCCGGCGGCCGGCACGGCGCTGGCTGAGGTGGTGTCGATCGCGACCGATGTGCTGGTGCTCGAGGTCACGCCCAACCGGCCCGACTGCCTGGGCATATATGGTGTCGCCAGGGAGGTTGCGGCGGCCACCGGCGCGCCGCTGGCGCCGCCGCCGTGGTTAGAGGACCGGGGCAGCCTGGGGGCTCTCAGCGGGCTCGAGGTGGTCAACGCGGCCGGTGAGGAGCTCTGTCCGCGCTTCACCGTGCGGATCCTCGACGGGGTCAGGGTCGGGCCGAGCCCGCTGTGGCTCAAGGCCAGGCTGATGGCCTGTGGCCAGCGCCCGATCTCAAACGTCGTTGACATCACAAACTACGTGATGCTTTTGACCGGCCAGCCAATGCACGCCTTTGACGGTGGGCGGGTCGCCGGCGGGCAGCTGATCGTCCGCCGCGCCCGTGATCGCGAGCAGGTGCAGACGCTGGACGGCCAGACGCGCGCGCTCGATTCCGACGTGGTCGTGATCGACGACGCGCAGGGCCCAACCTCCATTGCCGGCGTGATGGGCGGCGCGCGCTCGGAGGTCTCGGCGGCGACCACCACCGTGATCAGCGAGGCCGCAACCTGGAACGGGCCGAACATCCATGCCACGGCGCTGCGCCTCGGCCTGCGCAGCGAGGCCTCCAGCCGCTTCGAGAAGGGCCTCGCACCGGAGCAGACGCTGTGGGGCCAGGCGGTGGCCACAGGACTGTTCATCGAGCTCTGTGGCGCGACTGTGCGGCCGGGAACGATCGATGTCGGTGGCGTCGGCCCGGCGCCGGTGACCCTCCACCTGCGTGACGCGCGCATCACCGGACTGCTCGGCATGGCGATCGAGCGCGAGCGCTGCCGCGAGCTGCTTGAGACGATCGGCTTCAGTGCCACCGAGGCCGGCGACGGGCTGGACGTCACCGTGCCCGACTTCCGCCGCGCCGACATCACCCGCGAGGTCGATCTGATCGAGGAGGTTGCGCGCCTGGCCGGTCTCGAGGGCCTGCCGGCAACGCTGCCAGCGCGCCACGCCGCCTTCGGCCGGCTGACGCCCGCGCAGCGGCTGCGCCGGCGTGCCGAGGACGTACTGGCGGGCCAGGGGCTGCGCGAGGTGGTCGGCTGGAGCTTCGCTGCGCCCGAGCTGTCAGAGAAGCTCTTGTTCCCCGGCCCCGACGGTGCCCTGGCGCTCGCCAACCCGATGTCAGCCGAGCAGTCACGGCTGCGCACCACGCTGCTCGGGTCGCTACTCGACGTGGCGGCCCTGAACCGCGCGCGTGGCGCTGGGGCCCTGGGCCTGTTTGAGTCGGGGGCCGTCTACCAGCCCCGCCAGGACGGCGATCCCGGGCCGGCGCACGAGCCCCACCACCTGGGCGTGCTGCTCGCAGGCCCGGTCCGGGCCGCCACCTGGCGTGAGCAGCACCCACGCCAGCACGACTTCTTCGCCGCAAAAGGGGTGCTGTCGGGCCTGTTTGACAGCCTCGGCATCGATTGGAGCCTCGCTCCGGCCGACGGTGCGCCGTTCCTGCATCCGGGGCGCGCCGCCACGGTGCTCGCTGGCGGCATGGTCGCGGGCTGGCTCGGCGAGCTCCATCCCCAGGTAGCCGGAAGCTGGGGCTTCGAGGAGACGCTCGCCGCGTTTGAGCTCGAGCTATCAAGCCTCGAGCCGCCGCCAACCCGGATCTTCAGCGACCTTGTCAGCTTCCCGGAGGTCCGCGAGGACGTGGCGATCGTGGTCGCCGAGCGCGTTAGCGCTGGCGAGCTGCTCCAGACGATCCGCCGTGCCGCTGGGCCCCTGCTCCGGTCGGCGGAGGTGTTCGACGTCTACCGTGATGAGCAACGGCTAGGCCCCGGGCGGAAATCCGTGGCTGTGAGGCTCGGCTACCAGGCGCCAGACCGCACGCTGACCGATGCCGAGGTCGCGCAGCGGCGCGAGGCGATCATCGAGGCCGTGGATCGTGAACTCGGGGGGAGGATCCGTGCCGCGTAGCGGCCGGCACCGGGCCGCCGTGTTCGGAGCGGCCGGCTACGCGGGCGCGCTGGCTGCCAGGCTGCTCGACAGCCACCCGGACTTTGACCTGCGCTGGGTGACGGCGCGCGGCGACGTCGGCCGCCGGATCGATGAGATCTACCCGCACCACCGTGTGGGGCTGGTGCTCGAGGAAGTCGATCTGCAACGCCACGGTGAGGTCGACGTGGCTGTGGTCGCCTACCCCCACGGGGCCTCCGCGCCGCTGGTCGCGGCGCTGCGCGAGCGCGGCGTGATGGTCGTCGACCTCAGTGCCGACTTCCGGCTGCGCGACGTCGCCGTCTACGAAGAGTGGTACCTGCGCCACCCCGCGCCACAGCTGATCCCAGAGGCCGTCTACGGCCTGCCCGAGCTCTACCGCGACCAGATTGCTGGCGCCGAGCTGGTCGCCAACCCCGGCTGTTACCCGACCGCCACGATTCTCGCCCTGGCGCCGCTCGCGCGTGCGGGGATGATTGCCGGCGCCGTGGTCGACGCCAAGTCGGGTGTCTCCGGCGCCGGGCGTAGCGCGAGCGACAAGACGCACTTCGTAACCGTCGATGAGAACGTCAACGCTTACGGCGTGCCGCGTCACCGTCACACGCCGGAGATCGAGCAGGAGCTGGCCGCGCTGGGCAGCGCCGTGCGGATCACCTTCACGCCCCACCTGTTGCCGCTTGACCAGGGCGAGCTGGTCTCCTGCTACGTCACGCTGGCCGACCCGGGACGCACGGCCGATGAGCTCTGGTCGCTCTACCACGACGCCTATGACGCCGAGCCGTTCGTCGAGCTCGCCGCTGAGCCCGTCGGTGTGCGGGCCGTGCGCGAGACCAACATCTGCCGGATCTCCCTGCACCGGGACGAGCGCACGGGGCGTGCGATCGTGTTCGCGGCGATCGACAACCTCTGGAAGGGGACCGCGTCGCAGGCGGTCCAGAACCTCAACCTGATGCTG
Source organism: Actinomycetes bacterium (assembly GCA_021784895.1). GTDB lineage: Bacteria > Actinomycetota > Thermoleophilia > Solirubrobacterales > Solirubrobacteraceae > Palsa-465. The sequence goes on from JAJYHG010000174.1 coordinate 14,906, forward strand.
GGCCTGCCGGAGGGGACGGGGATCACGAGATGAGCGGCTCAAGCTCATTCTTCGACTCGCGCTGGGTGCAGGCACCGGCGAACGTCAACGAGCCGGGTGACGGCTTGCTGCCAAAGGGCTTCCGCGCCGCCGGAGGGGCGTGCGGGGTCAAGCCCAACGGCGAGCCCGACGTGGCTCTGATGGTCTCCGATGAGCCCGCGACGACCAGCACCGCGCGCTTCAGCCGCTCAGGCGCACAGTCTGCACCGGTGTTGCACTGCCGCCAGGAGTCAAAGCTGTGGCAGCTGCGAGCTGTGGTGGTCAATTCTGGCAACGCCAACGCCGCCACCGGCAGCCGCGGGCTCGGCGACGCGGCCGCGATGTGCGCCGCCGCCGCGGTTGCCGCCGGGGTCGACCCCCACCAGGTGGCGGTCGCGTCCACGGGCGTGATCGGCGTGCCGCTGCCCCTCGAGCGGATCACCGCCGGGATCGCGGCGCTGGCCGCTGAGCTGCGCGCCGGCGGCGGCGAGGACTTCGCGCGGGCGATCCGCACCACCGACGCCCTTCCCAAAGAGGTCACCCTCGATGTGATCCTGGAGGCCGGGACGGTGCGCCTCAGCGTGCAGGCCAAGGGCGCCGGGATGATCTCGCCGAAGTTCGCGACCCTGCTCGTGTTCGTGCAGACCGACGCGGAGATCGACGCCGACGAGGCCGACCTGCTGCTGTCGGTCTGTGTGCGGCGCTCCTTCGATCGCATCAGCGTCGACGGCCAGCTCTCCACCTCCGACACGATCGTCTTTCAGGCCTCGGGCGCGAGCGGTGTGCGGATCGAGCCTAAGACCGAGGACGAGCGGCTGTTTGGCGAGGCGCTCGACGCGGCGTTGCGCCAGATCGCGCTGCTGGTCGCCAGGGATGGTGAGGGCGCGCGCCGTGTCGGCCGCGTGGTGGTCAAGGGCGGAGACCAGCACCTGGCCGAGCGTGTCGCCCACGCGATCGGCGACTCGCCGCTGGTCAAGACGGCGCTCTACGGCGGTGATCCGAACTGGGGCCGGATCATCCAGGCTGTCGGCGCGACCCTGCCGGGGATGGCGCCACTGCAGGTTGACATCTCGATCGAGGGCATCGTCGTGTGCGTGGCCGGTGCCTACGTGGAGCACGACCACGGTGCGCTCGTGCAGGCGGTGGCGCGTGAGGAGGTGCAGTACGAGGTGGTGCTGCCGGGCGATGGCGCCGAGGCCGAGCGCTACTTCTCAGATCTCGGCCACGAGTACGTGACGATCAACGCGGAGTACACGACATGAGCACGGCCCGTCCGCAGCGCGACATCGAGACGCTGCTCGAGGCACTGCCCTACATCCGCGAGTTCCACGGCAAGACCGTGGTGATCAAGTACGGCGGCGCGGCCATGGTCGACCCGCTGTTGAAGGACGAGTTCGCGCGCGACGTGGTGCTGCTCAAGTACGTGGGCATGAACCCGGTGGTGGTTCACGGGGGCGGGCCCGAGATCACCTCCTACATGCAGCGTCTGGACCTGCCGGTCCAGTTCGTCGACGGCCTGCGGGTCTCCGACGCCCAGACGGTCGAGCTCGCGAAGATGGTGCTGGTGGGCAAGGTCAACAAGGACATCGTGCTCCTGATCAACCGCCACGGGCAGCCTGCGGTCGGCCTGAGCGGCGATGATGGCTTGCTGTTCAGAGCCAGCCGGATGACTGCCCCAAGCGGGGCCGATATTGGCTTCGTCGGCAGGATCGACCACGTCAACACCGGGGTGCTCACGCACATCGCGGCTGACTACATCCCGGTGATCGCTAGCGTCGGCGTGGACGCTGAGGGCAACTCCTACAACATCAACGCCGACGACGCCGCCGGCGCGGTGGCCGCGGCTCTGGGCGCCTACAAGGTGATGTTCATGACCGACGTCGCGGGCTGGCTGCGCGACCCCAGCGATCCTGCGAGCCTGATCTCAGAGGTGGGCGTCGATGAGCTGGAGCAGGCCCTCCCAGGGGTCTCGGGGGGGATGCGGCCGAAGCTCGCCGCCTGCCTGGCGGCCGTCCGGGCTGGGGTCTCGGCCGCCTACATAGTGGACGGCCGCGTGCCCCACTCACTGCTCACCGAGCTGTTCACCGACGCCGGCTCGGGCACCAAGATCCACTCCTTTGGCGGTTCGTTGTGAGCCTCGCGGAACTGGTCGCGCTCGAGCAGCGCCACGCCGTGCCGACGTATGTCCGCAGCCCGGTGCAGTTCGTGCGCGGGGAGGGCGTGTACCTCTACGACGACGCCGGCAACCAGTACCTGGACTTCCTGGCCGGCATCTCGGTCCTGAACGTCGGCCACTGCCATCAGATCGTGGTCGCAGCGGTCCAGGCACAGGTGGCAGCACTGACCCATGTCTCCAACCTCTACTACACCGAGCCGGCCATGCGGCTCTCCCGGGCGCTGGCCGAGAGCTCGCTGGGCGGCAAGGTGTTCTTGTGCAACTCCGGCGCCGAGGCCAACGAGGCGGCGATCAAGCTCGCCCGCCGGCACCGGCCCGGAGGCGGGATCGTGGTGCTGCGCGACGCCTTCCACGGACGCACCTACGGCGCCCTTTCGGCCACGCCCCAGGAGGCCAAGCAGGCCCCCTTCGCGCCGCTGGTGCCAGGCTTTGTCGCCTGCGAGAAGGACCCGGACGCACTGACCGCTGCGGTCGGGCCGGGCACGGCGGCGGTGTTGCTCGAGCCGATCCAGGGTGAGGGTGGCGTGCTGCCGCTGGCCCCTGAGCTGCTGGGCGCCGCGCGTGAGGCGTGCGACCGTGAGGGCGCGGTCCTGATCTTCGACGAGGTGCAGACCGGGATGGGGCGCACCGGCACGCTCTGGGCCTACGAGCAGACCGGCGTGGTGCCGGACGCGCTGACCAGCGCCAAGGCGCTCGGGGGCGGGCTGCCAATCGGCGCGCTGATCACCGGTGAGCGGCTGGCAGACACCCTGCGCCCCGGCGATCACGGCTCGACCTTCGCCGGCGGCCCGGTCGCCTGCGCCGCGGCGCTGGTCGCGCTCGAGCTGTGCTCCGACCCCGCGCTGCTCGCGCATGTGCGCAGCGCCGGTGAGCGGTTGATGGCGGCGCTGGGTGAGCTGCCGTTCATCATCTCCGTGCGCGGGCGCGGCCTGCTGGTCGGCGCCGAGCTCGCGCCAGGCCTGTCGGCGCCCGGCCTCGCCGCCCGCGCGCTCCTGCAGGAGCGGCTCGTGATCAACGCCACCGGGCCGTCGAGCCTGCGGCTGGAGCCGCCCCTGATAGTCACCGAAGCGCAGGTGGACGAGGCCGTCAGACGCCTCGCGCGAGTGGCCTAGCGTGAGTGCCCGCGGCGAGCTCTTCACCTTCGAGGCGCCGCTCGAGCAGGCCGCAGCGGCGCTCGCTGGCGACTACACCGTGGCGCCCACGCCCACGCCCACGCCTACGCCCGGCGGCGCAGGCGCCGCCAGCGCAATCGCGGTCCGGGACGCACTCGACAAGCTCGTCTGCCGGATCACCGTGCGCAGCGTTCCGGGCCCCAGCCACTGGCTCACGCTCGCGCCGCTGCGCGGGTATGCGCAGGACGGTGAGCGGATCCGCAGCCTGCTGCTCGACCGCGGCAGCTTCCGCAGCGAGGAGTCCTGGCGCAGCGCCGCCGTGCCGATGCACCGCGGTGAGCGCGCCGATGCGGCGGTCGTGCGGGTGCTCTCGGCCCTGCTGGCGATCCACGACGCGAACCTGCCCGGCGCGCTCGCCGACAGCGATCCCGAGTTCCTGCATGACCTGCGAGTTGCGATCCGCCGCACGCGCTCGGTCCTGCGCCAGATGCGGGGTGTCTTCCTGCCGGAGCGGCTGGAGCCGGTGCGAGGCGGGCTGCGCTGGCTGCAGCAGCAGACCGGGCCGACCCGTGACCTGGACGTGTATCTGCAGGAGCTGGCCGAGCTGCAGGCGCTCGCGCCGGAGACGATGCGCGCCGGCCTGGCGCCGCTCGAGCCGCTTCTGGAGGCACGCCGTCAGCTGGCGCGCGCGGAGATGGTCGCGGCGCTCACGAGCCCCGGCACGCAGGCGCTCCAGGCGCAGTGGGCGGAGCTGCTCGACGCGCCCGCCGCCGGCACCGACGCCGAGCGGCCGGTCGCCGCGCTGGCGGCGCGCCGGATCCGCCGGGTGCACAGGGCGATCGTGCGGGCGGGGGGCGCGCTGACACCGGCGACGCCTCCCGAGGCCTATCACGAGCTGCGCAAGCAGGGCAAGGAGCTCCGCTACCTGCTGGAGCTCTTCGGCATGGCACTGTTCGATCAGGAGCCGGTGGCGGCGTTGGTCAGAGCGCTCAAAGATCTGCAGGACGTGCTGGGCCGCCACCAGGACCGCGCGGTGCAGGCGGCCATGCTGCGCGAGATCGGCGATGAGCTCGTCGCGGCCCCCGGTGGCGCCGCCGCGCTGATGGCGATCGGGACGCTCGTCAGCCGCCTTGAAGCCGAGGCGGCGGACGCCCGCGGCGCCTTCTCGCAGCGCTTTGAGGCGTTTGCGTCCGAGGCGCAGTGCAAGCTCGTGTCGAAACTGTTCGCCAATGACACAGAAGAG
>JAJYHG010000210.1 GCA_021784895.1 Actinomycetes bacterium
GAACCCCCCACCCCGGAGCAACAGCGCGAGCTTCAAGAGATCCTCGCGCAGCTGGCCACGCTCGGCTTCTGCCTGCCCGGCAGCGTGCAGGTCAGGCACATCCGCTGCCAGAACCCCCGCTGCCGCTGCCACCAGAACCCGCCACAGCTGCACGGCCCCTACAACGCCTGGACCCGCAAGCACAACGGCCGGACGATCACCCACAACCTCACCCCCGAGCAGACCGAGCGCTACAGCCGCTGGTTCCAGGACAACCAGCGCCTACGCCAGCTCACCACCCAGCTTCAAGCCCTCTCCCTCCGAGCCGCCAGCCAAGCCGAAGGGTGGGGAGAGAAATGAGACGCCGAACGTGCGGAAAGAGCGTTGCACGTAAACGCCATTATCGATTCACATTGCCCACCAGGATGCGTTTGGGCGATCAGCCCTATCACGACGAACCAGGCGAGCTGCTAGCTTATGGTATTCTCTGCACCCGTGGCCGAGTCCAAGACATCTTGGCTCGTTAACACCGGAGCCAGACGCGCCGCGCCCGCAGTTGCGGTACTGTCGCTTGCGTTCGCTTTCTTGCCGGTGCCCAGCTCCTACGCCTCCAGCATGCGACGGAGCGCGTCGACCGCTGCGCAGAAGTTTCCACCCTCGCTGTACCCCAGCCCTGCGAACAGTCGCGGTGGTGCGCTTTCCCACTGCCCGAGCCCGGCAGGACTCACAACCTTCGGGAGATTGGCGACAGACCGAGCGCTCCGCATGGCGAGCAGGTTTAACCGCGTCAGCCTCACTTTCGACCTCCACAACTCAGACCGCTCCTGGTGGCCAACGCTGCGGCAACTGTGGCGCTCGGGTCACTTCAACACTTCTCCAGTCACGGTCGAGCGTCGGGTGCTTCCCGGCTCTCGCGATGCCTACGCCACCATTGTGCGGTTTTCCTGCGGTCGCACTATAGTCCGAAGGAGCATTGCTATCACTGTACTGCCGACTGGCCAGAGGTTCCGCTCCTGTAGTGATTGCGCAGCAACGTTGTTCCTGATCGACCGGCGCGGTCGGCCGCTCGTCTATTACGTGCAGTGACACAGTGCACACAAATCCTATCTCCGTGCTCGCACTGCGCTAGGCCTCCGTCTGGCTACGCCTTCCCGCAACGAAATCACAATACCTAGGTTAATGGGAGGACTTCGTGGGCTTCTGCTGTCACTCTAGGACGGTTAGCTGGTTCAGCTGTTATCCTTCAGCGTGCGGTTCGGATGGCTGCTGCTGCAACGGCACCAACTGCTCTGCTGCCTGTGACACCACATCAACATGTGGGCGCGGCGCATGCTGCACTTGTAATGACGCCGCCGATGGATTCGCTTGGCCTGGGCCAGGCGGGCTGGGGTGCGGTGGCAGCGATGTCTGTCAGCACAGCGTCGCCTGCGGGGAGTTAGTCTACTTCAGCAACAGTAGCTGGATCAACTACGGGGTTGTAAGAGTGGATTCGGGTCCAGCTTGTAGCGTCAACCGCGCAGCTGACCTAACCAAAGCGTTCTTTATGAACCTCGCACCACTCTCGCAAGGCATCATTACCAACATGTCCATTGGAGACTACAACTGTTTTGCCTAGCGCTAGTCTGGCATTTTTGAGATCTATCGACCACCTGAATGGAACGGAACGAGAGGGATGGCCCAATATCACCGGAGAAGTTTCCTGCGCAGGGCAAGTCTCGGGATTGCAGCTCTAGCGACGTTTTTGTACCCTGACCTGCCTGCGGTAGCACGCACCTTTCGCGCCAGCGTTGTTGCCGATGCGTCGTCACCAGTCGCGCTTGATCCTACCTACGCGGGTGGCGTAGCGTCGATGACGAGCGCAGCAAACCAGTTCCTTCTTACTTCTGCAGCTGGGTCACGTGTCGTGACGATCCCTGCTGGTGCTGAGGTATGGAAGGAGACTACTGGCGCGAGCAACCTCATTGAAGTCGGAGACTGGGTAGACGTCAAGGGAACACCTCAGCCGGATGGCGCCCTGCTTGCGACGAGCGGCATGATCTTCGTCAACATTGCGCGCATGGATGGGGTCGTCCGAACAGTGGGGTCGGGGACCATGCAGGTGATGGCCTACGGCGAAGTCAGAACGGTCGAGCTGTCGAAGTACGTCGAGGTCGTCTCGGCCGCTGACGAAAGTGACATCGTCGGCGGTGCACGCGCGATACGCGCAGATACTGCGTTCGGCGCAGTGGGCCTCAAACTACCCGGTGGTGGTTTCCGGGCCACGCGGATCTGGATCTGAGCGTCGCATGCAATCTACCGTCGACTATGGCATCACAGTGTGGCTGACGTCATTGTTGATCTACACCGGATTCCTGAAGTTGACCGACCTCCCGGAGAGCAGGCGAGCCGTGAGGCGGTATCGGCTAACGGCTGCTAAGTACGCTAGCCTGGTGGGTAGCGCCCTTCCGGCGGTGGAGATTGCCGTAGCGGCGCTGCTGTTGGATTCGGGCACGCGGCGGTTCGGAGGCTGGGCAACTCTCTCTCTGGGGCTCGCTTTCGTGTATGCGACCGTCCATGCGCTGCGCGCGCGGATCGACGTGTCGTGCGGCTGTGTCGGCAAGGCGAGCGGCCCTGTGAACGTAATGTCGGTGGTGCGCGCCGTGGTGATTTCGGCATGTGGCGGCTTTCTGGCGGTGAGCGGGGAACAGCCGCGACTGAGCGTGATTCCGATGTGCCTCGTGGCTGGTGTGCCCTGTATCCCGGCTGTCGTCGGGATGCTGTCGCGGCGCCGCGGACCAAGCCGCGCGGGCAGTCATAAGCCAGTCGTGATCATGCGTCACGTTGGCGACTCCGCGCACCAACGAGTGGCCGGTAGGTGAGTCTCGCGTGGGGGGCCGGCTTCGCCGTGGGGCATTCGGCGAAGCTCCAGTAGACGGGACATAGCCAGCTGACCAACGTCGTCGCGTCCCTGAAGGCCCGGCACTCGGGTCGGTGTCAGCAGGTGCCAAGTAGCGTCTATGCAGCGCCCCCCAAACGCATCCCGGCGGGCAATTTGAATCTTTGAATCGATAATGCCAGCGAGATGCGTTGTGGGGCCCTGGATCGTGCCGCCGCCGAGCGCGTTCAGCACGTAGACGAGGTTGCCGCTCACGGCGATGCTGGCGGGGAAGGACCCACCCGATCCGATCACCTGCCGCAGGTTCAGGCGATCACCGGCGTGCGCGCCAAACACCGAAACGCTGTCGCTGCCCGCGTTGACCGCGAACAGCTCGCTCGCGCTGGCGTCGTAAACGAGCAAGCCCTGCGACGCGAGATGGTCGACGACCGACCTCCGAGCACGCCGCCGAGGCCGCCGCCGAGGCCGCCGGTCGCGTAGGCGCCGGCGGCCGAAAGCGTCCCACCAGGACCGCGGTCGTAGACGGCGATCGCGGCGTGCGATTTGCGCTGGTCTCGGGCGGCAGCCAGCGCGCGTAGTAGACCGTAGAAAGATGCGTGTCTTTCCCGACTGACCGCACACGCGCGCGCGGGCATGATCTTGGCGTGGCCACCACGTCAAGCACGCCGCAGACGGCCGACGCGGAGTTCAGAATGCTGCTCGGAATGTTTGAGACGCGGATCCATGGGCGCGGCGGCCAGGGTGTGGTCACCTCGGCCGAGCTGTTGTCGATCGCGGCCTTTCGCGAGGGCCGGCGCGCCCAGGCGTTCCCGAGCTTCGGCTCGGAGCGCACCGGCGCCCCAGTGGTTTCGTTCTGCCGCATCGATGACCGCCCGATCCGCACGCGCGAGCCGATCAGCAACCCCGACGCCGTGATCATCATCGACCCGACGCTGCTGCATCACGTCGACGTCTTCGGCGGCTTGCAACGAGCTGGCTACGTGTTGATCAACAGCTCGCGCAGCGTCTCAGAGCTCGGGATCAGCGACCTCTGCAAGACGCTTGCGGCCGTCACCGTGCTCACCGTGCCCGCGACCGAGCTGGCACGCGAGCACCTCGGCAGGCCGCTGCCCAACGCCGCGTTGCTCGGCGCCTTCGCGGCGCTGACCGGCGTTGTCAGCGTCGACTCGGTGGCAGCCGCAGTCCGCCAGCGCTTCAGCGGCGAGACCGGCGAGGCCAACGTGCGCGCGGCCCAGGCCGCGGCCGGATTCGTGCCGCCTTCCAGCGGGAAGGCGGCACAGGAGGAGACGGCAGGTGTTTGAGCAGATCGAGGGCTCGCAGGCGGTCGCGCGAGCGGTCGCGGCCTGCCGCCCT
>JAJYHG010000146.1 GCA_021784895.1 Actinomycetes bacterium
CGGCGATCGACGCGCTGAACATGCAGATCGACGGGGCCGAGCTGGTGGCGCTGATCGGCCCCAACGGCGCCGGCAAGACGACCCTGCTGCGGACCCTCTCCGGCTTGATGGCACCGCACTGCGGGCGCATCAGCCTGCTCGGCACCGACATCACGAAGCTCGCCCCCGAAGCGCGGGTGCGATGCGGCCTGGCGCACGTGCCGGAAGGAAGGCGCCTGTTCGGGACGCTCACGGTCGCCGAGAACCTCACGCTGGGCGGCTGGTGCTGCGGCTGCCGCAACCTGGCGCGCGTGCTCGACTGGCTGCCCGAGCTCGAGCCGCTGCTCAAGCGGCCGGCCCACAGCCTGAGCACGTCCGAGGCGCAGCTCTGCGCGGTCGGGCGCGCGCTCGCGGCCGACCCCGCCGTGCTGCTGATCGACGAGATCTCGCTGGGGCTCTCCCCAGCCGCTGTCAGCCGCCTGCTGGCGCTGCTGCCGGAGCTGGTCTCGACCGGCATGGCGGTGCTGTTCGTGGAGCAGGACGTGGGCCGCGCGCTGTCGATCGCCGACCGGGTCTACGCGCTCGACCGGGGCCGCGTCGTCGCCGCCGGCGCGCCCGGTGAGCTGCTCGTCCACCAGGCCTTCCGTGGCTTCGAGTTCGGTGAGTGAGTCCTCACGGTCTGGCGTGCCCGGTGCCACTGCTGTGAACGTCGCGGAAGACGAGCCGCCCTCCGGGACCACGCAGGAGCTCCGCCACGGCGGGGATCTCGCCGACCTGTGCACCCTCCGCGTCCAGCCGGAAGGTGCCGTCGAGCGTGTGCAGGCCGCCGGAGAGCCGGGATAGGGCCGCGCGCAGGCCGAGCTGCGTGGCATCGGCCGCCGTCCGTAGGGCGGCCCCGATCACCAGTCCGGTGTTGTAGCCCGCAACGTTTAGGAAGTTGAGCGCGCCGGGACTTCCAGGGCTCACGGGGCTGCCAGCGCTCCCGGAACCAACGGCATTGCCGGAGCCGCGCCCGCCGAGCGCGGCGGCCAGCCCGCGGTCGCCGAGCCCTGTGCTCGGCGCGTGGCGCTCGACAAAGGGCGGGAAGCCGTAGCTGTATGTCCCGGCGATCGCGTCGAGCCCCACGGCGTGCTGGAGTACGCCGGGCAGCTGCCCCGCGAACACGGTGAAAACGAAGCGGAAATGGCGGCCCGAGGCGCGGAGCTGGCGCAGGAACGCTATGTCGTTGCTGCTGTAGCCGAGCTCGATCACCGCGCTGGCATGGCGCGCGGCGGCCTCCGCCACGAACCCCCGGTAGTTGCCGTTGGTGGTCGGGACTCCCTGGTTGATCACCGGCTCGTCGCCGTGCAGCGTCAGCGCCGCGGCGATCGTCTGGTCCTGGGAGGCGTCAAAGTAGTTGCGGCCGTAGACCAAAGCCACGCGGCCGATGTGGCGGGCGACCAGCAGGCGCGCCAGCCCATCGGGCCAGACCGTCGAGGCCGGCAGGTCACAGAGCACTATGTAGGGATTGCCGGCCGTGAAGAAGCTGGCCCCGGTACCCGACTGGTCAAACAGCAGCACACCGTTGTGCTGCGCGACGCTGATCGCGGGCGCGGTGAGCACCGAACCGAAGTCAGAGACGAGGATGTCAACGTGGTCGCGGGCGACCAGGCGCGCGTAGAGAGCCGCTGCGCGGCTCGCCGAGCTGTGGTCGTCGTAAGCGATCAGCCTGACCGGCTCACGGCGGCGCAGCGCCCCCACCCAGGCCCCACCTGCAGCATTGGCCCGGCGCACCCACAGCCGCAGGCCGGCGAGCTCCGGCAGCGATGAGGACGCAAACTGGCCGCTGCCGGCGTAGAGCGTGCCGATCCTGAGCACCCCCGCACTGCTCAGGTTGCTGCCGGCGGTAGCGGCACAGCCCGCCGACACAAGCGCGACCAACCCGGCCAGCGTGGCCGCTGCCAGCCCCCGGCGCCACGCGCAGCGGCGATGTTCGTATGTCCCCAGGGAGCGTCTGATCCTCATCGCTGCATCAACCCTCACATCCCAGCCCGCGGCGCTGCCGGCCACAGCGCATTGCTATATTCGCACCTCGCCCGGTGACCGGTGAGCGCTTCGCGGTGCGCCTGGGCATATGGCCATGTCCAAAGACCCCCTGCTCTACGACCTCGTGCTGCTGCTCTCCATGGAGACCGATGCCGACGCCCGCGCCAAACTGGTCGACGACGTCGAGGCGATGATCACCACCGCAGGGGGCACGGTCGCGCGCAGGCAGGACTGGGGCCAGCGCCCCACCACCTACCCCGTCGGCCACCAGGGCGAGGCCAACTACCATCTGCTGCAGTTCACGGGCCCGCCGGCCCTGCTGGAGTCACTCTCACACACGCTGCGGATCGCCGATCCGGTCCTGCGCTTCAGGATCATCAAGGTGACGCCCGGGACCCCCGCAGCCCCGGACGCCGCCCCACCGGTGCTCGCCGGCGCGGTCGCCCTGGCCCCGGCCGAGAGCGAAGCGCTCTGAGGCCGTAGGACTCCCGCGCCGCCGCGCTCAGGGGTCCAACCACTCGGTATATGTCACGAGAGTGTGACGCTCTCTCCCCACTCTGTGACGCTCTCTCCCCACTCCGTCTCCCCTGTGTGACGAATGTGCGCCAGTTTGCGGCGTCCCCCGGGTATCGGTCCGGGCCGCGCTTAGACTCGCTTGCAGGCACAGGCAACCATCGAAAGGAGGCCCGCCATGGCGGGTAATCTCAACCGGGTCATCATCACCGGAAACCTCACGCGCGACCCCGAAATGCGCACGCTCCCAAGCGGGACGAGCGTCTGCGAGCTGCGCGTGGCTTGTAACGGCCGGCGCCGCAATGCCGATGGAGGCTGGGAGGACGACCCCAACTACTTCAACGTCTCGGTCTGGGGCGCACAGGGCGAGAACTGCAAGCGCTACCTCTTCAAGGGACGCGGCGTGGCCATCGACGGCCGCCTGCGGTGGCGTGAATGGGAGACCGACGGGCAAAAGCGTCAAGCTGTCGATATCATCGCTGAGACCGTGCAGTTCCTCGGCGGCGGCGGTGACGCTCCGAGCGGTAACGGGAACGGTTTCTCGAGCAGTGTCAGCACTGCCGCGAGCGACATCCCCGTCGATACCGCCGATTTCGTTCCCGCAGCCGTGGGCTCCGGTGTCGCCGACGACGACATTCCGTTCTGATCTGAGGCGACGGCTCCAGCAACGAAAGACTTCCATAGGTGATGCCCAGTGGCGAAGCAACGTAGACGGCCGGTTCGCCGGCGCGACAGGAAGGGCGGCCCGTCCTCGGGCCGGCGCAAGCCGTGCCCGTACTGCCGCGAGAAGGTGGAGCAGGTTGACTACAAGGACATCTCGTTGCTGCGGCGGTTCATCTCCGACCGGGGCAAGATCCGCTCAAGACGCATAACCGGCGCCTGCCGCCGCCACCAGAACCAGGTCGCGCGCGCTGTCAAGCGCGCGCGAGAGGTGGCGCTGCTGCCATACGTGGCCGAGGGCGCAGGGGATCACCGCGAGGGGCGCGGCGGCCGTGACCGCGACCGCGACCGCGACCGCTGAGACGCAAGCGAACGCTGAGAGGGTGAGGCTCTGATGCCACAGGCAATCCTGCTCCAGGACGTTGAGGCGCTCGGCGAGAAGGGCTCGGTCGTCGAGGTTTCAAGCGGCTACCTGCGCAACTACCTGCTGCCACGCAAGCTCGCCGAGGCAGCAACTAAGGGTTCGCTAGAGGCTGCCGTCAGACGCCGGGAGGCAGCTGAGCGCGCCGTCCGCGAGGCGGTGGACAGAGCCCGCGAGAACGCCGAGTTGCTCGGGCGGACCGTGCTGACGATCACTCAGCAGGCGGGCGACGACGGACGCCTGTTCGGTTCGGTCACGAGCCAGGACATAGTCGACGCGATCCGGGACGCGCGCGGCATCCGCATCGACAGGCGCAAGGTCGCACTGGAAGATCCGATCAAGACGGTGGGCACGCACATGGTCACGGTGGAGGTCGCCGAGGGCGTCACCGCGACCGTGAAGACGATGGTCGTCGCGGCCTGAGGCACCGCCGCGCCAGCCAGGAGGCTTTGGCCCGTTCCCGGCAGCAAGCCCGGGCAACAGCCAAAGGTGTCGCCTTGCCGGAGCGGGCAGCTGACGGCCTGCAACCGCACACATCGTGTTCCGGGCCGGCGGGCTGAATGACGAGTTTCGTCGCATCCTCAGGCGGAACGTGGAC
>JAJYHG010000234.1 GCA_021784895.1 Actinomycetes bacterium
GCTGCCGGATGGGGCGATCAGGTTTTGACCGGCGGCCGCACCCTGTCGCGCGACGCTGTCGCCGAGGTCGATGTCAGCCGCCAGTTCGGCGAGGTGCTGGCCCTGCCGGAGCACCTGCGCGACGCGTTGTGGCGGGTCGAGTCGGCGCAGCTGCGGCCACACGACTCGCCGGGTGGCCTGGTGGTTGCGGCCGTGGGCGGGATGGCGGCGGGCGGCGCGCTGGCGCGCGCCGCCCTGGGTGACAGCGCGTCACGGCCGATCGCGCTGGCGCGCGACTACGCCCTGCCGCCGTGGACGACCCCCGACACGACCGTGCTGTGCGCGAGCTACTCGGGCGAGACCGAGGAGACGCTGGCGGCCTACGAGGCAGCCCAGGCGCTCGGAGCGCACACGATCGTGATGACCACCGGCGGCAAGCTGGCCGAGCTGGCGCGCGCTGGCGGCGCGCCGGTGATCCCGCTGCCGGCGGGCTTCGAGGCCCGTGCGGCGATCGGCTACTCGCTGGTGGTGGCCCTGGAGGTCGCGAGCCTCTGCGGGGCGGGTGCCAGCATGCGCGCCGAGGTGGACGTGGCCGCCGAGCACGCGGCGCGGCTGGCCGCTGCGTGGGGACCGGACGCGAGCGAGGACGCGCTCGCCAAGACGCTCGCTCGCGGCCTGCACGCCACCATCCCCCAGGTCGTGGGGGCGGCGCTGACCGCGCCGGTGGCCTACCGCTGGAAGACGCAGATCAACGAGAACGCAAAGACGCCCGCGTTCGCGGCGGCGCTGCCCGAGCTCGATCACAACGAGCTGGCCGGCTGGGACGGCGCCGCGTCCGTCGGCAGCTTCAGCGCCGTGTTCCTCGACGACTCCGACCTGCACCCGCGCGTGCGCCAGCGCATCGAGCTCACCCGCGGCCTGATCGCCAGCCGCGGCGGCGCCACCTTCAGGGTCGAGTCGACCGGTGAGACGCGCCTGCAGCGCCTGATCTCGCTGATCCTGCTCGGTGACCTGGTGTCGCTCTATCTAGCCGTCCTGCGCGGCGTCGACCCCGGTCCGGTCGCGGCGGCCGAGCTGCTGCGCGCGGCGCTCAGCGGCGGCTGATACTGGTCGGCTTCGGGCTTGGCTCAGCCGGCGGGCGAGCGGAAGTTTGCGGCATTCAGACGCCGGAGCGCCCGGGCGGCAGGGACGGCGGTCAGACTTTGATGACCTGGAGTGATGGGTGAGCGGTCGCCATCAGGTCGTAATCGCCGTCTTGAGTCACGACCGGCAGGCCGTGTTCCACAGCGGTTGCCGCGATCAGCGCGTCGATGAGCTTCACGGTTCGCTGGATTCCGGCGGCCCGGCAGTCGCTGACGAGACGAGCCCAGCTGCCCATCACGGCCTCGCTGATTGGGATCGGGTCGGCCGACCGCGCAAGCGCTAGCGTGTCCGCGCGCCGGGCACGGGTTGTCTCATCGCTTGCGCTGAGCACTCCGAGTTTGAGCTCACCGATCGTTACGACCGATATCGCGACGTGCTCTGGCAGCTCGCCGAGGGGCCTGCCGCTCTCGCGCGCGATGAAGACAGACGTGTCGAGGAGACCTGAACTGGTCACAACCGATCGAGCGTCTGGCCAGCCAGCTCGTGCAGCTCTACGGTGAGCCCCGGATCCGCTGAACGGCCAGCAAGCTGCCCTCGGAGGTGCTCGCCCGACAGCCACCGGGCACGGCGGCCGTGCGGAACAATGTCGGCGATGGGCTCGCCGTGGACGGTTAGTGTGACGCGCTCGCCAGCCTGGACGGCGTCGATCACCTGGCCCGTTCGATTCCGGAGCTCACGCACCCCGATCTTCATGTGCGACACGGTAGCACATAATTCTGCCGGAGTCACAACAGCGCCGGCGAGCTGCTGCTGGGTCGCCGAGCAAGGTGCGCTGGACGGGCTTTCCGGCGCCGAAACTTGGACAAGCGGGCATCCGCGCACTATGGTGTTGATGACCACGAATACTTCCTTCTTGGACGAAAAGGAGGCCGATCGATGCGCATCGAGGTCAAGGGCCGGAACATCCCCGTCTCAGAAGATCTGCGCGAGCTGGTGCAGCGCAGGTTCCGCGTAATCGGCAGGCAGGTGTCGGAACTGGCCGAGCTGGAGGTGGAGGTGTTTGAAGAGCAGAACCCGTCGATCGCCGAATCGCAGGTGGCAGAGGCGACCCTGCACCTGAAGGGCGTCACGCTGCGGGCGCGCCACGCCAGCCGGGATCTCAAGCATTCCCTGGGCGTGGTCAGCGACGAACTGGGCGTTCAGGTCAAGCGCCACCGCGAGAAGCGCCGTAGGCGACGCGAAGCGCGCGAGCCGGCCACGCTTCCGGACGGCGTCGCCGGGGTGCAGCCGCTGGCCGACGCCTGAGCGGCGGAGGCGGCCGGTGGGGGGCGGTGCACGCTCCCGGTAAACAGTGGTCAGCGGCCCGCTAGTACCCTCTAGAGGCATGTCCTTCCTCGACCGCGCTCTTCGTCTCGGTGAAGCCAAGAAGTTCCGGGCCTACGAGCAGCGCGTGGCGCAGATCAGCGCTTACGAGCCGGAGATGGAGAACTCGAGCGACGCCGAGCTGCGCGAGTTGGCGGACCAGCTCCGCGAGCGGGCTCGTGCGGGCGAGAGCCTGGACGCGCTGCTGCCCGAGACCTTTGCCCTGGTGCGTGAGGTGTCGCGCCGCACGCTTGGCATGCGTCACTTCGACGTGCAGCTGATCGGCGGCATGGTCCTGCACGACGGCGCGATCGCCGAGATGCGAACCGGCGAGGGCAAGACGCTGACGGCCACCACTGCCGTGGTGCTGAACGCGCTTTCCGGGCGCGGCGTGCACCTGGTGACCGTCAACGACTACCTGGCCCGCCGCGACGCACTGTGGATGAAACCGATCTATGACGCGCTCGGCCTGAGCGTCGGGGTCCTGCAGGGGATGCAGTCATATGAGGACAAGCAGATCGCCTACGCCGCCGACATCACCTACGGCACCAACTCGGAGTTCGGCTTTGACTACCTGCGCGACAACATGGCGAGGACGCTCGAAGAGAAGGTGCAGCACGGCGGGCGGGAGGCGCCCGCCCAGGGCTCGCGCTACCACCACTTCGCGATCGTCGATGAGGTCGACAACATCCTGATCGATGAGGCGCGGACGCCGCTGATCATCTCTGGTGCACCGCAGGAGGCGGCCGATCTGTACGCGCTGTTCGCACGGCTGGCGCCGCAGATGGTGCTCGGCAAGACGCCGGACGGGCTCCTGCCGATGGAGCGCAAGAGCTTTGTGGCCGACTTCGACTACGAGGTGGACGAGAAGTACGAGACCGTGTCGGTGACCGAGCTCGGCGTGGCCAAAGCCGAGCGGTTCCTGGGGATCGACCATCTCTACCGGGCCGAGAACGGGCACCTGATCAACCACCTCTATCAGGCGCTCAAGGCGCAGGCGCTGAAGAAGCGCGACGTCGACTACGCGGTGATCGACGGCCAGGTTCAGATCATCGACGAGCACACCGGCCGCATCCTCGAGGGCCGGCGCTGGTCAGAGGGTCTGCATCAGGCGGTCGAAGCCAAGGAGGGTGTGCGCGTCCAGGAGGAGAACGACACGCTGGCCTCGATCACGCTGCAGAACTACTTCCGCAAGTACGACAAGCTCGCGGGCATGACCGGCACCGCCGCCACCGAGGCGACCGAGTTCATGAAGATCTACAAGCTCGAGGTGGTCCAGATACCGACCAACGCCCCGATGATCCGGGTGGACCGCAACGATCAGGTCTACAAGACCAAGGAGGGCAAGTGGCACGCGGTGGTGAAGGAGATCACGGCCCGTCACGCAACCGGCCAGCCGGTGCTGGTCGGCACGATCTCGGTCGAGATCTCTGAGCTGTTGTCAGCCCGCCTCAAGGCCCATGGCATCCCGCACACGGTGCTGAACGCCAAGCCGGAGCACGCGGAGCGCGAGGGCGATGTAGTGGCTGAGGCGGGCGTCCTTGGCGCGGTGACGATCGCGACCAACATGGCTGGCCGTGGCGTTGACATCAAGCTCGGTGGCAACCCCGAGCACCTTGCTGCCCTGGAGATGCGCAAGCTGGGGCTGGAGCCGGGCGAGCCTGATTACGATGAGCACTACCAGCGGGTGCTGCCTGAGATCGAGCGTCGCGTGGACGCGGCGCGCGCCGAGGTGATGGCCGCAGGCGGCCTGTTCATCCTCGGCACC
>JAJYHG010000164.1 GCA_021784895.1 Actinomycetes bacterium
CTGGAAGGCGTAGCCCATCGCGCCGAGCTCGCGCTGGAAGCGCGCGATAGTGTCGTCGTCGAGGTGCCGGCGCCAGTTGAACGACGGCGAGCAGTTGTAGGCCAGCAGCTTGTCCGGGTACTCGGCCTTGATCCGCTCGGCGAAGATCTGGGCCTGCGCGAGGTCCGGGGTGGCCGTCTCGCACCAGATCAGGTCGGCATGCGGCGCGTAGGCCAGCCCGCGGGCGACGGCGACCTCGATCCCAGGCTGCAGGTAGTAGAACCCCTCGGGCGAGCGCTCGCCGGTGGTGAACTCCGCATCGCGCGGGTCGACATCTGAGGTCAGCAGGGTCGCGCCGAGCGAGTCGGTGCGGGCGATGATCAGCGTCGGCACGCCGGCCACGTCGGCCGCCAGGCGGGCGGCGTTGAGTGTGCGGATGTGCTGGCCGGTCGGGATCAGGACCTTGCCGCCCATGTGCCCGCACTTCTTCTCCGAGGAGAGCTGATCCTCGAAGTGCACGCCGGCGGCGCCGGCCTCGATCATCGCGCGCATCAGCTCATAGACGTTGAGCGCCCCGCCGAACCCGGCCTCGGCGTCGGCGACGATCGGCACGAGCCAGTCGCGCGGCGGCTCGTGGTCACCGGCGGCGACTGCCTCGGCCCACTCGATCTGGTCGGCGCGGCGCAGGGCGTTGTTGATCCGGCGCACCACGGCCGGCACGCTGTTGGCCGCGTAGAGGCTCTGGTCGGGGTAGACCTGCTCGGAGAGGTTGGCGTCGGCGGCGACCTGCCAGCCGGAGAGGTAGATCGCCTCCAGGCCGGCCTTCACCATCTCGACCGCCTGCGCGCCAGTCATCGCGCCCAGGGCGTTGACGTAGGGCTCGGTGTGCAGCAGGTGCCAGAGCTGTTCCGCGCCACGCCGGGCGAGGCTGTGCTCGACCCGCACGCTGCCGCGCAGGCGGATCACGTCGGCCGCCTCGTAGCTGCGCTCGATGCCGGACCAGCGTGGGCTGGTCGCCCACTCACGCTCGATCGCGGCGTCGGCTAGGTCTGACAGGGTGGTCATCGCGTACGTCTCCTTGGGGTGGCTGGTCGGCTTCGCAGTCGGGAGGTGCTGGGCGAGCATGGTGCTGCCAGTACGCTGCTGAATTTGCCAGCTACGTTCAATTTGTCCACTAAACGTTTTGCGATATAGCGATAAGTCAACAGATATGCGAAACTTTTCGATGTGACCGTTCAGGCACTCGACTCCGTGGTCTTCGGTAAGCGTCTGCGCCACCTGCGCCGGCGTGCAGGACTGACGCTCGCGGCGCTGGGCGAGAAGGTCGGAAGCTCGGCCTCCTACCTCTCACAGCTCGAGAACGGGCACCGCGAGCCGCGGCTGTCGACGGTCAACCAGCTCGCGGGCGCGCTCGGCTGCACGCCGGCCGAGCTGCTCTCCGCGGCGGCGCCCAGCCGCCGCGCGGAGCTTGAGGTCTCGCTCGCGAGGCTGCAGGAGGATCCGCTCTACCGTTCGCTGAGGCTGCCATACCTGAAGCCCTCACCGCGCCTGGACGGCGCGGCGCTCGAGCACATCATCACCCTGTTCGCGCGCGTGCGCGAGCTGACGGACGGGAGCGGGCGCGCGGCGGGCCAGCACACGAGCCTCACCGGCGCGCTGGGGGCTCGGGCTGCGAACGCTGCGATGCGCGAGGAGATGCGCCGGCGCGACAACTACTTTGAGGAGATTGAGAAAATCGCCACCGGCGCGCTTGACGCCGTGGGCCACACGGGCCCGGGATCGGTGTCCGAGCGCCACCTGAGCGAGGCGGCGGCCCACTTCGGGTTCACGGTCGCGCGCGTGCAGGGGCTCCCTGCCTCCACAAGGTCGATCACCGACACCGCCGCGCGCGTGATCTACGTTCCGCAGCGCAACGCGACCGGCGGCACCCGCTCATCGCGCTCGGTGATCGCCCAGACACTCGGCCACTTCGCGCTCGGGCACAGCGAGCCGGCCGACTTCGAGACCTATGTGCGCCAGCGCGTGGAGGCCAACTACTTCGCCGGTGCTCTGCTGGCACCCGAGCGCTCGGTCGTGCGCGTGCTCGCAGAGGCCAAGCGCAACCACGACATCTCGGTCGACGACCTGGGGGAGATGTTCTACATCTCCTACGAGATGGCGGCTCACCGCCTGACGAACCTGATCACGCGCCACTTCGGGATCCCGGTGCACTTCCAGCGCTCCGACCACGAGGGCCGACTGTGGAAAGCCTATGAGAACGACGGCGTGCTGCTCCCCGCCGACGTCGACGGGACGATCGAAGGTCAGCGCCTCTGCCGCTGGTGGAGCTCGCGCCAGGCGTTCGAGTCAGAGGACTCATATGAGCTGCACTACCAGCACACGGAGACGGTTACGGGAACGTTCTGGTGCGTGACCCACATCGACCTCGATCGTGACCGCGGCGACGCGATCACGATCGGCACGGTCGAGGAGATGGCGCACTGGTTCCGTGGTTCTGACACGGCCCGCCGGGCGGTCTCGCGATGCCCCGATCCCTCCTGCTGCAGGCGCCCCTCCGCGGAAGCGGTGGCGCGCTGGGATGGGCTGGCGTGGCCGTCGGCTCGTGACCACAGCGGCTTCGTCTCCGGGCTGCCCACCGATACGGTCGTCTTCAGCGCCCACCCAGGCGTCGATCTGATCGACGTCTACGCGTTTCTGGACCGCCGGCGCGACCTCGGCTGAGCGCCCGGCCGCCGCGCACGGAGGCATGGGCGCACGGCCGCTCGTAGCGCGGTGACTGCTCGCCTAGGGCTCGCCGCGGCTGCGGCGCAGGCGACGGTTGGTCGCCTCGACCTGCAGGGACGTGTAGCGCTCGAGCTGGGACCGGCTGCCCGGCTCGAGCAGGTCACAGGCATGGCGCCAGTGGATCGCCACCGAGTCACCGGGCGCGGGGTCCTCGCCGTCGCCGGCCGGCCAGTAGCCGACCAGCTCCGGCCCGGGCTCGCCCAGCGACAGCTCGCGCCCGTTCCAGCCCAGGCGCGCGGCGCTGACGAGCAGCTGCTCGCCGCGGCGCTCGAGCACGGTTCCCGGACGGATCCGGCAGGAGTCGAGCACCTCCAGCGGCTCCGGCCGGCCGCCGGCCAGCAGCCGCGACCACGGGTACACGCCGAGCACATGGAAGACGTGGGTCGGCGTCACCTCCTCCAGCAGGTCGGCGGTCAGGTGCGACCAGTAGTGGCCGGCCTGAGCTGCGAACCGCTCCAGCAGGAGCTCGCCAAGACGGCGGGCGTCGATCTCGCCGGTCAGCTCGCTCCCGGTCCAGTAGGCGCGGCCGACGCGCGCGTCGAGCGGGTCATCGATGCCGGCAAGCTCGGCGATCAGCACCTGGTAGGGCCAGGCGCCGCTGAACCGCCGGGCGAGCGCCGGCACGTCCACGTGCTCGCCGGCGCCGTCGCCGCGCGCGACATCAGCCAGCACCCGGGCGCCGGGAGGGCCGCAGTAGCCGCGCGCGTTGGGGGCGTAGGCGTAGCGGGCGAACAGGCGCCAGCCGGCAGGGACCGTCACCTGTCGGCCCGCCCGCGCCTCGTGCCTGCTGCCGCAGGTTCGGCGTCCGGCATCTCAGGACTCGGGTGCGAGCACGCCGGTCTCACGCATGAGCCGCAGTGTCTCAGCCGCCTGCTGTGCATCCAGCCGGGTGAGGGCAAATCCGGCATGCACGATCGTGTAATCGCCGACCTGCAGATCCGGCAGGTAGTTGAGCTGCACCGTGCGCAGCTCACCGTCGAAGTCAGCCTGCGCCAGGATCGCGCCGTCGTCGCGGACCCAGCGTTCGACGATCAGGCCGGGAATGCCGAGGCACATCGCGCTCAGCCCTGCCCTTCCCGGCGCCAGATGGTGACGCGATTGTTACCGGAGTCGGCGACGGCCAGCGTGTCGCCCCACCGCGCCAGCCCGTACGGCCAGCAGAGCGTGTCGGGAGCCACGGCCTGCCAGCGGTTCTCCCCGGCTCCGCCGAGGTCCAGCTGCCCGAGCGCCAGGTCCGGCAGCTCCTCGCCTACTGGCGCCTGATCCCAGATCAGGACCCGGTTGTTGGCGGTGTCCGCGACCGCCAGCTCGGCCCGCCCCGGCGGCGCGGGCGGCGCCCAGCCGGAGAGCGCGTACGGGAATCGCATCCGCCCCACCTGCGACTGGTACGGGAACTCGGTCGCGGTGGCGAAGT
>JAJYHG010000087.1 GCA_021784895.1 Actinomycetes bacterium
GCCTCCCACCCTGCAGCTCGTCTGCGAGCTCGTGCAGTGTCATCTTGCCGTAGCGCTTCGGGTGCGCGGCCGCGAGCCGTGGCATCGCCTGGCTGAGCGTCGCGCCTGAGTCGTAGAGCCGCTTGAACTCGAGCAGCTCGGCCAGGAGCGTTCCCCACTTGCCCTTGGTGATGCCGGGCGAGAACAGGATCAGCAACGAGTATGAGCCGGTCTTTTCAACAACGATCCCGCGCTCATCCAGGAAGTGAGAGACGAGTGTGGCCGGCACCCCGTGCTTGGCCATACGCCCGCTTTCCTCCATGCCGGGTGTGAGGATGGTGACCTTGAGCGGGTCGAGCAGCACGTGGCCGTAACCGAGGTCCATGTAGCCGTGCCAGCGCTCGCCCGGCCGCAGCGTCCACCGTGACGTCTCGCGCTGAGCCGAGAGCTCTGCGTCGGCCAGCTCAGGGGGCTGCCACGGCCGCAGGCACCAGTCGCCGGGGCGGCAGGCATCTGCCAGCTCCGTCAGCTCGCGGCGGAATGCGAGTGCCTCGCCGATCGCCTCGTCGATCATCGCCCGCCCACGCTCACCGGCCATCATCCTTGCGGCGACATCGAGCGAGGCGATGATGCTGTACTGCGGCGAGGTGGAAGTGTGCATCATGTATGCCTCTTCGAGCGCCGTGGTGCTGACCAGCCCGCCGGGGTCGTTGAGGTGCAGCATCGAACCCTGGGAGAAGGCGGTCAGCAGCTTGTGCGTTGACTGGGTCGCGAACGTCGCCGCCTGCCCGGGCCGATGGGCGACGCCGGTCGCGTAGCGCCCGGCGTAGATGGGGTGGAACTTGGCGTAGCCGTACCACGCCTCGTCGAACAGGACCCGCCTGCTGGTCTGCGAGAGTTCGTCGAGCACCCCCTGGGCGTCGTAGCAGAGCCCGTCGTAGGTCGAGTTCGTCACGACCGCGAGTGCAGCCTGTTCAGTGCCATGCGGGACCAGTGGGTTTGCCTCAAAGCTCGCCAGGACCGTCTCCCTTGTGAACCCGCCGGGCGGGATCGGACCGATGATGCCGTAGGCGTTGCGGGCCGGCAGCAGGTAGACCGGGATCGCGCCGGTCATCACGATCGCGTGCATGATCGACTTGTGGCAGTTGCGATCCACCAGCACAACGTCTCCGGGGCGCACAGAGGCGTGGAAGACGATCTTGTTTGCGGTCGACGTGCCGTTGGTCACGAACATCGTCCGCTGCGCTCCGAATGTCTGCGCGGCTTCCGCCTCGGCGGCGCCGACCGGGCCCGAGTGTTCCAGCAGCGAGCCCAGCTCGCCGACCGAGACGGACAGGTCGCTGCGCAGTGTGTTCTCGCCAAAGAAACGGTGGAAGGCTGTCCCCACAGGACTCTTCAGGAACGCGGCGCCGCCGCTGTGCCCCGGCGTGTGCCAGGAGTAGCTCGCCTCCTCGGTGAAGTCCACGAGCGCGCCGAAGAACGGCGGTAGCAGCCCTTGCAGGTAGCGGTGGCGCGCCTGCTCGATCCGGCGGGCGACGAACTCAGGCGTGTCCTCCAGCTTCCACACGTAACCGTTTATCTGATGCAGCAGGTCTGGAGGGAGCTGGTCAAGCGTCGAGTGATCAGCCAGCACGAACACCGGCAGCGTGAGACTCTGAGCCCTGACGCGGGCGATCAGCCGTTCGGCCAGCGACCCGCCAGCCGTGCGTGCGACCTGCGATGACTGGGAACCGTCAGTGGGCCGGTTGTGATGGGCGTCCCAATCCACCAGCACCGCGCTCAGTGACTGGTTGAAGGCGATCACCTGCTCCGCGTCAGCGGGGTCTGTGGCGGTGATCACCTCGCTTCCGTCGCGGCGCAGCTGCTCAATCAGCGCGCGGCTCGCGCGGCCCGCGGCCGTGTCGTCGTGAAGCCCGTCGTCGACGAGCAGGATCGGAAACGAGTCGAGCAGGTGCATGTGATGCATCCTTGATGGTGTAACGGGCCCTTGCACCTGATTATGGCCGGAACGCCTGCCGCGATGCCGGCGGAGTCGCGCGGGCGGGTGCGCTCGCCACGGTGCGGTCAGGCTGCGGCGCGGGAGTCGCGCTCGAAGCGGCTGATCCAGCGCATGAACTCGATCGGCGGGATCGGCTTGGCAAAGTAATGCCCCTGGGCGCGGTCGCAGCCGATCTCCTCCAGGCGGGAGAGGGTGACCGCGTCCTCCACCCCCTCAGCGACGACCTTGAGACCGAGGGCGTGCCCGAGGTCGACTGTCGAGCGGACGATCACGCCGTCTGACTCCTCGTTGAGCATCGGCGTCACGAACGAGCGGTCGATCTTCAGCTCGTGGACGGGCAGGCGCCGGAGGTTGGCCAGCGTCGAATGCCCGGTGCCGAAGTCATCGACGGCGAAGCGGACGCCGATCTCACTCAGGCTCTCGACCGTGGCCAGCGCCCGCTGTGGGTCTGAGAGGATCATGCTCTCGGTGATCTCGAGCATCAGCGACTCGGGCGCCAGACAGTGACGGTCCAGCAGCTGCGCGACCAGCGAGGAGAGCATCGGGTCGTGGAGGTTGCGGATCGACAGGTTGACCGCGACGGTGAGGTCACGGCCCGCCGCGTGCCAGGCCGCGCACTCGGCGATCGCGCGTCGCAGCACGTGCTCGGTCATGTCGCCGATCAGCCCCGTCTGCTCGACGATCTCGAGGAACGCGGCGGGCTGCAGTAGCCCGAGCTCCGGGTGCTGCCAGCGCACCAGCGCCTCAGCGCCGTGTACGCGGCCGCTGCCAAGGTCCACGATCGGGTGGAAGTAAACGACGATCTCGCCGTCGGTATCCAGCGCGCGGCGGAAGTCCCCGACCATGCTCAGGCGCGAGACCGAGTGATGGTCCTGCCCGTGCGTGTAGAAGCGGTGCCCGGCATGTTCAGCCTTGGCCTCATACATCGCTATGTCGGCGCGGCGCAGCAGCGTCTGGGCGTCGCCGCCGTCGCTCGGGTAGCGGGCCAAGATCATGCTCGCGTCCACCTGCAGCGTGACCTCATCGAAGGTCACCGGCTCGCGCAGACAGGCGATCACATCCTCCGCGATCGCCGTCAGCGAGGCCATGTTCTCAGTCCGGACCGCCGGCAGCACGCCGAATTCATCGCCGCCGAAGCGCGCCACCAGCCCGCCCTCCCCGATCCGCGCCTCCAGCCGCGGGCCCAGCTCCTTGAGCAGATCGTCCCCGTACTGGTGGCCGAGCGTGTCGTTGACGTCCTTGAAGTGGTCCAGGTCGAGCAGCAGCACCCCAAACGCCCCCCGTCCAGCCGCCTCGAACCCCGCGATCAGCTCATCGACGCGCTCGTTGAAGCGCTTGCGGTTCGCGAGTCCGGTGAGGTCGTCGGTGTGGGCCATCTTGGCCAGCTCCTCGCCGCGGTGCTGCGAGAGCAGCAGCTCGCCGATCAGGTACTGGAAGATGACCAGCACCAGCGCGAAGGTGAGCAGGCCCCAGATGTGCAGCCGGTTGGTGAGGTACACCGCGATCACCGTCAGCACTGCGGTCGCGAGCTCCGCTGAGATGAAGGGCCGGAACTCGGCCAGCTTTCGCGTGACCGCCACGCGCTGGATCCAGCCCGTGTAGGCGGCGTTCATCACGAAGTTGAGTGCGAGGCCAACCAAGAACGCACCGAACACGAACAGGTAGTAGGCCGGCGGGTAATGCCCGAAGTTGGGTCCGCGCAGCGCCACGCCGGCGACGCCCGCGACCCAGTGAAACCAGAGGCCGCTGAGCAGCGGGAACCAGCTGAAGGCGAGCAGGTTGTGGCGGAAGTTGTGGCCGTGCTCGCGCCAGCGCAGCCAGCCGATGACAACCGTGGCCACCCCGACGATCGCCGCGGCCGGCCCGCCAAGCAGCACCGCGGCGAGCATGATGCTGAGGAAGCTGCCGGAGATGGTGAGCGAACCGGAGGGGAGCAGGGTCGCGGTGAACTCGCTGGTGACGGCCAGCGCCGCCAGGATCGCCAGGTAGGCCACGTTCCAGTTGGTCAGGCCGTGCGCGAACAGCGCCACCACCGCGCACAGCGCCCACGCCGTGGCTGCGGCGAGCAGCTGGGCGGCGGCGGCCCAGCGCCCGGGGACGCGCGAGGCCGGACTCTTTGTGGCCGTGTCGCTGTGGCCGGTTGGGTGCGGGCTCTCGGTCATCCGGTCGG
>JAJYHG010000030.1 GCA_021784895.1 Actinomycetes bacterium
GCGCATGCGCTTCATCGGCAGGCGCACGCCACCGGTCTCAGAGCGCCTGATCGAGAAGATGCGCTGGGCCGAGGCCGAAACCGCCGGCAACGACCGGATCACGCTGTTCGTGGCCTTCAACTACGGCGGCCGCGCCGAGATCATCGACGCTGCCCGCGCCTTCAACGGCGGGGAGGAGAGTGACTTTCGCACCCACCTCTACGCGCCGGAGATGCACGATCCCGACCTGATCATCCGCACCAGCGGAGAGCAGCGCGTCTCCAACTTCCTGACCTGGCAGTCGGCGTACTCGGAGTTCGTGTTCAGGGACGAGTTGTGGCCCGACTTCACGCGCGAGGCGTTCGCTGAGAGCCTGTCTGCCTACACGGCACGACAGCGGCGCTTCGGTGGGCGCTGATGGCGACGCCACGGCGAGCCGCAGCAAACCGGTCGGCGGTGCGCAAGCGCTCGGATCTCCTCTCCCGCATCCTTGTTGCCGTCCCGGCAGCGGTGCTGGCGGTGGTGCTGGTCGACGTCGGCGGCGCCGCCTGGATGGCGCTGATGGCGCTGCTCGCCTGCGCCTGTCTCAGCGAGCTCTACCGGATGCTGTCGGGCTGGCGGCCGGTCCCGGTGGTCGGGTTCGTGATTGCCCTGGCGATGTGCGTGGCCGCGCGCTACGGCACGCTCGCTGACGTCACCGGCACTGCGCTGGCGTCACTCCCGTTGGTGTTCATCGCGATGCTCGCGCGCGGCCAGAGCGACGAGGCCGCGGCGACGATCGCCTCGACCCTGCTCGGGGTGCTCTGGATCGGGCTGCCGTTTGCCTGCGCGGTGCTGCTGCGTCAGCTACCTGACCCGGTCGGAAAGGGCATCCTGATCGACGTTATGGTCGGCACCTTCCTCGGTGACACAGCCGCCTACGCCGGTGGCCGGATGTTCGGCCGGCATCTGCTGGTTCCGGCCATATCACCCAAGAAGACGATCGAGGGACTCGGCTTCGGGGTGCTGGCGACGATCGTCGCGATCGTGGTCGCCGGGCTCTACCAGGAGGCCTGGCTGCCGCACGGCAGCGCCCTTCTGCTCGGGGTTGGTGTGGCGGTGGTCGCGCCCGTCGGTGACCTGTTCGAGTCGCTGCTCAAGCGCGACGCCGGGATCAAGGACGCGGGCTCGCTGTTCGGCGCACACGGCGGCGCGCTTGATCGCCTCGACGCGGTGCTGTTCACGGTCGTCGTCGGGTACTTCATCGCCCTGCACCTGCCGCTGGCTGGATGATCCTGGGCAGCGGCTGATGGCGCGGCGAATCGTGATCCTGGGCTCGACCGGCTCCGTTGGCAGCCAGGCGCTGGACGTGGTCGCGCGCAGTGCCGGCGCGCTCGAGGTCGTCGGCCTGAGCGCCGGCAGCGACTGGCGGGCGCTGCTCGAACAGGCCGTCAGGTTCGGGGTCCGTCAGGTGGCGGTTGCCGACCCTGACGCCGCCGCCAAGGCCGGCGAGGTGTGGACGGCCGGCCGCGTGCTGTCTGGGCCCGACGGCGTGGTTGAGCTGGTTGGCGCGTCGGGCTGTGACCTGGTGCTGAACGCGATCGTGGGTGCCGCGGGCCTGCTTGCGACGGTCACCACACTAGCTGAGGGGGTCGATCTGGCGCTCGCCAACAAGGAGTCGCTGGTGGTGGGCGGAGAGCTCGTCAGGCAGCTGGCCGAGGCGACTGCAGCGGAGATCCTGCCCGTGGACTCTGAGCACTCGGCGTTGCACCAGCTGATCGCCGGCGAGCCCGTGGGCACCATCGATCGCCTGCTGCTAACCGCCTCAGGCGGCCCGTTTCGGGGGAGATCCCGTGCCCAGCTGACAGACGTGACGGTGCAGGAGGCGCTGGCGCATCCGACCTGGTCGATGGGCGGCAAGATCACGATCGACTCGGCCACGCTGATGAACAAGGGTCTCGAGGTGATCGAGGCCCACCACCTGTTCGGCACGCCGTACGAGCAGATCGAGGTCATCGTCCACCCGCAGTCGATCGTCCATGCGATGGTCTCGCTCTGTGACGGGGCGACGCTCGCGCACCTGGGCTACCCGGATATGCGCGTGCCGA
Source organism: Actinomycetes bacterium (assembly GCA_021784895.1). GTDB lineage: Bacteria > Actinomycetota > Thermoleophilia > Solirubrobacterales > Solirubrobacteraceae > Palsa-465. Next base: position 2,067 of record JAJYHG010000030.1, read on the forward strand.
TCGCCTACGCGCTGCACCACCCCGACCGCATTGATCTGCCGGTGGCGCCACTTGACCTGGCGTCGGTCGGGGCGCTGACCTTCGAGCCTCCCGACGCCGACACGTTTGCGTGCCTGCGCCTCGCCCGCGAGGCGGGTCTCGCCGGCGGCACCGCCCCCTGCACGCTCAACGCTGCCAACGAGGTCGCCGTACACGCATTCCTCTCCGGCTCGCTCCCGTTCCTGGGGATTGCCGCGGTCATCGAGCGCACGCTCGAGCGCCTGCCGGCCGTGGCGGTGCACTCGTTCGACTCGCTGATGGCCGCAGACAGCGAAGCCCGAAGAGTTGCGACAGAGTTGCTCAGAAGTTGAACGAGCACGTGCGAAACTAGGGCGCGTATGGCCTACTTCCTGGCGTTTCTGGGCTTCGTGCTCTTGATCCTGCTGCACGAGGCCGGCCACTTCGCCGCTGCCAAGGCCGTCGGCATGCGGGTTGAGCGCTTCTCGCTGTTCTTCGGGCCGATGGTCCTCAGGCGCCAGATTGGCGAGACCGTCTACGGGGTCGGCACCATTCCCCTGGGTGGGTACGTGCGGATCACCGGCATGAACCCCGACGAGGAGTACGAGACGCCGGAGATCGAGGCGCGGGCGTACGGCAATCAGCCTGTCTGGAAGCGGCTGGTGGTGATCGGCGCGGGCCCCGGGGTCAATCTGCTGGCCGCGTTCGTGCTCCTGGTGGTGGTCTATATCGCGCTCGGCCACCCTTTGACGACTACCGGCGGCGCTCCGATCAGCTCCAGCACCGTCGGTGAGATCACGGTCGGCAGCCCGGCGCAGCGGGTGCTGAAGCTCGGCGACCAGATCGTCTCGGTGGACGGCGTGCGCGGCGACCCACAGCGCCTGCGCGACGTGATCCGCAGCCACACCTGCGCGGGCGACGCGCACGTCAACGGCTGTCAGGCGACCACGCCGGTGACGCTGCTGGTACGCCGCGACGGCGCCCTCAAGACCATTCGCGTGCGGCCGCGCTGGAACTCCGCCTTTAAGGCGATGCTGATCGGCTTCGCCTTTGCCCCCAAGATGGCGCCCAACGGCGTCATCTACTCGGCCGGACAGAGCGTCTCGACCATGTGGCGCGTGACCGCCTCCACGGTCAGCGACATCGCCCAGCTGTTCAAGGCCAAGGACCGCCACCAGCTGCACAGCATCGTCGGCGCCTACGCGATCACCGCCCAGTACATCGCCGCCGGCTGGATCAACGGTCTCTACGTGATCGCGCTGATCTCGCTGTCGCTGGCAGTCATCAACCTCTTTCCCTTCCTGCCCCTGGACGGCGGCCACATCTTCTGGGCGCTGGCGGAGAAGGCCCGCGGGCGCAAGGTGCCGCTGGTCGTGATCGAGCGCGCGAGCCTGGTGGGCATCGCGCTGATCGCGCTGCTGCTCGTGATCGGCCTGAGCAACGACATCTCGACGATCGCGCACTCCGGCTTCGGCCCGCAGTAGGTGGCGGTCCGGCGGGCTGTATCCGGGTAACCCCTGAGGCTGTGGGGAAAGCCCGGATTGCCGTGATCCCTGACTTCGGTCACGATGTCCGCTCGAGATGGGGCTCGGGTTCGGCAAGCGGGGCGAAGGGAAGCGGCCGTGGTGGCGCTCGTGGTGGCGCTCTGCTTCCTGGCTGCGCGGCCGCAGAGCGCTCGAAGCCGAGCGCCTGAAGCGGGCGCTGGCGGTCGAACGCGCAGAGGTAGCCGACCAGCTGCCCGACTCGGTGCTGCAGACGCTGGCGTTGATCCAGCGCTGGTCAGCCGAGCCCGAAGCGGTGCTCGAGGCCACGCGCGAGGCGCTGATCAACGCCGGCCGCCACGCGGCTGGGGCGGAGGTCTCGGTCTTCATGCGTGCCGACGACGCGAGCGTTCAGGTCTTCATTCACGATCGCGGCCCGGGGTTTGACCCGGCTGCGATCCCCCCTTATCGGCACGGGATCAACGAGTCGATCATCGTCCGCATGAGGCGCAACGGCGGCGACGCGGAGATCAACAGCCGGCCAGGTGAAGGATGCGAGATCGTCCTGACCAGAACCCGACGATGCGCGACCAGC
>JAJYHG010000129.1 GCA_021784895.1 Actinomycetes bacterium
CCTGGTGTGCGCGGGCGAGCTCGCGACCCAGGGGTTTGCGGTGACCGTGTACGACGGGCGCGCGGAGCCGGGTGGCCTGGTCCGCTATGCGATTGCACCCTACCGTCAGCTGAACGAGCCGATCCCAGCCGAGGCGCAGATGATTGAGGAGCTCGGAGCCGAGCTGAGACTTGGGGTCGCGATCGAAAGTGCGGAGGCGCTGCACCGTTTGGAGCAGGAGCACGACGCCGTGGTGCTAGCCGTGGGGATGGGGGCCGATAGCCAGCTGTCGAATCCCGGCTGGGACCTACCCGGGGTGTGGAGCTCACTGGACTTCATCGAGCAGGTGAAGCTCGGGCACCTGAAGCAGATCGGCCAGCGTGTGTTCGTGATCGGTGGCGGCAATACCGCGGTCGACGTTGCACGCATCTCGGTGCGGCTCGGGGCCAGCGATGTCACCCTCGTCTACCGTCGCGGCGAGGCGCAGATGCCCGCCTACGCGCATGAGGTCGCCGAGGCACGCGAGGAGGGTGTGCGATTCGAGTGGCTGACCGAACCGGTCAGGTTCATCGGTGACGGTCGCCTCAGCGCCGCTGAGTTCCGGCGTACGCGGCTGCGCCAGGATGGCTCTGGGCGCCCACGCCCAGAGCCTCTGGAAGGAACCGAGTTTGTGCTTGCCGCCGACGCGGTGATCAACGCGATCGGGCAGCAGCCGCGCAGCGAGCTGCTTGGCTGGGTTGACGGCCTGAAGCTCGACCACGGCCGTCCGGTGGTCGACCCCGCATCCGGGCGGACCTCGAACCCCAAGTACTACGCCTGCGGCGACGTTCTCAATGGTGGCGCAACCGTCGTCGAGGCAGTGCGCTGGGGCAAGCTCGTGGCCCGCGGGATTGCAGCCGCGCTGGTGAACGCATGAGCGCCGCCCCGCCCAGGCTCCGCACGGGGCGCGACCCGGAGATGCGCGAGTACCGTCTCGGGTCGGCTGTGCTGACCACCTACCGTGGCTGGTGCAAGGGCTGCGACCTATGCATCAACTCCTGCCCAGCCTCGATCCTCGCGCTCGCCGATGACGACCGGATCGAGGTGACCGACGTGTCGCGCTGCATCTTCTGCGGGATATGCGTCGTGCGCTGCCCTGATTTCGTGTTCAGCATGCGCCGCGATCGGAGTGCTCGGTAATGCAGCAGTTGATGATGGGAAACGAGGCCTGCGCGCTGGGCGCTGCGGCCGCCGGATGCAACTTCTTTGCTGGCTATCCGATCAGCCCCTCCAGCGAGATCATGGAATGGATGTCACGGCTGCTGCCCGTGCGGGGCGGAGTGTTCGTGCAGATGGAGGACGAGATCGCATCGATCGGCGCCGTGATCGGCGCCAGCTGGACAGGCGCCAAGGCAATGACCGCAACCTCCGGTCCGGGCTTCACGCTGATGCAGGAGAACATCGGGTATGCCTCGATGACCGAGACGCCCTGTGTGATCATCGACGCGCAACGGGTCGGACCGAGCACCGGCATGCCGACCATGCCCGCCCAGGGTGACGTGATCCAGGCCCGTTACGGCTCACATGGAGACCGGGCCGCGATCGTGCTGACGGCGTCCACGGTGCTGGACACCTACACGATGACGGTTGAGGCGTTCAACCTCAGCGAGCGCTACCGGCAGCCGGTCGTGCTCCTGCTCGACGCGATGCTGTGCCATATGCGCGAGAACGTCACCGTCCCGGACCTGGAGGTGATCGACCGCGCCAGGCCAGCCTCGCTCGACGGGTTTGAGCCGTTTGCCGGCGAGGAGTTCCTCGCGTTCGGAGACGGTGCCCGGTTGATTGTCACGGGGCTCACGCACGACGAGGCTGGATATCAGCGCGCCTCCAACGGCGACACTGGAGAGCGCATGATGCGACGTGTGCTTCACCGCCTCGAGCGCGACGCCGAAGTGATCACGCACACCCGCCAGGAATCGCTCGAGGATGCGACCCTCGTGCTGATCGCATATGGCATCACCGCGCGTGCGGCCCGCTCTGCGGTGCACAAACTGCGCGCCGAAGGTGTGAGCGCGGGCCTGCTGGAGCTGCTCACCCTGTGGCCGTTCCCGGAACGGCTGATCGCGTCGGTGGCACAGCGCGCCCAGACGCTGCTTGTGCCAGAGCTGAACCTCGGCCAGGTCGAGCTGCTGGTGCGCGCCGCCGCCGGCGGCACACCCGTCGTTGCGCTTGGACGCATGGATGGGTCCCTGCTGAAGCCCGAGGAGATCGTGGCAAAAGCCCACGAGGCGCTCACAAATGCGGAGGCAACCATATGAAGAGCGGGCCCGATCTGCGGCAGTACCTGCGGCAGGAGTCAATGCCGAACGTCTGGTGCCCCGGCTGCGGTCATGGAAGCGTGATGGCCGCGCTCACGCGCGCGTTCGACAACCTGCAGCTGGACCTGGATCAGACCGTCGTGGTCGGCGGGATCGGCTGCGCCAGCAGGATGCCGTTCTTCCTCAACACCAACGGGATGCACACAACCCACGGGCGCGCGCTTGCCTTCGCCACCGGTGTGAAGCTCGCTAGCCCGGATCTGAACGTGATCACGGTGATGGGCGACGGTGACGCACTGTCGATCGGTGGCAACCACCTGATCCACGCCTGCCGTCGCAACATCGATCTCACCGCCCTGATCCTCAACAACGGCATCTACGGGATGACCGGCGGCCAGCTGGCGCCCACGACGCCGCAGGGTTTCCGCAGCACGACCAGCTCGCTCGGAAGCATTGAGGTTCCGTTCGATGCGGTGGATCTGGCGCTGGCGGCGGGGGCGACGTACGTCGCGCGCACCACGACCTTCGACTTTGAGGAGATCCCGGCGCTGATCGAGACTGCCATCAAACACCCAGGCTTCGCGCTGGTGGAGATCCTGAGCCAGTGTCCGACCTACTTTGGCCGGCTGAACCGTCTCGGCGACGGGCGCGCGTTGTTGGACTACGAGCGCGACAGCACGGCGCCGCAGGAGGAGATCACGCGTGAGCAGCTGGTCGGCCGCTTCTCGGTCGGTGTCTTCCGTGAGGAGATCAGGCCGGAGTACACGAGGCGCTATGCGGCGCTGCTCGAGCGCGCTCGACGGGATGGCAATGCCTGACGAGCGCGGCGACGGTTCGGCCCGCTGGAGGAAGGGCCAGCGCGAGGCCGTCGGCGTGAGAATTGCCGGCCGCGGCGGTCAGGGCGTCATGCTCTCCGGCTACCTGCTGGCGCTGGCAGGGATGGCTGATGCCCTCCATGTCGTGCAGACGCAGAGCTATGGTCCTGAGGCACGCCTCGGTGCGGCTAAGTCCGACGTGATCCTTTCCAGGGATGAGGTCGCCTACCCCGAGGTATCGAGCCCGGACATCTTCCTGTGCCTCTCCCAGGATGCTTACAGCGCCTACGGCACAGGCGTCTCAGAGAGCTCCCTGTCGATCCTTGACAGCCGTGTGGAGGGCGCGCCCGGAGCCGGGAGTGCGATCGTGGTGCCGCTGGCCGCCACCGCGCGCGACGGCGGTGCGCCGTTCGCAACCAACATCGTCGGGCTGGGGGTCCTGGTCGCCATCACCGCGCTGACCTCCGAGCGTTCGATCCGGGAGGCGCTCACCGCGCGGATCAAGCCCGACTCACTGCCGGCCAATCTGCGCGCCTTCGATGCAGGTCTGGCACTTGGAGCCAAAGCCGCAGCCGATCAGCTTGCTGGCAACGGCAGGCCGGTCTTCGGCCGCCTCAGAGCAGGCTGACCGAGCCGGCTGACGCCGCCCCGAGGCGCGCCAGCACGTCTACGACGCCCTGGTGGGATTGCCCGCCCCTTTGGTGCTCTGACACAAGCGACTGGGTCCCCGGACCCAAGCGCGTTGGCGGATCGCAGCCTAGGTTCGTCGCGGTATCCGACACAAGAGCCAGGAGCAGAGAGAGTGGCCACAGCACCAAGCACGGTTCGCCGTCCGCGTTTGCTTGCGATCGACGCCGGCGGCACGATGACTGACACCTTCTTTGTCGACGAGACCGGCAGGTTCGTCGTCGGCAAGGCGCAGACCACGCCCGCGGACGAGAGTGTCGGGCTGATGATGTCCGCCGACGATGCCATGCGCCAGTGGGACTCCACGG
>JAJYHG010000185.1 GCA_021784895.1 Actinomycetes bacterium
GAGCGTCCGGATGACGTCGTCGCACACCTCCGGCAGCGGCGCGATCACGCTACGGGTGCCCGACAGCGCCTCGCGCAGCCGCTGGTCTCCGACCTCAACCGGCAGCAGCGAGTCCTGCAGCTCGGCGAGGATCGTGTCGGCCTCCTCGATCGCACCGGCGGCGTGCTCGAGCGAAGCGCGCGCGCTCTCAGGCATCCGCACGGCCGGCGCAGACGTGGCCGGCAGTGCCAGCCCGGAGCGCGCCGCAAACTCGCGCTGCCCTCGCCCCAGCTGCCCGTAGGCGCCCTGCAGCGGCCGGAAGAGCCGCTCCTCCATACGCTCTGCGGCCCGCTCGTCCAGGTGCTCGTACGCCTCGCCGAGCGCGGTCACTGCAGCTGCCAGCAGCGACACCGCGCTGGCCATGTCATCAAGGATCCTGGTACGCCCCTCGGCTGTCGTGTAGGCCATGAGCGCAGTGTGACCGATTGGCCTACGTCTCCGCGCTGTCAGTGCGCGCAACCGGCTCGGCTTCGCGGTGGTCGCGCAGCGCCGCGGCGAGGATTCCGTTGACGAAGCTCGGCGCGTCCGCGCCGCAGAACTCCTTGGCGGTCTGCACCGCCTCGTTGATCGCGCCCTCAGGCGCGATCGCCCGCTCCCCGGGAACGCTCTCGGGCCACAGCATCTCGAGCAGGCCGACCCGGAGAATCGAGCGCTCGAGCGGTGCGATCCGGTCGAGCGTCCAGCCGCTCGCGTAACGGCTGATCAGCGCATCCAGCTGTGGCTGGTGCCCCTGGACCTCGACTGCGAGCACGCGTGTGAACTCGTGCACCTCGCGCGGGAAGGTCTCCGGCAGCGGTCTTCCCAGCAGGTCACTCTGGTACAGGGCCCAGATGGCGGCGCGGCGCTGCTGTGTGCGCCGCGCCATCAGGCGCGTGACACGTATGCGCCCGAGCGGGTGTCGACCCGCACCGAGTCACCGATGTTCACAAACAGTGGCACCTGGATCTGCGCGCCGGTCTCGAGTGTGGCCGGCTTGGTGCCCCCACCCGACGCGGTGTTGCCGCGGACCCCTGGCTCGGTGTCCGCCACCACCAGGTCAACAGCGCTGGGCAGCTGCACGTCAGCCGGGCTGCCGTCGATGTAGAGCACATCAACCTGGTCTGAGTCCTTCATCCAGCGCAGCGGGTCGGCGAGCGTCGCCTCCGGGATCGTGAGCTGCTCGTAGGTCTCGGTGTCCATGAAGTGAGCGTCGGCGCCATCGCGGTAGAGGAACTGCATGTTGCGGACCTCGGTGCGGACGGGCCGGAACTTCTCCCCGGCGCGGAAGGTCCGGTCGATCACGTTGCCGTCGCTGGCACGGCGGAGCTTGGTGCGCACAAAGGCGCCGCCCTTGCCGGGCTTGACGTGCTGGAACTCCATGATCTTGTAGATCGTGCCCTCGACGTCGATGTGGGAGCCGTTGCGAAACTCGTTGGTGCTGATCATGCGACGCCTGAGTGTAGACGGGCACGGGCCTCAGGCAGGCTAAGCCGAGCGCACGCCCCAGCGGCCCCGCGCCCGTTCAGTCGACGATCCGCAGCTCCTTGGGGATCGCCGTGAGGACCCGCGCATCACCGTCGGTGACGACCACCAGATCCTCGACCCGGATGCCAAAGGCACCCGGCACGTAGACGCCGGGCTCGACGGTCACGACGCTGGCAGCCTGCAGCGTGTCGGTGGAGCGTGCCGAGAGCGTGGGCGCCTCGTGGATCTCCAGGCCGACGCCGTGGCCGAGGCCGTGGCCGTAGTGGCCCTCGTGCCCGGCGCCGTAGATGATGTCGCGCACCGCCTTGTCGATCGCCCTGCAGTCCCCACCGGCCCGCACCTCCTCCAGGCCAACCTGCTGGGCGCCCAGCACCAGCTCGTAGGCCTCACGCGCCGCCGGTCCCGGCTCGCCGACGGCGACCGTGCGCGTGCAGTCAGAGCAGTAGCCGCGGTACCTGGCCCCCCAGTCGATCATCACCAGCTGCCCTGGCTCCACCCGCACATCGCGAGGCGTGGCGTGTGGCAGCGCGCCGTGCGCCCCGCCGGCGACGATCGAGTCGAAGCTCGGCGACTCCGCGCCGCGCAGGCGCATATCGTGCTCGAGCGCGAGCGCCAGCTCGCGCTCGGTCCGTCCCGCCAGCCCGCCGGCCAGCAGCGCCTCGAACGCCTCGTCGGCGATTCGTGCGGCGGCGGCGATCAGCTCGATCTCATCGTCGTCCTTCACGCACCGCAGCGCTTCGGCGACGCCCTTCAGGGCCACCAGCTCCACCCGTCCCGGACAGTAGTCGCGCATCAGCTCGAGGCCAGCCACGGTCACGTGTTCCGACTCATAGCCGACACGCAGCTTGCCGTCCGGCAGCCTGCCGAACGCGTGCTTGACCCCCTGGTCGTTGACGATCACGCGCTCGAAGGCGTGATCCACCTCCTGCTCTGCCTGTTCGGTGTAACGGAAGTCAGTGAAGAAGACCTGCGTCTGCGCACCGATCACGGCCAGGCCATTTGACCCCGTAAAGCCGGTCAGGTAGCGCACGTTGACGAGGTTTGAGACGAGGATCAGGTCGACGCCAGCCTCATCGAGGCTCGCGATCAGCCGCTCGGCGCGCTGGTTCATTCAGGTCAGCTCCTTGCTCAGTATCTCGAGTGCTTCCCGGTAGCCGTCCGGTCCCTTGCCGGACACGGTCGCGACGCAGAGCTCGCTGATCACCGACCGCCGGCGCCAGTCCTCGCGCCGGTCAACGGCTGAGAGATGGACCTCGACAGCCGGCAGGCCGGTGAGCTCGAGTGCGTCGCGGATCGCGTAGGCGTAGTGCGTCCAGGCGCCCGGGTTGAGGATCACAGCGTCCGCGAGCCCGCGCAGGCCGTGCAGATGCTCGACGAAGACGCCCTCGTGGTTGGTCTGAAAGAACCTGGCGCTCAGGCCCAGTCCCTGCGCCCACTGGCCGATCTGGCGCTCGAGCGCCGCCAGGTCCATGCTCCCGTAGTGGGCGGGGTCGCGCTGGCCGAGCTGGTCGAGGTTGACGCCGTGCATCACCGCGATGCGGTTGTTCAGGATCCTGCCGACCCCAGTGATTCCCGCGGCCACGCCTGCAGCTCCGCCGCTCACCCGTAGAGCTCGCTGATCGCGGACCGCAGGTCACCCGGCGCCACCACCTGGCCAATCTGAGCCATCCCCGGCGCGGCGCAGAGCGCAAACGGCACCGGCCCCTCCCCCACGCGCTTCTTGTCGCGGGCGGTCGCGAAGATCACCTGCTCGAGCTCCACCTCACGGTCGAGCACGACCGGCAGCCCGGCGTGGGCCAGCAGCTCCATCACCTCGTCGCGCAGCGCTCCGGCGCCGGCCAGCCGCAGCTCGGCCAGCAGGCCGAGCGCAACCGCTTCCCCGTGGCGGTAGCGCGCATAGCCGGTGGCCGTCTCGATCGCGTGAGCAACCGTGTGCCCGAGGTTCAGCAGCTGGCGCAGGCCGGTATCGAGCTCGTCCTGGGCGACGACCCGCAGCTTCGTCAGCGCGCAACCGGCGATCACCCCGGGATCGTCTGCCGGTGCCCCACCGGCGATCCGCCGCCAGAGCTCGCCACCTGCGATCAAGCCGGTCTTGACGACCTCCGCGTAACCGGCCGCGAGCTCCGCTGCAGGGAGCGTGGCCAGCGTCACCGTGTCGGCGATCACCGCCGCCGGCTGATGGAAGCAGCCGACATAGTTCTTGGCTTCGGCGAGGTCTACCCCGGTCTTGCCGCCGTAGGCAGAGTCCACCTGCGCCACGAGCGTCGTCGGCACCTGCACAACGCGCATACCGCGCTGATAGGTGGCCGCGCAGAAGCCCGCCAGATCCCCCACCACACCGCCCCCGAGCGCCACCGCCACGTCCGTCCGCGTAACCCCGGCCCGCAGCATCTCACTCCACACGATCTCGGCATGCGCAACCGTCTTTGACTGTTCGCCGGGCACGATCCGGATGTCTGCGAGCGCCGGCGCCAGCAGCGCTGCGTAGCGCCCGGCCGCGTTCTGATCGCTGATCACCACCCGCCTGCCCGATACCGTGGCCGGCCAGAAGCGATGCTCG
>JAJYHG010000027.1 GCA_021784895.1 Actinomycetes bacterium
AGCGGCGCTGACCCGGTGCGCAGGGTCTCAATCATTCCTCGTGGCGGTGCGCTCGGAGTGACGCTCTCGACGCCAGACGACGACCGAGTCTCCCACACCCGCGAGGACCTGGTCGGAAAGATCGAGGTCGGGCTCGGTGGCCGGGTCGCCGAAGAAGCGGTCTACGGCACTATCACCACCGGCGCCGAGTCCGACATCGAACTCGGCGCCGCGATCGCTCGGCAGATGGTCGGTCGCTGGGGGATGAGCGAAGCAATCGGGTTTGTAACCGTGATCCCGAGCGAGACAGGCGATGCGTTCGGATCCGTGCGCGAGACCTCAGAAGCCACGCAGCAGCTCATCGACGCGCAGGTACGCCAGCTGATCGACCGGGCTCACAGCCATGTGATCGAGCTGGTCGGCCAGCACCGCGATCAGCTCGAGGCACTCGCCGCGGCGCTTCTGAAGCAGAAGACGCTCGACGAGGCTGACGCCTACGCCGCAGCCCGACTGCCCAGCAAGGTCCCCGTGTCCGTGGCCATCGCTATCGGTGCCGCCCGGCCCGAGCCCCTGCATCCCGATTCGGAGTCGGTCTCTGCCGGCGCTAACGGTCATGGCCGAACGCGGAGCTCGAAGGCCTGAGCGCATACCACACTGTTGCCGGATGCGGCGGCCACAAGCGTGGTTCTGTCACCAGGCCCATCGCCGCTCCGGATCAGCGTACGGTCACCGGTGAGCTGGCCCTGCGGCCAGGATCAGGGGCCAGGCCTGAAAGCCACCAACGACGCACTCTGCGTCACGAGGCGCGAGGCGAGGGTTACCCGGCCTCGACTGCAGGGCCGGTGTTCTGGCCGAGCCAGAGGTGCGGTGTGAAGCTGCGCCACTGGCAGGGATATGCCGGTCGCCTACGCCGTTTGAAGCCAACCCCCACGGCGGGTTGAGCCGCGTTACGATCCCAGGCGTGGCGGGCCTGACGCCCTACATCCTCTTCGACGGCACCGCACGCGAGGCGCTCTGGTTCTATGCCACCGTTTTCGGTGGCCAGCCGCGGTTTCACACCTTCGCCGAGTTCGGTCGTAGCGACGGCCCGGCAGGCGCGATAGCACACGGCTACCTCGCGGACTCGGCCGTACCGCTCTTCGCCTCGGATGTCAGCGCTGGCGAGCCCGCGGTTCGTACCCAGGGACTGATGCTTGCGCTGCTGGGCACCGCCGAGCCAGACACCATGCGCCGGTGGTTCTCCGCCCTGGCCGACGGAGGCAAGGTTGTTGATGATCTGCAGCGGCGGCCCTGGGGTGACTTTGACGGTCAGGTGCGTGATCGTTATGGACTGCATTGGCTCATAGGCTTTGAGGGTCACGAGGCCAATGGCTGACCAATCACAGGTGCTTGGCAGTCTGCGGTCGGTCGACGGGCACGGCGTCGTGCGGATGGAGCTTCGCCTCGACGTCGGCATCGAGGAGGTTTGGAGAGCTCTCACCGATCCCAGTGCACTCATCCACTGGTTCGGAGAGCTGCAGGGCGAGCCCTCGGCTGGAGGCGAATTTCGTGTCCGCGTCATCCTCTCGGGAGAGCGCACGGGCACGGTGGAGGCGTGTAGCCCTCCGCAGCACCTGCTGCTGAGCATGCGCGATCCCGATCCCCAGCCCGGACAGCCGGCGCAGACCACGATCGAGGTGCAGCTGACTGCGGAGAGCTCCCAGACCAAGCTGGTCTGGGAGCAGCGGGGCTTGCCAGAGCACCTGCTCGCGGCATACGGCACGGGCATCCAGATCCACGTCGAACATCTGGAGGACCATCTGCACGGTCGCGAGCTTCGTGACATCGACGCCCGCTGGGACGAGCTGCTCCCGGCCTACGAAGGCCTGCGCGCTGGTCGCTGACGCTTTGGCAGGGGTTGCGGAAGGTTCGGGTCGGTCTGTCGCTGCTCGCGCCGTGGTCAGTGTTATGGAGCGCAGGAGGCGGTCCCGCGCCGTGATCGGCGCAGCCCCGGACGCGTGTTGATGAAATCCCTGGGAAGCCGCGGCAGCCGCAGCGGCTAGGCTTTGATCATGGTTCGGGAGCAGCCGTGACTGGCACACCAGCCGATGCGGCGAACGGCGAGCAGCGGTACGCCCGGTACCGGCTGCTGCTGCTGCGCCACGGTGAGAGCACCTGGAACCAGAAGGGGCTCTTCACCGGCTGGGTGGACGTGGGCCTCTCCGAACGCGGCGTGGCTGAAGCTGTGCGGGCGGGCGAGCTGCTGAGCTCCCAGGGCATACAGGCCGACGTCGTGCATACCTCACTGCTGCGCCGCGCGATCCGGACCGCCGAGCTTGCGCTCGAAGCTGCCGAGCGACAGTGGCTCCCGGTGCACCGCTCATGGCGCCTGAACGAGCGCCACTACGGCGCCCTGCAGGGCCGCAGCAAGGAGCAGACGCGCCTTGAGTTCGGCGACGAGCAGTTTCTGCTCTGGCGGCGTGCCTACGACATCCCACCGCCGCCGCTCGAGCGCAACTCCCAGCTCGCCGCCGGGAACGACCCCCGTTACCGTGAGCTGCCACCGGAGGCGATCCCGGACAGCGAGTGCCTCAAGGACGTGCTCGTGCGGCTGCTGCCCTACTGGTACGACGCGATCGTCCCGGATCTGCGGGCCGGACGACTGGTGCTGGTCGTGGCCCACGGTAACTCGCTGCGGGCGCTGGTCAAGCACCTGGACTCGATCCCGGACGACACGATCGCCGGCCTCGACATCCCAACCGGTATCCCGCTGTTCTACGAGCTCGACGAACACATGCGCCCCATCGCGGCGGTCGATCCTGCGCTTGGCGTCAGCGGCGTCTACCTGGACCCGGACGCGGCCGCCAGCGCGATCGTGAAGGTTCGCAACCAGGGCAGCGCTCACGACGTGCAGGCACGCTGACCTGCGTAAGCAGGCTAGCCACCGGCCACGTCGCGGCGTATGAAGACCAGGAACGCGACGAGCAGCGCCGGGACGCCGTACAGAGCGCAGACCCAGAGCGCGCGGATGATCGGTACCCAATCGGTCGGGGTGCGCAGCAGCCCCTGCCAGGCGTTGAACTGCGTGCTCAGCAGGTAGGGCTGGGCACCGCCCATGCCCGGCAGAATGCCGATCAGCTGGATCAGCAGCGAGAACATCAGCGTGCCCACGACAGCGGCGGCGCTGTTGCGCGTCAGCGTGGAGAGCATCAGGCCGATCGCGACGATCGCCGCCGTCGGGATCAGGTAGACGACCAGGCTCGCGTAGACGAGCTCCAACCCCTTGGGCGCCGAGACGATCGTCCCCGAAAGGCTCTGGAGGCTGTTGAATCCGGATTGCAGCGAACCTGCAACCACGCCGACGGTGCCGCTGAGCATGATCGCGAAGACCGCATAGGTTGCCGCGACAAGCATCTTGCCCGCAAAGATCTGTTGGCGCTCGAGCGAGCGAGTGAGGACCGTCTTCAGAGTGCCGTTGTGGTCCTCGGAGGCGAAGATGTCGCCGGCGACCAGCGCCACAATCAGCGGGAACATCCAGATCGCACCGAACAGCAGGATCACGAGCGGTACGACCAGGCCACTGCGCGTCAGGTAGTTGGAGAAGGCGAAGGCATCACCGTGACCTGCCCCCGAGCGCAGGTTGATCGCCAGGACCAAAAGCAGTGGTGCAAGCACCGAGGCCGCCAGGCCGAGATAGGTGCGCTTCTGGTAGCGCAGCTTGACGAGCTCCCAGCGGTAGACGGCCCAGACACCGGGCGCTTTGCCGGTGGCCTCCGTGCTGGCCTGCCTGACGGGTGCTGCCAGTGCCGTCACGACGCGCGCTCCACAACCAGCGGTTCAGGACGGTCAAGGACGACGCCGTCGCCCTCGGTCAGCGAGAAGAACAGGTCCTCCAGGGTTACGGTCTGGTGCGCGAGCTCGCGGATCAGGACGTCCGCCTCCACCAGCGCGCGCGAGAGCTCGGCGACGGCCGGCTCGTCGGCGGTGAAGACGATGTGAGCGTGCTCGGTGGACACCGCCTCGATCCCAGGCTGGCCCAGGCAGATCTCGCGCGCCCGG
>JAJYHG010000053.1 GCA_021784895.1 Actinomycetes bacterium
CGATCGCCAGGCGCACACCCCGGTCCACAAGCTCCTTCGGATATTTCGTAGTAGGCATGAGCAGTGACTTCCTCTCTGAGGGCCAAAACCCTCGCATCGAAGTCTCCGTCAAACCCGGCCTGGCTCAATGGCGCCTCCGAGATGGAGGTCGGGAAGCTCTCGATCTTGGCGCTCCGGATCCCTGTGCCGCGCGTCTCGGTCGTAGATCGGACCTGCTGGGAGCCGGTTTCAGCACCCGCCACGATTGAGGCCTGTATGAGTTGATCCGATAGCGCGGTCAGCGAGCAGCACAGGTCAAACGTTTGGGTTGGACCCACTAGCGGCCTTGGATGCTGGCCTGATCTCCGCCGCAGAGGTGAGGGCGCAGATGATCCGCGAAACGACGGGGTATTTATCGGCGGACGTATTGGACGTCTATGGGCAGCCGCGCTTGGTTGGCGTCGGCGGTGATGAGTGCTATTCGGTTGGCGGCGGCGGTCGCAGCGATCCAAAGGTCGTTGCTTGGGGCACGGCCGGTTTGGTGCCTGATGGTGGCGTATTGGTCGGTGACTGAGTCGGTGACGTCGAGGACGTCTACGGCTGCACGAAGGATTGCTTTGAGGCGCTGGTGGCGTGCGCGTGAGATCCTCGCGTCGGTGGCCGCGAGGATCCCGAGGCGCAGCTCGCCGACGCTGATGATGGAGATGGTCACGGGCTCAGTGCCGGGGTCATAGCCGGCGATCAGGAGGCTTGTGTCGAGGAGAATGGTCAAGCGGTCTCTTCTTGGCGTTGGCGCTTGAGCTCTGTGAGCCACCCGCTGTCAACCGGCGTGTCTTGGAACACTTGCGCGAAAGTCGTCCGTTTGTCTTGAGCGATTGGCCCGAGTTGTGCGACCGGTCGCCCGTTGACGGTGATGGTGAACGTCTCCCCGGCTTCCGCGCGGCGCAGAACGTCAGAGACTTCATTGCGAAGGTCGCGTTGTGGGATAACTGTCATGGACTGAGCGTAGCAGACTGCTACGCAGTGACATGGGGTCGGCGGAACGTGCGGAGCGGGGCGGCGGCGGACGCGCCAACGCCCACGCCCGTCCGCCGGCCTATCCGCGCTGTGGTTCAGCAGTCGCCCTGGGCCGCGAACGGGGCGTTTAGCTCGTCCCACTGGCCGACGGTCGTTGAATCCGGGGTGCCGATGTAGACACAGAACTCGATCCTGCCGAGGTCTGGGCCGATCGCTCCCAACGAGTGGGCGTCGGCGACCGAGGAGGTCAGCCCGACAGCGCTCGAGTCGCTGCTGCTCATGCCTGACGGCGGCCATGAGATTCTCCCCACTGCCGGCCACCAAACGGGGAAAACCATGGCCACCAGCCGGGCGTTTCAACGGCCGCCTACGGGGAGGATCTCATGGCCACCGTCATAGCAATCGCCGGGCACCGGGCGATACTGAGGTTCCGTGGGATCCGAGAATCCACCCGCCGCCACCGACGCCTCTGCGGACCGCCGCCTGAGCGCGGCGCACATCGGCCTCGGCCGGGCCGTGCGGCAGCCGCGGCGGGCGGCCGGGGTCTCGCAGGACGCGCTGGCGGCGCGCTGTGATCTGCACCGGACCTATGTGGGCGGGATCGAGCGCGGCGAGCGCAACGTCAGCTTCGCCAACCTGCTGCGTCTGGCCGGCGCCCTCGGTGTGCGAGCCTCGGAGCTGCTTGCGCTGGCCGAGGAGCTCGAGGGGTCAGCCTCCGGCGGCCCGCGGCGGTCGTGATTCCCGCGCGGCTGCCTACCTGGCGAGGTCCGCGAGTGCGCCCGCCAAGCGCGCCACCAACCCCCAGTCCTGACGGGCCCGGCTGACCTCCTCCAGTATCCGCTCGGCGAAATCGGCGGCTGCGGTGACGGTCTGGTCTTCGCGCATATCCGGCGGCGTAAGAACATGTGTTCGACTCTGGTGTGACTCTAATTCCCACCACGGTCGGAACCGTCGGGCCCGGTGCCACTCGGGCCCCACGCGGTGGCGTACGCTACGACGCATGCCGTTCCCCCGCTTTGCCAGGTCTCGCACGGCGAAGGAGCCGCTCGTGGCGGTCGACGATCCGCGGCTTGCGGGCTGGGAGACGGTCACGAGCTTCGAGGACCGCGACACCGCGGTCGCGTGGCGTGACCAGCTGCGGGCGATGGGGCTTGATGCAGCCTGCGTCGCTGACCACGCGCCCGACCAGTTCGGGCGGGGTGACATCTACCTCGTCGTGCCGCCGTCACAGTGGTCGCGGGCCAACGAGATCGTCGACAACCTCGACTGAGCCGGCGCCGGGGCTCAGCCTGCTAACTGTGGCACCAGCGCGAGCACATCCGCGCCATGGCTCTCGATGAACGCGGGCCCGACATTCTTGATTGTGCGAGCTCCGCCCGCGCGGCCGGCGGGGGGCGCAGCGCGTTCAGCAGTGGCTGTGCGGCGGGATCCAGGGATGAGGCAGCGTGCGCCTCCGACAGGCCCCGGATGACCCCGACGCGAACGTCTCGACGGCGTGATAGGCCGCCCAGGCCCGGTCCCGCGCCCCACGGCAGATCGCTGCCACCCGGCCGCCCGCAGCCAGCCCACGTAGGCAAGGACATCGCCGGGCTCGACGGCGTCGTCCTGGATGAAGTTGATCAGCCGGCCGAGGTCGGCGCGGCTGGCGCGCAGGATCGCGCGCGCAGGCAGGCCATCACGCCTCGCCCGGCCGACCTCCTGGTAGTAGGCCTCGGCGCTCCTTGGGATCGCCCAGTGCACAACGCAGCGCACGTCGGCCTTGTCCACCCCCATGCCAAAGGCGTTGGTGGCCACCACCACGTCGGCCTCGCCGCTCATGAAGCGGTGCTGCGCGGCGGCGCGCTGGTCGGCGGGCATCCCGGTCTGGTAGCCGACGGCCAGCGGGCCGTCGGCGCAGAGCTGCTCGGTGACCTCCTCGACCTCGCGGCGGGTGCCGCAGTAGACGATCGCGGGGCGCAGCGACGGGTCTGAGAGCGCGACTGACAGCAGCATCTGCTTGCGCGCCTTGGAGCCGGCCCCCGCGAGCGTGATCACGTCGCACGACAGGTTGGGACGGTCGAAGCCGGCGCGCAGCGTGTGCGGGTCGCGCAGTCCCAGCCGGCCGCTGATCTCGCGCCCGACCTGCTCGGTCGCAGTTGCGGTGCAGGCCATCACCACCAGGCTGTCGCGGCCCGTCGTAGATCCTGGTTGTGGTGGCGGCCAGCGCTTGCGCGCTCGCGGCCGCCTGGTCGCGCTCGTCCGCGGACATCGCGACCCACAGGCGTCGCAGACGCTCGAGCTCCGCGACCACCGCGGGATCGCGCCGGTCGGCCGCCAGCCGGGGCAGCAGAGCGGTGGCGGAGGCCGTGAAGTCGTTCACGGCCTCCAGCCTACGAAGCGGCCAGAACGGCGGGGCCCGGCTCTTGCTCAGCCGCCGACGCGGATCAACTTCTTGTTGACGAACTCGTCGGCGCCGAAGCGGCCCAGTTCGCGCCCGAAGCCCGAGCGCTTGACACCGCCGAAGGGCAGCTCCGCGCCCTCGGCACCGACCGCGTTGATGAACACCATGCCGGTTTCCAGGCGGTCGGCTACGCGCAGCGCCTGCTGCTCGTCGTTGGTCATGACGTAGGAGCCGAGGCCGTATGGGGTGTCGTTGGCGAGCGCCACGGCCTCCTCCTCGGAACCGACGCGGTAGACCTGCGCGACCGGCCCGAAGAACTCCTCGTAGCGGGCATCGGCGCCCTCCGGGATATCGGTGATCACGGTGGGGCGGAAGAAGTTCCCGCTGTGCTCGCCGCCGGTCAGGAGCCGTGCCCCCTGGGCGAGCGCGCGCTTCAGCTGGTCGGCAAGCCGCGTGGTTGCAAGCTCCGAGGAGAGCGGGCCGATGGTCGTCTCAGGCGAGCTCGGATCGCCCGGCTCGGCCGCCGTCATCGCCGCCGTGAACTTCTCAAGGAACGCGTCGTAGAGCTCATCGACCACGATGAAGCGCTTGCCGGCGTTGCACGCCTGGCCGGCGTTGCCGAGCCTCGCCTCGAGCGCGGCCGCGACGGTCGCGTCGAGGTCGTCGCTGCCAAGCACGATGAACGGGTCCGAGCCGCCCAGCTCGAGCACCACCTTCTTGAGGTGCCGTCCGGCCGTCTCCGCCACCGCGGCGCCGGCGCGTTCGGAGCCGGTCAGCGAGACACCGCGCACACGCGGATCGGCGATCACGTCCTTGATCTGCTCGTTGGTGGCGTAGATGTTGATGTAGACGCCCGCAGGGACGCCTGCCTCGTGGAAGAGCGCCTCCATCGCGGCCGCCGACTCCGGGCACTGGGGCGCGTGTTTGAGCAGGATCGTGTTGCCGATCACCAGGTTCGGTGCCGCGAAGCGCGCGACCTGGTAGTAGGGGTAGTTCCACGGCATGATCCCGAGCAACACACCGAACGAGCTGCGGCGCACGACCGCCGAGCCCTCGCCGCCGAGCAGCTCGATCGGCTCATCGGCCATCAGCCGCTCGGCGTTGTCAGCGTAGAAGCCGTAGATGTCCTTGCAGAAGCCGACCTCGCCGACCGCCTCGCTGATCGGCTTGCCCATCTCGCGGACGATGATCTCCCCGAGGCGCTGCGCGTGCTGCTCGTGCAGCTCACCGATGCGGCGCACGATCGCCGCCCGCTCGGCCACCGACGTCGTTTCGATCCACTGCGCGTGGGCCGCGTGAGCCCTGGCGATCGCATCCTGCAGCTCGGCGTCGGTGATCGTCGGGTACTCCTTGATCGTCTCGCCGGTGCTCGGATCAACCACTGCATATTGCGACATCCCGCTCTCCTCTCAACTGGGTCGCTGAGAGGCTACCTGACCTGGCAGTGTGGCGATCACGGCCCGCACGGCGAGCGTTAGCGCGCCCGCTGCGCCAGCCTACGGATCGGGCCAGGAGACGCCCTCTGAAAGCGCCTCGTGCTCGATCCGCTGCAGGGTTTCATCGGTGATGCGGTCCGCCACCATCGCCTCGAGCGCTTCATTCAACGATGCGGCCCAGACGCGGCGCACGGTGACCGGCTCAACCAGCTCCGCCCATTCGAGCACGACCCGCTTGTGCGACGGTTCCGGCGTATCAGAGGGCAGCTGGTCGGCGGAACTGAAGAGGACTATCTGCGCGCGCCACCCTCGCGGGCAGAGCTCGTCCATCATCGCCCTGGTGCGCAGCTCGGTGCTGGCTGCCGCTGAGAGCGCTCGCTGCGCGCTGCGCCGGGTTTGCAGCCGGCGCCTGGCCGGAACCACCGCGTGCTGCAGAACCCAGATCAGGCCCCGTCCGAAGATCGCGGCGACGACCAGGACGAGCAGCGGCGTCAGGATGTTGGCCACAGCGGTGTGGTGTCCAGCCGAGATCTGAACCGCGAATGCCGCCATGCCACAAACGTACAGTGCTGGCCAGCGGCTTGAATGCCGCGCGCTCGCTGCGGCCGCGGTCTCAGGCCCCGGGGCAGACCGTGTTCGTCACCGGGGTGGTGAGTGTCGTCGTGCCGGCGATCGCCGTGGTGCTCAGCGGCGGTGCTGCCGGACCCGAGCTGAGCGTCTCGCCCGCCGGCAGGGAGCCGCCATCCTGCAGTGCGTTCAGGGCCGCCGGACGGTTCTTCACGTAGGCGGCGAGGAATGCGAGCGTCGCCCGGATCACGCCGGTGCGCATCGGGCCCGGGTCGATGTAAGGGGGCTCGTGCTCGGCGTTGGGGATGTTGAGGTAGTACTTGGGCGCTGGCGCGGCATCGTAGATCTGGACGCTGCAGGCTGGAACGTTGATTGTGTCGGCGCTTCCCTGTGTGACCAGCAGCGGTGGCGATCCGGAGGCGAAGTAGCTGCCGCCAAAGGAGGCCAGCTCCGCCCCGGAAAGGATCACGGCCGCGGCGATGTGGGGGAGCTGGCAGCAGGAGTTGGCGGCCGCGGCAAGACTCACGTCGCCGCCGTCGGAGTGACCGATCAGCGCTATCTGCTGCGCGTTGATGAGCCCGTACAGCGGGCTGGTTCGCTCTGCCGCCGTCCCGATCAGGGAGCTGACGACGAAGCGAAGGTCGGCTGGGTGGTTGACGATGTCGGCCTCGTTGAGCGTCCCGGGGGCCTCGTCGGGCGTCCGGGGGGCGTTGAAATCGGTATCTGGGTATGTCGGCGCCGCCACCACGTAACCGGCCCGGGCCCAGGCGCGGAGCAGGCCCAGGTATGCGGTCGGGGCCAGGTCGAAGCCCTGCGAGAAGACGATCAGCGGAAACGGACCGTCAGCCTTCGCTGGTGCAGGTGTGGCGCCGCTGCCGGATCCGGCCCGGCCCGTGCTTGGGTAGAGCACGAGCGTCGGTAGCGTCCGCACCGGGGTTCCGAGGACGGTTCTTCCGGTCGCGATGTTGGCAGCGGACGGTTCTTCGTAGGTGAGCTGGAGGCTGGCCACGGCGAAGGTGGCCGGGATCGTTCGCTGCCGCTTGGTCCTGGTCCGGTTGGGCGCGGTCGTGGTCGGCGGGCTAGTCGTCGTATGGCTGGTCGTCGGCTGCGTTGCGGTAGAAGAGCCGGTTGACCGGGTGGGGACGTGCCCGGTGTGCCCGGTGTGCCCGCCGCTGTTCCCGGCGATGGCGCTGCCGAGCAGGGCTGCGCCCGCAAGCACGACCACGGCAGCGAGCGTGACCGAGGCCCGCCTGCGCCGGTAGGTAACGCGCGTGGAGCCGCTTCGCCGCGCTGGCCGCCGCTCCAGATCACGGCGGATCTCACGCAGCTCACGCGACGGGCGGCGTGCCATGTGAGTGTCCTGTTCCTATAGTTAATGGTCCATCGTGCCACTGCGAGCCAGGCGGAGCACCTCGGCGGCCGGTGCGATCACCGGAGCAATCGACTCTCATTTGAGCCCCAGCGAGCTTTGATGGCACCCAGCCGCCTGTCCGACGACGACATTGGTTCGGCCGTGGAGCTGCACCAGCGGGCCATGGCGGGAGAGTTCTTGGCCGCGGGAGGGGATCGCTTCCTGCGCGCCTACTACCGTGCCTGGCTTGCCAGCCCGGCCGCGGTCGGACTCTGTGTCAGAGGTGGTGATGGACAGGCGCTGGGGGTTCTGCTTGGCTCTGTGAACCCGGGCCTTCACTACCGGTCGATGGTACGAACCAGCGGCGCCGCGCTCGCCTGCCTGCTGTTGGGGCACGCGATCACCCACCCCCGTTGGGGCCTTACGCTCGTGCGCACGCGCGCGCGGCGCTACCTGCGGGGACTGTTTCGCCTCTTGCGCCGCCGCGGCATGACGTCCGCGGGCACGGCGCCCGCGGGCACGGCGCCCGACCCGCGCCCGATCGCCGAGGTCACCTATCTGATGGTTGCGCCGGAGGCTCGCGGGCGCGGGTACGCGCGGGCACTGCTCGACGAGGCGGGGCGGCTGGCCCTGGATGCGAATGCCGAGGCGCTTGTGGTCGTGACCCGCTCCGGCGGGTCCGCGGAGCGGTTCTACGAGCGCCTCGAATGGACGCGTGTGGGTGCCGTCGTGAGTGCCAGTGGCGAACGCTTCGTCCGCTACGAGAAGCGGCTGTGAGCAGGCGGCGTCCTCGCCAGCCTGGGCCGCGGGGGTATGAGCTGGCGGCGCCAGATCCGCCACTATGCCCTGCACCCTGGCGTCGGCTGCACGGCCACCAGCGGCGCCACTCGCGGTGCGGGGGCGAGCCCCAGCAGCCGCGTGTCGATGCTGTTGGCCATGGCCGTCTGCCCGGCAGCGTTGGGGTGCAGGAAGTCGCCTGAGTTGTAGGGACCAAAGAGCTCGTTCGGGTTGCACTGGCCGTTGTAGACGTCCGCGACGGCCTGCGGGAAGTTGAGCACCGCGTTGAACGTGTGGGAGGTCCGGATCCAGTGGTTGATCTGTTCGAGGTAGGGCTGGTGGAGGGGGTACAGGGTTGGCTGCCATCGCTGGCTGCCCTCGCGGGGCAGGAGCGGGACTCCGATCACCCTGAGGCCGGCGCGGTGTGCGATCGCGGCCAGCCGGCTGAGGCCGTTGATCACCTGGGCAGCTGTGGCTCCGAAATACAGATCGTTGGTGCCGAGCAGGACGATCACCGTCGACACGCCGGGTAGCGAGAGAACGTCCTGGCGCAGGCGCGTGAGACCAGCGGGACCACCGCCGGTCTTGGAGTAGTTGTCGCTCATGGGATCGAGCGTGTTGGCGGTGATGCCTTCGTTTATGACCGCCGCACGGTCGGCGCGTGGCAGCAGGTCGATCCGCTGCTGGAGCACGTCGGTCCAGCTGGTGGTGGCGTTGAAGCCGTCGGTGATCGAGTCGCCGAGGGCTACGATCGAGCCGGCATGGAGCCTGGTCAGCACGTCCACCGCGTCCAGCAGGCGCGGCCAGACGCTCCAGTAGACGAAGGGCGCGCCGCTGGCCTGAACGGTCTCGTCCGGAGTGCCGTTGTAGGTTGCGAACGAAACCGGGCCATGGTTGCCGTAGGGGTGCACCGTGACCAGGTCTGGGGCAATCACGTAGATGCTCACCGCCAGGGTCTCTCCGTGCCTCGCGGCGAAGCGGACCGGGTCGCTCGTGAGCACGCCGCCGACCGGTACAACGGCGCTGGTGGCACCAGAGAACCGGACCGTCCTGATCGACCCCGCCGCCACGTTCGCATTGCCGACCGAGCGCCCGACCGTCACCTGGCCGATCTCGAGCGGCGCGTTGCCAAAGAGGTTTGATATCCGCACGCGCACGGCGCTGCCGCCGATCGGGATTGTGGCGAGCTCGCGCACGGTCGTGTTGTCGATCGTGACCCCGGGCTGCGCCCAGGCCATGGCAGATCCCCAGGCGACCCTCCAGACCGGGGTGTTGGCGGTCTGCCGGGCCCCAGGCCCAGTGCCGGCGCCTGGCGCTGTGGTGGCGCCATGGCTGGAGCTACCGGCCCCGCTGCCAGAGGTTGTTTGCCCGGGGTGGGTCGAGGAGCCGCTGCGACTGGCGCCGTTCCCGCTGGCGCCGCCGCTGCTGCCGCCACCGGTGGCCGAGCGCGCACCGTTTGCCCCGGCGCTGGTTCGCGTGCTGCTGGCCGCCGAACGCCCGGTCTGTCTGGATGCCACGGCGCGCACCGTCACTGCGGCGACCACCACGCCGACAACGAACAGGCTCAGCAGTGCGGTCATGCGTCGCCTGCGGACGGCGCGCTTGCGCTCCGATCGGCGTGCGCGACTGGTGCGGTGCTCGCCCTGATCCCGCCACGCTCTTCGGTCGGAATCGTTCATTGCCGACTGGAGGGTAGTGAACCGTGCCGACACGAAGGTAAGGCAGGTCTCATGACGTGCTAAACCTTCCTTGACCCTGGTCTGGGAGCATTGCCTCACACTAGCCGGTGGTTCTGCGGGAATACCTGTGCTTGTGCGCGCGCGTTGTGCGTCGCAGCCTAGCAATGACGAGCCCTCACCCCTCATCCGACGCACACGAACCTGCAACCGCCGGCTCGCTCGTCAGCGTGGCTGGCGAGGCTGCCGTGGCTGACGAGGCAGGTGGCCAGTCCGGCGCGCAGCAGGTCGTGACGCCGCCGGTCGGCGCCCGCGAGATGACGCGCGCCCAGGCGCTCTCGGCCAAGCGTGAGCGTCAGCTGTGGGATAGCCGCGCCGAGAGCTGGGACGTGGCCGGCTCAGCCGGACTGTCGCAGGTGGTTGCGGCGGTCCTCGACGCCTGCCAGGTGACTGGATCCCAGATGGCGCTGGACCTTGGTTGTGGCTCCGGGCAGGTGACGCTGCCGCTGGCTCCCGGCTGCTCACACGTGATTGCGGTGGACATCAGCGCTCCCTCGCTCGAGCGCCTGGACGCCAAGGCGCGGGAACAGGGCATCGATAACGTGAAGACGGTCGCATCGCCGATCGAAGCCCTGGAGCTGCCCAGCGCCAGCGTCGATCTGGTGGTCACCAACTACGCCCTCCACCATCTGCGCGACGCCGACAAGGTGCTCGTGCTCCGAAGGTGCCTGACCTGGCTGCGGCCGGGCGGCCGGCTCGTGATCGGGGACATGATGTTTGGCCGCGGTGCCAGTGCCGAGGACCGCGCGATCATCGCCTCCAAGGCGAGGGCCTTTCTCGTGCGTGGTCCCGCTGGCTGGTGGCGCCTGGCGAAGAACGCTGTGCGCTTCTCTCTGCGCGTCCGCGAAAAGCCGATGACCGCTTCACGCTGGGAGGCCGTCGTCCGCGAGGCGGGCTATGAGAACGTGCAGGTCAGCCGCATCTTCGCGGAGGCTTGCGTGCTGACGGCCACCACGCCAGTTGCCGGCTGATCGCCACCGTAACGGCCGGTCATCGCAGCGCGCTCGCCGCCAATCGCCCGCCACCGCGCGTACAGCTCGCCGCCCACTGCCTGCATTGGTGCTGGTGGGGCTGCTCGTGGTCGTCTTCGCAATAGCCGTGGCTCCCCATTCGCCGCGCTCAGTTGAGGCCGGTAATCGCCGGCCAGTTGCCGCCGCCCGCCGCCATCGCACCGTCAAGGCCCATGCGCCCGGACGGCGCTCGAAGCCTAGCGTGGGGACGCCGTCAGCCGCCGCGATCCGGCGCCGGGAGCTCGCCGCCTGCCCGGGGCGCAGGGTTCAAGGACTGCCACAGACGCTGCGGCTGCCTGCGACGGCGACCGCGGCCTTCCGCTGTGAGATGGCGGCGCTGTGGGCCGGGATCCAAACCGGGCGGCTCGGGCCCGCGATGCCCGCGTTCTTCCCGGAGGGTGCCTATGTACAGGTCAAGGCGATCTATGACCCGCAGGCCGACTGGCGCCAGCGCCTGGTCGGCGAGTACGCGGCGGACCTCAAAGCGGCGCACGCGCTGCTCGGCGCTGGGGCTGCCACTGCCAGGCTGGTGCGCGTCTATGTCCCTGCCTCTTTTGCTCACCTCGTGGCCGTCAACGTATGCGAGAACCGCTACCAGTACTGGGAGACGCCCAACTCGCGGCTCGTCTATGAGCAGGGCGGGGCGCTGCACTCGCTGGGTATCGCTTCGATGATCTCCTGGCGCGGGTACTGGTTCGTGGTGCATCTGGGCGCTGTGCTGCAGGGCAGCACGGGGGTGGTCGACGCTCCGAGCAGCGGCGTCGGCGTCGCGGTTCCGTCTAACACCTGCTGAGCGCGACCTGCTGAGCGCGCAGAGCCTGGACTGACCCCGCCACCCGCCACCACGGCACGTCGGCGCCGGCGTCAGCTCGCGGCTCGCAGATCGGGGGCCACCGCGTCGAGCTCGCCTGAGAGTGACCCCTGCCAGACGACCGAGAGCACCGCCGCCGCGATCACCGCCATCAGCAGGAACGCGACCAGCGGCTCATGCACGACCGCCTGCACGAGCAGCGCGATCACGATCCCGCCCGCGTTGCCCGACAGCCAGATCAGCGCCGTGGCGCTCGTCCCCGCCGGCCCGGCGCGGCGCTCGGCGATCTCGAGGATCACCGGCAGCGCCGCGAGCATGAAGAAACCGATCAGCGCCGCCCCGGCCGCTACCGCCGGCACCCATTTCCAGACCGCGAACAGCACGCACGCGCTGCAGGTCGCAAGACCCGCGGCGCGGAACAGCAGGTGGTCGCGCCGGGCGCGGATCACCGGCGGCGGCAGGATGACCGAGCCGACCACGCCCGCGACCACCGCGCCGACCAGAACCCAGCCGGCCGTTGAGGCCGAGATCCCGGCCGGCTTGAGCAGGGTCTGCAACCAGGTGGTGAGCGCGATGAACAGGCCGAAGCCGACGAACGAGATCATCGCAAGCCTGCGGATCCCGGGCTCGCGCCAGACGGTGCCGAGGCCGAACAGGCCGGTCACGTCACCGCTCACGCGCATCGCCGGCGCGAGCGCGAAAGCGCCGAGCATCGCCAGCGTCGTCACCACCGCAAACGCGGCGTCGACCACCAGCAGCGCGTGCAGGTGTGCCCCGCCGATCGCCGCGCCCAGCACCAGCGACATCAGCATGCCCAGGAAGATCCCGGCGGAGCCGACCGCGATCCCGAGTGGCCGCGAGCGCTCGCTCAGGTAACCGCTCGCCAGGCCGGTCACCGCGTTGAGGATCAGGGGCTGCCCGACCGCGATCATCACCTGGCCGCCGAGCGCCCATGCGAACGTGTCACCGCCGAGCCGCACCACTCCGCCCAGCGCGGTCAGCAGGGCGCCAGCGGCCAGTGACGGCCTGAACCAGCGGTCGAGCAGCGACGCGGCCGGGACCGCGAGCAGCACATAGAGCAGCGGGAAGATCTCCGCCAGCAGCCCGATGTCGTTCGCGCTCACGCCGTAGTGCTGCGCCGAAGGTGTCGTGATCGGCGTGAACGTCAGCCACAGCATCTGGTTGGCCGCACCGGCGAGCGCGTAGGTGCCAATCACGCCCCAGCGGTCGCGTCCGTCATCCGTCACAGAAAGCATTGACCCTCTCCACGAGTAGGTTGGCAGCTCGTCGTGGCCCTGCTGCCACGGACAAGCCACCGACAAGGTACAGGCGGTTGAGGCGTTCGCACATCTCGCCCGCCTTGGCGTGGCGCATCCAGACGCGGTCCGCGATCATCAGCCGATTACTTGGCGATACACGCAAAGGTATGTAGGTTGACCCAATGCACATTTCACAGTGGGACCTGCTCTGGAGGCTCGGCCTGGCGCTGGTTCTCTCCTCGGTGATCGGAGTCGAGCGCGAGATCCGCCAGAAGCAGGCCGGCATGCGCACCTACGCGCTGGTCGGGGTCGGCTCGGCGCTGCTGATGCTGGTGAGTGCGTACGGCTTCTCTGACGTGGTCGTGACGAACATCGTCGTGCTCGATCCCTCGCGTGTCGCCGCCCAGGTCGTCTCCGGCATCGGCTTCATCGGCGGCGGGCTGATCTTCAAGCAGCGCAACAGCGTGCGCGGGCTGACCACGGCCGCCGGGATCTGGACCACGGCCGCGATCGGGCTGGCCGCTGGCGGCGATCTGCCGGTGCTGGCGGTCGCAGGCACCGTCGCCTACCTGCTCGTCTCAGCCGGCTATCCCTACATCACCCGCCGGCTGCCGGGGTCAGCTGCGCTCAGCTCACCGCTGCTGATCACATATGTGGACGGCGCCGGGATCCTGCGCAAGCTGGTTGCCGAGTGCTCAGCTTCGGGGTTTGCGATCGCGGACCTGTTTGTGGAGCGCGAGGGGGAGCGGGCGGCCGGCGGACCAGGGCGCACCGTCACGGTCCGGCTGGCGCTCCGCGGGCGTGGCTCGGTCGCGCACCTGTCGGCGGAGCTCAGCGCACTCGACGGCGTGCTCAGCGTCCGCGCCGGCGACGCCAACGTCGATGACGCGACCGCCCACTGAGCCGTGAGCTTCGGCGCGCCGCTCGTGCTGATGGGGCTGGTGGTGCTGCCACCGCTCGCGGGCCTCTACCTGCGCGAGCAGCGGCGCCGTAGGGCGGCGAGCATGGCTGCGGCGGGCGCGCCGCTGCTCGCGCCGCTCGCGGCTGAGCCCCCAGGCCCCAGGCGGCACGTCCCCTACCTCTTGCTGGGTCTTGGGGTGGCGGCGCTGATCATCGCTGGCGCCGGCCCGCGTCTGGTCGTCTCTCGCCCCGCCGTCCACCGCCACGCTGCCACGGTGACCACTGCGCTCGGCGGCTATCTCGCCGGGGCCGGGCTCGTGCTGATCGCGGTCGCGGTGGCGCTGGCGCTGGTCGTGGGCGGCGGACCGGGCTGGCGCCGGCCGGCAGACGCCGAGGCCACACCCTGAGGCGACCGCGTCGGCCTCGTGTCTGGCTCTCGCCACCGGCAGCGAGGCAGCGAGGAGCGTAACCTGGTTGCCGGTCTGCACTGCCAACCACTGAAAGGAACGGTCATGGGATTCGGGGATAAGCTCAAGGGGCTGCGCGACCAGGCTCAGCAGGCGGTTGCCGATAACAAGGACAGGATCCAGGGCGCCGTCCAGGTCGTGGGCGAGGCGGCCAACAGCAAGACCAGTGGCAAGTACGCCGGCAAGATCGCCAAGGTCGGGGAGCGCGTCAGCGAAGGCGTCGAGCGCTTCGCCAAGCCGGGCGACGCGGACACCCCGGCTGACGCTGGGGCGCCAGCCGCCGGTGCCCAGCGCGGCGAAGCAACGCCGCACGGAGTTGACAACCCCGCCACCGGCTCGCCGCCTGAGTTCGAGTGACCAACGGCCCGCACCGGGAGGCGATCACCATCGCCGACCGCGAAGCTGCCTTTGAGGCGACGTTTGTCCCACGGCTCGGGATGATCGCCAGCTCGCTGCGTCACCAAGGCGAGGAGCTGCTGCACCAGGGCGACGGGCTGGATGGCTACGCGCGCCGCGGCTTCACCTTCGCGCTGCCGCTGCTCTACCCCTGGGCGAACCGCCTCAGCGCCTGGGATTTCCAGCTCGGCGAGCGCCGCGTGGCGCTCGACCCCGGCTCGCCGATCGTCCACCGCGACGCTGCGACCGGCACCGCCATCCATGGCCTGCTGGCGGCGAGTCCCCACTGGCTGCTCGCCGCCGCAGACAGCGACACGCTCACCGCCGAGCTTGACTTCGGCAGCGTGCCCGAGTACATGGCCGTCCTGCCCCTGCCTCACATCGTGCGCTACGCGGCCACCGTCAGCGGCACCGCGCTGACGGTAACGCTCTCGGTGCAACCGACTGGCGACGCGGCGGTGCCAGTCTCATTCGGCTTTCATCCCTATCTGACGCTGCCCGGCTGCGACCGCCGCGCCTGGCAGCTCCAGCTACCGGTGGCCGGTCAGGCGCTGCTCGACGAGCGCATGCTGCCGGCCGGCGAGCTCGTGGCCGTCGCCCCGGGCCAGCTCGACGGCCCGCTCGCCGACCGCACCTTTGACGCGAGCTTCCCGGCGCTCACGGGCGAGCAGCCCGCGTTTGTGGTCGCCGACGAGCACCGGCGCCTGACACTCACGCACGTCGCCGGCTACCCGGTGGCGCAGGTATATGCGCCCGCCGGCTCACAGTTCATCTGCTTCGAGCCGATGACCGCCCCCATCAACGCTCTGATCTCCGGCGACGGCCTGCGCTGGGTGGAGCCAGGTGAGCGCTTCGAGGCGGTCTTCAGGATCTCCGTGAACCGCGCCTGATCCGCCCCCGGCGCGCTCACACCTTAGGGCTCACGACTTACGCCAGCGCTTCTGCGCTCCGCCCGCCAGCGACGCCTCGGCGCCACTGTCGAGCGCGACCGCGTGCAGGTGACGGAACGGCCTGCCCTCCCGCAGCTCGCGTACGACCCCGTCGATCAGGCCGCCGTCCGGCAGCTCGCGCCCGTCGGTGACCGCGTCGATCACCTGCCGCTTGCGCTGAATCAGCCGCGCCATGGTCTCGTCGATCGTCTCTGCCGCCAGCAGATACCACGCACACACCGCGTCGCGCTGGCCGATCCGGTGGCAGCGGTCCTCGGCCTGGTCGTGGATCGCCGGGGTCCACTCGAGCTCGAGGAAGCAGACGTTCGAGGCCCGTGTCAGGGTGATCCCCTGCGCCGCCGCCCGTGTGGCGCAGACGATCAGCGCCGGCCCGTCCGGGCGCTGGAAGGCGTCCACAGCCGCCTGCCGGGCGCCCACACCGTCATCGCCGAAGATGTGCAGAGCCCACGGGAAGCGCTCCATCACCGCCTGCTGCACCTCGCGGTGGCGGCAGAAGACGACCAGCGGCTCACCCGAGGCGAGAAAGTCGTGGATCCAGGTCAGCGCCGCCGCCAGCTTGCCGCGCGCCGCCAGCCGCTGCAGCGCCGTCAGCTGTGCCAGGCGCTCCGCGCGCAGCGCCGCCGCGATCTTGGCGCCGAGCACCTTCAGGTCGAGCGGCTGGGTGCGCAGCCAGGCGACCACGTCATCCTCCGCCAGCCGGTACTCGTCGAGGTTGTTGAGCGCCACCGGCACCACCACCTGGCGCTTGGCCGGCAGCTGCACCAGCACCTCGGACTTCAGCCGCCGTACGAAGCAGTGCCGGCGCAGGTGCCAGTGCAGGCGCTCCTCGGAGAGCTCGCCCTCGAACTGGCGGCTGAAGCTCGCGCCCGACCCGAACTCATGCAGGCGCCCGATCACCCGCAGCTGCGCGATCAGCTCATCGGCGTGGTTCATCACCGGCGTCCCGGTCAGCGCCAGCCTCAGGCCATCGCACCGCCCGCGTGCGCTTGGCGGCCGGGTTCTTGCAGTAGTGGGACTCATCGGCCACCAGCGCTCGTGGCCCGCTGGCCACGAGCGCTGCCAGACGCCCGGCGACGATCTCGTAGTTGAGGATCAGGATGTCAGCCTGCGGCAGAGCGCCCCCCGCGCGCCCGCTCAGCACCGCCACAGTCCGGTGGGGGAGCCAGTGCTGCGTTTCGCGCTCCCAGGTGAGCTTCATCGACGCCGGGCAGATCACCACCGCGGGGAAGGCGCCGCCGGCCTCGAGCGCCGCCAGCGCCTCGACGGTCTTGCCGAGCCCCTGCTCGTCGGCGAGAAAGGTGCGCCGTGCCTGCAGCGCGTAGCGCACCGCCACCCACTGAAACGGTGACAGCTCGCCGCCGAGCCGCGCCGCGACCTCGGCGATCGGCTCGGCGCTGGTCGCACGCGAGGCCGCGACCGCGCGCTGCGCGGCGCGGGCCTCAGCGGCCATCCGCTCGACTGCCTCGCCGGCGGCGGGCGTTACCTCGACCCCGTGCAGGGCCAGGAAGGCGTCCAGCTGGTCGGCGATCCAGGGGTCGAGCTTGAGCTCGCCGCCAGCTGCGCCCGGCAGCTGCTGGAAGGCAGCCTGCACGTCCGGATCCCAGAAGGTCTCGAGCGTCAGCCGTTCGCCGGCCACGCCGCGAGTGAGGATCAGGCGAGCGGCCGGAGGCCGCTCGCCACATTCGATCGCCTCGATGCAGCGCCGCGCGCCGAGGCTGAGGTGGGGGTCTGGCAGCTCCATGATTGCGGCTGCGTGCGACGGCGACAGCGGCACCAGCCAGCGCCCGCCGAGCTTGACCGCACCTTCGCGCAGCGCCTGCGGCGGCTCGCCGGCGAGCGTGTCGAGCGCGAACCAGCCACGGCCGTCGTAGCGGGCGGTCCGCACGTGTCCCACCCAGCGGCGCTCCGTGGCCGCGAGCCAGGCATCGAACTCCGCGCTGCGCCGCAGCTCGGGCCGCGCCGCGAGGATCGCGGACAGTTTGGCGGCGACCCAGCCGTCCGCGGGTGCCGACCACTCGCGCCGGTCCCAGTCAAAGCGCCGCCCCGGCAGCGTGCGCACGGCGGCCACCAGGTGCCCGTCATACGGGAAGGCCAGCACCACCTCCTGCGCGTCCCCGTCCCCGGTGGGACGCAGCATGACGTTGGGCTGCTCAGCTACCGCTCGCACGCGCGATCCTGGCGGTCAGGCTCGCGCGCACGGTGGGCCACTCATCGTCGGTCACAGAGTAGAAGGCGGAGGAGACGGGGCGGCCGTCGGCCTGGCGGATCGAGTAGTTGCGCAGCACGCCCTCAAAGGTCGCCCCGAGCTTGGTGAGCGCCGCCCGCGAACGGGCGTTGGTCGCGTAGGTGTCCCACTGCACGCGCACGGCGCCGAGCGCCTCGAAGGCGTAGCGCAGCTGCAGGAACTTGGCCTCGGTGTTGACGCCGGTGCCCCAGACCGCCGGTGTGAGCCAGGTCCAGCCGATCTCGATTCCCCGGTCCTGCTCGCAGATCGTGCAGAAGCTGGTTGACCCGACCGGTTCGCCGGTGGCCAGCAGGATGGTCGCGAAGTGGCTCTCGCTGCCGGCGGCTGCCGCAGCCACACAGCCGTCGAGCCAGGCGTCGAACGCCTGCTCGCTGCGCGCCGGATTGAACGACCAGTGCTCCCAGATGCGCTCGTCGCGCGCGACCGCGAGCAGCCCGTCGCGGTGCCGGCGCGCGAGCGGCTCGAGCCGCACGATCCTTCCCTGAAGCGTCGGTTGCAGATCCCACATGGCGGCCTATGGTAGGCCCGGCCCCCCGCGCAGATCGCCGCCCGCGCGCCGCTGTGGGAGACTGCGGCGCCATGGCCGACGACCACGACCACGCGCTCATCCTCGACCGCCTGCCGTCCGGGATCTGGCGTGTCGATCCGGGTGGCAGCGAG
Source organism: Actinomycetes bacterium (assembly GCA_021784895.1). Classification (GTDB taxonomy): domain Bacteria; phylum Actinomycetota; class Thermoleophilia; order Solirubrobacterales; family Solirubrobacteraceae; genus Palsa-465. The sequence goes on from JAJYHG010000053.1 coordinate 17,942, forward strand.
GTGGTGTTCACCGCGCGGGCGCTGTTTGGCCTGCTACCGGTGCACGGCCTGTTTGAGCGCTTCCGGGGTGAACTGCGGGCCGGGCCGGACGGGACCACCAGCGGTGAGCTGAGGATCGAGGCGGCGTCGATCCAGACCCGGCTTGCGCGGCGCGACCGCAGCCTGCGCGGCCCGGGCTACTTTGACACGGCCCGCTACCCGGAGCTGACCTTCGAGCTCGAGCGCCTCGCTCCGGGCGGGCATCAGCAGCTCGACGTCACCGGCACGCTCGCGGTCTGTGGCAGGCAGATCCAGCTCCACTTCCAGGCCCAGGCGATCGCCCACGGCGACCACCTGCACGTTGAGGGGCAGGTGCTGGTCGACCACGACCTCGCCGGGCTCGGCTGGGCCAGGCCGGGCCTGGTCTCAAAGCGAGTGCTGGCAGCGGCGGCGCTGACGCTCAGGCGGGCGTAGGCGCCCACAGCAGCTCGCGCAGGGCGCTCGCGCGGCCCGCTGGCCGCGCGAGCGCCTCACGCACCGACTGCTCGCTGCCGGCCAGCACGAGCGTGTGGCGGGCGCGCGTGACGGCGGTGTAGAGCAGCTCGCGCGTGAGCAGCGGCGAGCCGGGCTCGGGCAGCAGCACGGCGGCCACGTCGAACTCCGAGCCCTGGCTCTTGTGGACAGTCTGCGCAAACAGCGGCTCCACGTCAGCC
>JAJYHG010000017.1 GCA_021784895.1 Actinomycetes bacterium
CCGCCGCACCACGCGCCTTGGGTTGCCGGACATGAGCGAGCTGATGTTGTTCGACATCCTCGCGGCCCGGTAGAGCTGGCTGGTGAACGACCTTCGTCTCGCCATCTTCCCCTGCCTCCTGCTTGTCTGGCATTGCCGCTGCAAGCACCACGCGGCTGCCGCTAACACTACCGCCGCCGTGACGCTCTGGGCAGCGACTCTGAAAGCGCGAAGCGCTCGGATCTGGCCGCCGCACGATGGCTCTGCCCGACAGCGTCAGAACAGCTGGTTCTCGCCGCCGAACACGTCCGACACCGACCCGCCGGTGAAGATCTGGCGGATCGAGCTGGTCAGCAGGTCGGCGACCGAGAGCACTTTGATGAACTGCGGCGCGCCGGGCGGAAGCGGCACGGTGTCGGTCACGACGACCTGCTCAAAGCCAGCCGCGACCAGGTTCTCAAAGGCGTCGCCCGAGAACAGCCCGTGCGTGGCAGCCACGTAAACACGGCGGGCGCCGGCCTGCTTCACCGCCTCGGCGGCGACACGGAGCGTGCCCGCGGTGGCGATGATGTCGTCGACGATCAGGGCGGTCTTGCCGCGCACATCACCGATCACATAGGTGATCTCGGCGCGCTCCTGGGCGGGGCGCTCCTTGTTGAGGATCGCCAGGTCAGCGCCCATCTTCGCCGCAAAGCGCGTGTTCAGCTTCACCCGGCCCGCGTCGGGCGCGACCACCACCAGGTCATCGAGCCCCAGGTCCATGAAGTACTGGGTGAGGATGAACAGCGCCGTCATGTGGTCGCAGGGCTTCTGGAAGAAGCCCTGGATCTGCCCCGCGTGCAGGTCCATGGTCAGGATCCGGTCGATGCCGGCGGACTCGAGCATGCGCGCCACCAGCCTGGCGCTGATCGGCTCGCGCGGCGCCGACTTCTTGTCCTGGCGCGAGTAGCCATACCACGGCGTGACCGCGATCACACGGTGCGCGGAGCCCCCCACCGCGGCGTCGACCATCACGAGCAGCTCCATCAGCGCGTCGTTGGTGCTGAAACCCTCGCTCGCGTTGGCGCACGTGGGCTGCACGATGAAGACGTCAGCGCCGCGCACCGACTCCTCATAGCGGCAGTAAACCTCGCCGTTGGCGAAGGTCTTGATCGTCACCTGCCCGAGCGCCACGTCCAGCCGGTCCGCGATCCGCGCCGCCAGGGCGCGGTTGGCCCGGCCCGAGAAGAGCATCAGGCGCTTACCCGGATCGGCTCGCAGCTCGCTGGATCCGTAGGGCATCTCCACCACGCTCATCGCTTACCGGATGGTACGCGCAGAGGTGGATGACGTGCTCCGCCGCGCCAGCTCAGCGCTGGTCCGGGACTCCCTCCTCCTCCGGCCGCGGTCGCTCTTCGCGCTCGCGCACCCGCTGCGCGTACCCCTCGATGTTGCGCTGGCGCTCGCGCGCGATCCCGAGCGCCCCGGGCGGGACGTCCTTGGTGATCACGGAGCCGGCACCGGCATAGGCGTCGTCGCCGATCTCAACCGGGGCCACGAGCGTGGTGTGCACGTGTGTGTGGACGTGCGAGCCGATCGTCGTGCGGTGCTTCTGGTAGCCGTCGTAGTTCGCGGTGATCGTGCTGGCGCCGATGTTCGTGTCCTCGCCGATGGTGGCGTCGCCGATGTAGCTCAGATGCGGCACCTTGCTGCGCTCGCCGACCTCTGAGTTCTTGATCTCCACGAACGTTCCCGCCTTGGAACCCTGGCAGAGCACGGTTCCGGGCCGCAGGACAGCGAACGGCCCGACGCTGACCGCGTCTCCGACCGTAGCGCCGACGGCGTGGCTGTGGACGACCGCCGACCCGGACCCGACGGTCACGTCGCGCAGCGTGCTGTGCGGTCCGATCACCGACCCCTCCCCCACGCTGGTTGACCCGTGCAGGGCGCAGCCGGGATGGATCACCACGTCGGCCGCCAGCGTCACGCCGGCGTCGATCACGGTGCGGCCGGGGTCGATGATCGTCGCCCCGGCCCGCATCAGCTGCTCACAGATCCGCCGCTGCGCGACCGCCCGCACGCCCGCGAGCTGCACACGGTCGTTGACACCGAACGTCTCCTCCACGTCGTCGAGCTCGCGTGCGGTGACGGTCTGCCCGAGCCTGCCCAGCAGCGCGACCACGTCCGGCAGGTAGTGCTCACCCTGCGCATTGGCGTTGCCCACCAGCTCGAGCACCGGCAAGAGCGCCGCTCCCGAGAAGGCATACACGCCGCTGTTGACCTCATGGATGTCGAGCTCCGCGGCGGTGGCGTCGCCTGGCGCCTTGGTCTCGGCCACCTTGACCACGCTGCCGTCCGCGGCGCGCACGACGCGGCCGTAACCGCTCGGGTCAGCGAGCGTCGCCGTCAGCAGCGTCGCCGCAGCGCCGGCCTGCTCGCGCGCCTCCACGAGCGCTGAGATGGTCCGTGGCCTGATCAGCGGGACATCGCCGCTCAAGACCACGACGCTGTCCTCGGGCGCGATCAGCCCCGCCGCCGCCCGCAGCGCGTCTGCGGTCCCGAGCGGCTGCTCCTGCACCGCGCAGCTGACGCCGTCCCCGAGCACCGGCGCGAGTGGCCGGTCGGGGCTGTCGACGACGATGATCCTGCTGGCCGCGGCCCGCTTGGCCGCGTCCAGCACCCAGCCGATCAGCGGGCGGCCGCAGACCTCGTGCAGCAGTTTGGGGGTGCGCGAGCGCATACGCGTGCCCTGCCCCGCGGCGAGGATCACAACCACAGGTCCGCTCACGTGCGCTGATGCTAGTGGGTGTCGCGCACACCTGGGGCCCGCCCGGGCAAAGCCCCTCCCGCCGGCTGGCCCCAGTCGTCGCCGGGCGTGCCAGCGCCACTGCCCGTGGGCAGCGCGGAAGCTGCCAGTGGCGCCACGGGCTGCTCGCCGTCCTCAGCGAAGACGATCGCCACCGCGGACAGGATCGCGGGCGCAATGACCGGCGCGAGCACCCGGATCGCGCCAAGGCGCGAGGCGCCATGAACCCGGGCGGCGTCCTCGAACTCCTGACCCATGCCGGCCAGGGCGCTGCTGATGGCCAGGTAGGAGAACGGCACGTTGCGGATCCCGAGCACGAGCACCACACCGAACGGCCCAAGGATCGCGTGCGTGACCACCGGCAGGTCAAAGCCAAGCCGGTACATCACCCCATCCAGTTGCACGATCCTGATCCAGCCCAGCGATTGCAGCCAGCTTGGCAGCAGCAGCACAAGCCACATCCCGGCGCTGATCAGCCCCCTGGCAGGAAGCGCCGTCCGGCTCGTCAGCCAGGCAACCGGAAAGCCGGCGGCCACGCCCAGCGCCGCCGCCGCGATGCTCACCCAGAGCGAGTTGTCGATCGCCACCGCGGTCTGACCGCTGAAGGCCTCAAGCAGGTAGCGCAGCGTGAAGTAGGAGCTGCCCTGGTCAAACAGGGCCGGCGATACCGCGAGCACCAGGAACGCCAGGCACGGATGAGTGCTCCGGGTGGCCGTGTCACCCAGCGGGAACCTTGTCGCGGTGGCGCCCGCGCAGTGTTACGTGGCTGTCAGCGACATGTGACTTGGCTGTGGAGCGTGGCCGCCCGGGCCACGCTGCAGCAGCTGGGGAGTCCGGATTCGAACCGGAATCTCAAGGCACCAAAAACCTGTGTCTTGCCGTTAGACCACTCCCCAGAGCGCCGCGCAGAGCGCCACCAGCACGTTACTAGCGCCGGCGGGAGCGTGTCTGCAGCGCCCGTGGCACCCCGGCTTCGCCTCAAGCCTCTGCCCGGTGACGCAGTGCGCGCGCCACCGGATCCGGCAGCAGCGGGTCGGCGAGCGCTGCGCGCACGTCTGCGGGGCGGTGCAGCGCGCGCTCTCCGCGCAGCACGCCGGTCTCGAGGCCTGCGCGAGCGGCGGCCTGGAGCAGCGCCGCAAAGGAGTCGGGCCCACGCCAGGCCTGCTCGGGC
>JAJYHG010000236.1 GCA_021784895.1 Actinomycetes bacterium
CCGGTGGCCAGCGGGCCGCCGGGCAGATGGCCAGCATCCAGCAGCCCCTGGAAGACCCACTCGTCAAAGCGGGCCTGGCGCAGCTGGTCGCCGTGGAGGATCGGCCACTGGCCCTTCCAGCGCTCCTGCAAGAAGGAAAGCAGCGCCCCGTTTGCCGCCGCCGCGCCGGCGGCTCCGCGAGCGTTCAGGAGCCCGGCGGCGCGGAAGATGCAGAAGCCTCCCTGGCAGGGGCCCATGCCCAGGCGCAGCCGGCGGCGCAGGTCATCAAGGCTCTGGCCTGGGTCGCGGGCGAGCGCCTGCTCCAACTGCTCGCGGGTGACGAGCTCGCACTCGCAGACGATCTGGGCGCTCTGCAGGTGCTGTTCCTTGCGGGCCAGGCGCTCACCGGGCTGGTAGCTGGGGCCGGCCTCGGAGCCGGGCAGCGGCACGTGCGCGGTCGTGCAGGGCGGCGCGTCGCGCCCGAGCATCTCGCAGACCGCGTCGACTGCCTCCTGCGCCATCAGTCGGAAGGTCGTCGCCTTGCCGCCGGTGATCGTGATGAAACCGCCGATGCCGTCGCGCTCGCGGTGGTCAAGCAGCGCGTGCGCACGGGTCACGTCGCGGGTCGAGGTGGCGTCCTTGCGGGCGTCCTCAAACAGCGGCCGCACACCGCTCCAGACGCGCAGGGCGCGCGCCTGCCGGAAGCCCGGCACGAGCTTCTCGCCGTCGTCGAGCAGCTGGTCGACCTCCGTTTGCAGGACGGTCTGGTCATCGGGGTCGGCGGTCTGCTGGTCGGTCGAGCCGATCACCGACACGGTGCGGATCGGCACCAGGATGTCACCGTCTGAGGGCATCTGGCAGCGGTTGATGACCGTGTTCACCAGGCGGTGGCCGATCGCGATCATGATCCCGCGGCCGGGGAAGATCCGGACCTCTCCGGCGCCGGCCAGCGCCGCGACGGCGCCCGCCCACGCGCCCGTGGCGTTGACCGTCACCGCCGCCTCGATCTCAAGCTGCTCGCCGCCGCGCCGATCCCGGACCACGGCCCCCACGACCCGGTCAGCGGAGCGCCTGATCGCCGTGACCTCGTGGTAGGTGAGGATCCGGGCGCCGTGCTGCTCGGCGCCGCGCGCGAGCGCCCAGACCGTCTTCCAGATGTCGATGCTCGCATCGGGAACCCGGAGCGCGCGCGTGATCCGGGGCTGCAGGCGCGGCTCCTCGCGTCTGGCCTGCGCGGTGGTGACCTCCTCACAGTCAACTCCGGTCGCGGCGCAGGCGCCGATCAGCCGGTCGGCGTAGGCTGGATCGTCCCAGGGGGTAGTCACGAACAGCCCGCCGGTGTCCTCGACACAGTCGGCGGCGACGTGCCTGAGGATGCGGTTCTCGGCGATGCACTCGCGCGCGGCCCGCGGATCCTTGACGGCGTAGCGCGCGCCGGAGTGAAGCAGCCCGTGGAAGCGGCCGCTGGTGCCCTCGGCCAGGTCCGCGCGCTCCACCAGGATCACGTCGAGCCCGCGCAGCGCAGCGTCCCAGGCGGCCCCGGCGCCGGTGGCGCCACCGCCGATCACCAGCACATCGGTCGTCAGTCGCCGCATCCCCCCAGCCTATCTGCCCGCCGTGGTGGCGGTCCGCCGGTGCGCACGCGTCTGAGGGTGCCGGTGGGCGTCCCCGAGGGGCCGTTGATGGTCCGCGGCGGCGTCCGGAGCCCGGTCACAAGCGACAAACTGCGCGCGCGACCGGCAGTTTGTTGGCCACGGCCGCTAAACCGGCGTGTTTTCAGCAGACTTCGAGCGCGCGAGGCAGTTTGTCGCGTTTGGCCGGTTGGCGAGGTAACTGGTAGACGGCAGCTTCAGGCCGGCGCGCGGGCGGCCGTCAATCACTGAACCCAGTCGAAGGTGCGCGTAACCGCCCGGTGCCACTCCTCCAGGCGCCGCGCGCGCCAGGCGGAGTCCGTGCGCGGCAGCCAGCGTCGATCCTCCCGGCGGTTGGCGCGCAGCTCATCCACGCCCTGCCACAGCCCGGTCGCCAGGCCGGCGCAGTAGGCGGCGCCGAGCGCCGTGGTCTCGGCCACCTGCGGCCGGATCACCGGCACGCCCAGGATGTCGGCCTGGAGCTGCATCAGGAGGTCGTTTGCGACCATGCCGCCGTCGGCCCAGAGCGCCGGGAGCTCGAGGCCAGTGTCGGCCTGCATGGCCACGAAGATCTCCGCCGTCTGGAAGGCGGTCGCCTCCAGGGCGGCGCGCGCTACGTGACCGGCGTTCACGTAGCGGGTCAGCCCGGCGAAGACGCCGCGCGCGTCGGGCCGCCAGTAGGGTGCGTAAAGGCCCGAGAACGCGGGCACGATGTAGAGGCCGCCGTTGTCATCGACGGTCGCGGCGAGCTGCTCGACCTCGGCCGCGGTCCGGATCAGCCCGAGGTTGTCCCGCAGCCACTGCACGAGCGCGCCGGTGACTGCGACCGAGCCCTCCAGCGCGTACACGGCGGGCTTCTCACCCAGCCGGTAGCAGACCGTGCTGAGCAGCCCCGCCGTGGAGCGCACCGGCTCCGCGCCCGTGTTCATCACCAGGAAGTTGCCGGTGCCGTAGGTGTTCTTGGCCTCGCCGGCGGTGAAGCACGCCTGGCCGAAGGTGGCTGCCTGCTGATCGCCAATCATGCCTGCGATCGGAACGCCGGCCAGCGGGCCGGCGTGAACCAGGCCGTAGACCTCGCTGCAGGAGCGGATCTCGGGCAGCATCGACACGGGCACGCCGATCGTGGCGGCCGCCGCGTGGTCCCAGGCGAGCGAGCGCAGGTCCATCATCAGCGTGCGGCTCGCGTTGGTGACGTCGGTCAGGTGCAGGCCGCCATCGGTACCGCCGGTGAGCTTCCACACAAGCCAGGAGTCAACCGTGCCCATCAGCAGATCACCGGCCTCGGCGCGCGCACGGGCACCGGCCACGTGATCGAGGATCCAGCGCGCCTTCGGCCCCGAGAAGTAGGTAGCGGGCGGAAGGCCGGTCAGCTCGCGGAAGCGGTCGACGCCTCCCTCGGAGGCGAGCTCGGCGACGATCGCCTCGGTGCGCGTGTCCTGCCAGACGATCGCGTTACAGACCGGCTGGCCGCTGCGGCGGTCCCAGATCACGGTCGTCTCGCGCTGGTTGGCGATCCCCAGCGCGGCCACCTCGCGGGCCGCGATCTGTGCCTGCGCGAGCACCGCCGCGAGCAGCTCCCGGCAGCACTCCCAGATCTCCACCGGGTCGTGCTCGACCCAGCCTGGCTGCGGGTAGATCTGGGCGTGCTCACGCTGGGCTGCCGCCACCACGCGGCCACCGCGGTCGAAGATGATCGCGCGGGAACTCGTCGTCCCCTGGTCCAGCGCCACCGCGTAGCGGGCCATGTGGCGCCCCTTACAGGACGTGTCCGGGCCGCGCATCGCCGCGGCGCCCGACGACCACCCAGATCGCCGCGACCGTCTGATCGCCGATCGCGAACAGCCTGTGGGGCATCGTCGAGTCAAAGGCGATCGAGTCGCCCGGCCCCAGCTCGTAGGTGTCAAAGCCGATCGTCACGCCCATACGACCGGAGATGATGTGCCCGTACTCGTGGCCCGAGTGGCGCATCAGCGAGTCCGGCGGGCAGGATTCGCTGCCGGGGTGGTAGGCGACCTGCAGGAAGTCCACATCCTGTGGTGTCGGCGGTGCCAGCCGCTCCCACTGCACGCCGGTGGCCAGCTGGATCACCTGACCGGCACCGCGGCGTACGACTGGGTTCACGTTCCAGGCTCGCGCCTGCTCGCGCGGGGCGCCGGCGGTCCCAGGGTCGGCCGTGGGCCTGCTTGCGGCGCGGGCAGCCGGCGCGGCGCTGTCCGGCGCGGCGCTGTCCGGCGCGGCGCTGTCCGGCGCGGCGCTGTCCGGCTCGACGGTGGCGCGCGCCACGGGGCCAGCGCTCGCCTCGCGCAGACCGTGCGGCTGCCTGA
>JAJYHG010000088.1 GCA_021784895.1 Actinomycetes bacterium
CAGTGGCTCAGCCAGCCCTTCGCGCTCCACCCCGAGCGTCATCACCGTCGACTCCCCGCCGGGCAGCACCAGCGCGTCCACTCCTTTCAGGTCAGCGGGCACACGCACCTGGCGCGTGGCCGTGCCTAGCCGGTGCAGCACCCGCTCGTGCGCCTCGAAATCACCCTGAATGGCCAGGATCCCGACGAGCGGTCCAGCCCCTGCGCCGGCACCAGCCTGACCGCCTGCAGTCGCGCCGGCGCTCACCAGCCGCGCGGCGAGAGCAGCTGCTCGGGCTCGAGCTTGGAGGTCTCGATGCTCTCCATCGCTGCGCCCAGGCCGGTCGACGCCGCTGCGACTCGCGCCGGATCACTGAAGTGGGTCGTCGCCTCCACAATCGCGCGCGCGCGGTGCTCGGGGTTTGAGGACTTGAAGATCCCCGACCCAACGAACACGCCCTCGGCTCCGAGTTGCATGACCAGCGACGCGTCGGCCGGCGTGGCGATCCCGCCGGCGCAGAACATCACCACCGGCAGCTTGCCGTCGGCGGCCACCTGGCGCACAAGCGGCAGTGGCGACTGCAGCTCCTTGGCCGCGCCCGCGAGCTCCTCCGGCCCGAGCGTGGTCAGCCAGCGGATCTGAGTGCGCAGCTTACGCAGGTGGGTGACCGCGTTGACGATGTCGCCGGTGCCGGCCTCGCCCTTGGAGCGGATCATCGCCGCGCCCTCGCCGATGCGGCGCAGCGCCTCGCCGAGGTTGGTGGCGCCGCAAACAAACGGGACCTTGAACGCCCACTTGTCGATGTGATTGGCCGTGTCAGCCGGGGTCAGCACTTCTGACTCGTCGATGTAGTCGACCTCGAGTGCCTCCAGCACCTGCGCTTCGGCGAAGTGACCGATGCGCGCCTTGGCCATCACCGGGATCGTGACTGCCGCCTGGATGGCCTTGATCATCTCCGGGTCCGACATCCGTGCCACCCCGCCGTCACGGCGGATGTCAGCGGGCACGCGCTCCAGCGCCATCACCGCCGCGGCCCCTGCCGCCTCGGCGATCTTCGCCTGCTCGGCGTTGACCACATCCATGATCACGCCGCCCTTCAGCATCTCCGCCAGGCCGGCCTTGACCGTGAAGGTGGACTCGTCGCGTGTTATGTGGCCGTTGGTGCTCATAGTGCCAGTGTAACCCTCGCGGCATTGGCCGCGGCGGCGGAAGCTTTGGCCGCGACCCGGCAGAGTTGTCGGCACGCGGCCGAGCGCGGTGCAGCGAGGCAGCCGTACTGCGAGGCAGCCGTACTGCGAGGCAGCTGTACAGGTAGCCGGCGGTCGAGCGCGACCGCCGGCATCCGTCACTTCAGCCGGAAGGCTTTGATGCGGACGTCGTACTGCTGTGCGTCGCGGCTGTAGACCCCGTAGGCGAGCGCCTGGATGATCGACAGCAGCGCCGCGTGCGAGCGCACAAACGCGGGCGTGTTGGAGGAGTAGTAGAGCCGGATGCGGGCCAGGCGCGCGACCTCTGAGAGGGTCGCGTCGGTGATCGCGAGGGTGGCGGCGCGGCGGTGGCGGGCAAGCTTCATCGTGCGCGTGATCAGCGGGTGGGCGCGGCCGGCGGAGAGGCCGATCACGAGCGTGCGCTCATCGATCCGTGAGAGCCGCCCGAGCGCCTCCTGCGACGGGCTCGCGACGACCTCGGCGCGCACGTCCAGAAGCATCAGCAGGTGGCGCAGGTAGCTGGCGAAAAAGGCCATCTGGTCGGTGCCCGCGATCAGCACCTTCTGGGCGCTCACGATCGCGTCGATCGCCGACTCGACATCAGAGCGCGACAGCTTGTGGGCGGTGTCCTCGACGTTGACGTGGTCGGCGGCGAGCGCCGACTCGAACTCGGTGTGATCGAGCGAGAACAGCGGCGTGCCCGAGCCGAGCGTTTCCGTGGTGGCGCTGGCCGAGCGGCGCCGGTACTCATCGCGCGCCGCCTGCTGCAGCTCCGGGAAGCCCTCGAAGCCGAGCGCCTGCGAGAAGCGCACGACCGTGCTCGAGGAGGTGTTAGCGCGGCGGGCAAGCTCCTCCGCCGTCTGGAATGCTGCCTCGTCGAGGTGGTCGACGATGTACTGCGCTACATCCTTCTGTGACCGCGAGAACTCGTCGAAACGAGCCGTGATGTAAGCGGAGAGGGCCTGATGGCCATGGGGCGCCTCGGGCGCCGCGGTGGTGGCTGATGCGTGCTTCATAGGCAGCGTCTCATTCGACGTCGGCTGCCGCCGTTCCTTCCCGCCGCTCCAATACGGCTTATACGACTGTGGCAGGCGCCGCTTCAGGACCTGTGGCGAGCATCGTACTCGCGAATGCGTTCCTGGTTCTGCTTGCGCTCGACCATGACCTGGCTGATCGTGTACCCGATCAGGAATGTCGCCAGCCCGCCGATCGACAGAACGAAGGTGATGATCAGCGCCAGGCTGACGCCGAACGCACTCGGCGCCAAGCCCAGATCGAGGAACCCGGAGGCGATCAGCAGCTGCATCGCTCTGGGATGATAGGGCTTGACCGCGACGCGTGCGCCGTTTCAGCTACGTTGCTCGCCGCGGCCCTGTAGCTCAGCGGTCAGAGCACCCGGCTCATAACCGGCGAGACGCAAGTTCGAATCTTGCCAGGGCTATCCGCCATCACCGCCCGCGCCCTGTGTTGCGTGATGCCAGCGCACCGCTGCTACCGTGCTGGCCACGACCGACGCCGTCGGCCGTGAGGCAGTTGCTTTCAGTGGACGCGCTCGCAGGGCGCGATTCGGGTGAGCCAATCAGCCTCCCGAATCGTCAGCGGCCCCACCTGGAGCCGCCAAGGAGCAGACATGTCCAAGCAGTCCTTCGCCGGCCTCGGCGTTTCCCGCGCGGTTGCTGACGCGCTCAAGCAGCGCGATATCACCGAGCCGTTCCCAATCCAGCAGGCGGTGATCGGCGACGTGCTCGCCGGCCGCGATGTGCTCGTGCGTTCGCCCACGGGCTCCGGCAAGACGCTCGCCTTCGGTGTGCCGATGATCGACCGGACCGCCGCCGAAGCACGCCGTCCCGCGGCGCTGGTGCTGGCTCCCACCCGCGAGCTGGCGACCCAGATCGTCGACGACCTCCGGCCCCTAGCTCAGGCTCGGGCGCTGCGCATCTCAGCGGTCTACGGCGGTGTCGGCCTGCTCAAGCAGGCGCAGGCCGCAGCCCGGTCCCACATCATCGTCGCGACACCGGGCCGGCTCGAGGATCAGCTCGCCCGCGGCGCCTTCACCCTCGAGCACGTGCGCACCCTGGTGATCGACGAGGCCGACCGCATGCTCGACATGGGCTTCCGCCCGGCGCTCGACCGGATCGTCGCACTCTGCCCGGCCACCCGCCAGACACTCTGCTTCTCCGCCACGCTGGACGGCGAGGCCGGCCGCACCGCCCGCCGCTACACCCGTGATGCCACCCACCACGAGCACGGGCCGGCGCAGCGCCGCGCCGCAGCCTCGGTCGAGCACCGCTTCGTTGAGGTGACCCACGAGTCCCGGATCGACGCGCTGCTCGACCACCTCGGTGGCGAGCGCGACCTCGCGCTGGTGTTCGTGCGCACCAAGCACGGCGCCGACAAGCTGGCCAAGAAGCTCGCCAATGCCGGCGTCGCGACCGCCGTGATGCACGGCAACAAGACTCAGTCCCAGCGCGAGCGCGCGCTCGCCCAGTTCGAGTCCTACGCGGTCGACACGCTGGTGGCGACGGATGTGGCGGCGCGGGGCATCGATGTCGATGGCATCTCACACGTGATCAACTTCGACCCGCCGCAGGACTCGGAGACCTACGTTCACCGCGTGGGGCGCACCGGCCGCGCGGGCGCCAGCGGCACCGGGATCACGCTGGTCTCCCCCGATCAGCACCGTGATGTGGCCGCGCTCGCCGACGAGCTTGGGCTCGC
>JAJYHG010000067.1 GCA_021784895.1 Actinomycetes bacterium
GCGTGCGCTGGTGCTGGCCGCGCTCGATCCCGCCCAGCCCTACGGGGCGGTGCTGCCGTGGCCAAGGCGCGACGGTGTCAAGGCTCCAGCTCGCGTCGCGGGCGCCCAGGTGGTGCTGGTCGACGGCGAGCCGGTGCTCTACCTCGATCGCAGCGGCAGGAGTCTGCGGACGCTCGTGGATGGTCGTGAGCCGGCCGGGGGCGAGCGCCTCGAGCTGGCGCTCGAGGCGCTCGCCCAGCACGTCCGCGCCGGCCGCGCCGGCCTGCGACGGGTCGCGCTCGAGCGCGTCGACGCTCAGCCCGCGGTCTCCTCGCAGCTTGGCCCGGCGCTGCGAGCCCACGGTTTTCAGGAAGGCCCGCGGCGGCTCACGCTGAGCGCCTGAGGCGGCGCGGTGCCCGGGTGTCAGCAATGAGGCCGGCTTGTGACGAATCTGCGTGCGCGGCGTAGTAGGGGTGTGAGGGCACCTCTGGCAATGGCGGATCGTGAGCAGAAGGGAGCGGGCTGGGAGCGCTTCGAGGCGCTCTACCGCTCGAGCCGCGACGACCTCTACGCCTATGTGCTGACGCTGCTGCGCGATCGCAGCGCCGCCGAGGACGTGACCGCGCTGGCGTTTGAGCGCGCCTACGCCCGGCAGCGCAGCTTCGACCGCCGCCGCGGCGAGGAGCGCGCCTGGCTGTTCGGGATCGCGCGCAACGCGGCGCTGGACGAGCTGCGCCGCCGCCGGCGGAGCGCGAGCCTGGTGGCTGAGCCGCAGGAGCTCGAGGGTGACACGCTCGCGCAGCCGGGCTCCGACGATGAGGAGCTCGCCCAGCGCCGCGAGGCGGTGCGCGAAGCCCTGGGCGCGCTCTCTCCCCGTGAACGCGAGCTGATCGCGCTTAAGTTCCACGCCGGCCTGACCAACGCCGAGCTCGCAAACGTACTCGGGGTCAGCGAGTCAAACGCCGGCACGCTGGTTCACCGTGCCGTCCAGAAGCTGAGGAGGGCTGTGAATGCGCCCGTCTGACGAGATCCCATTCGAGCAGGGCGACTACTCCGACGTCGCGCTGATGCTCGCGAGTGTGCGCGAGTGGCCGGCGGAGGAGTTCGCCCGCGAGCTCGACGCGCGCGTGCAGCGACGCTTCGGGCGCCAGGGCGGCGCGGCCGGCGGCGCGGCCGGCCGCCGGCCGCGCCGCCCTGGCCGGATGCTGCGCTGGGTCCTAGGCCCGGCCAGCGCCGCGGTGGCGGCGGGTGTCGCCGCGGTGATCGTGCTCTCCGCTCAAGGCCCTGCCAGCCCCTCGAGGAACGGGGCTCTCACCGGCCACGGGTCATCACAGCCATCGCAGCTGGTACTGCACGCGCATGCGAACCGTGCGCCCGCCGGGTCAAAGCCACGCTTCCAAGGGCTCGGGGCACCTGTGGTGACGCCCGCCGTCCACGCGCCTTCAAAGTCCGCTGGCGCGTCGCTGTCCTCCAACTCCGGCGCCAGCAGCCTCGGTGCCTCCGGCACGAGCAGTTTCAACACGGCCGGCGTCAATGCGACCTCCGCGGCGCCTGTGATCCCCGGCGCCAAGCAGATCCAGTCGGCTCAGATCAGCCTGGCGACGCCCAACCAGCACGTCGACCAGGTAGCGCTGGAGGTGATCGGCGTGGTCTCGCTCGAGCACGGGACCGTGCAGAGCTCGCAGATCACAAGCGGGACCTCGAGCTCGGGCGGCGGTTACGCCAGCTTCCTGCTGAGCTTCCCCACGACCAACCTGCAGGATGCGCTCAACCGTCTCTCGCGGCTGCAGTTCGCGGCGCTCAGCTCCCGCACCGACGGCAGCCAGAACGTGAGCGGCGCCTACAACGCCGATGAGCGCCAGCTGACCAACGCCAAGGACCTGCGCCTGGCGCTGCTCAAGCAGCTGGCGGCCGCGACGACGCAGCAGCAGATTGACAGCATCGACGCCCAGCTGAAGCTCGCCACGGCGCAGATCGCGCACTGGCAGGCGGTGCTGGCTGCGCTCCAGCACCGCATCAGCTACAGCAACGTGAGCGTGCAGATCAACGCCGGTGGGCTGCCGATCCTGCCGGTGGTCCACAACAGCAGCTTCTTCACGCTCGGGCGGGCCAGCCACGACGCGCTGCGGGTCCTGGTCGTCTCCGCTGGGGTGGCCCTGATCGCGCTCGCGGTGGCGCTGCCAGTCGCCCTGCTCGTGGCGCTGCTGATGTGGCTGTGGGTGTGGCGGCGGCAGCGCCGCCGCGAGCATGCGCTCGACAGCGCCGCCTGAGTTTTGACCCCGGATGCGCGGCGGCGCGCAGCGACCGCGGCACTTCGCTGCGCCGGCTCCGCGGGACGACGGCAAAGCGTCGGGCTGCCAGGCCCACCGTGCGTTTGGCGCCGGCGGCGAGCGATGGCCAGGTCGCGCGCTGCTGGAGGCGCTCTACGCCCGCGAGGTCGACGCGGTCTGTGCGGCCGTCCTGACGCTGACGGTTGACGCCGGCAGTCCCGGTGAGCGCCTGAAGGTCTGACTGCGGCGCTTCTCCGTCTACCTCACGAGCAAGCGCGTGGTCGCCGGCTGCCCGCTGCTCGCGGCTGCCCAGGACTCCGGGGGTCCGATCCGGACTCGACCTGGACCAGATCCTTAGATGTGGCGGCTGCGATCGCCCGGACTGAACGCGACGCCGACTATCTCGAACCGATCCTGGCAGCGGGGCCGGAGGGGCTGCGGCCGAGTCTCAGGTGACGCCCCTGGTGCAGCCGCTGCCAATGCTGTCGTTTGGGGCGAGCAGGCGCTTGGCGGTGCTCTGGGAGATCTGGACCAGCCGCGGCCCGCGCCAGGCGTAGGTGGTGGTGGTCACCTGCCAGCGCCCGTAGATCGTGATGCCGTGCAAGACCTTGATCCCTTGAAGCAGCACATAGGCGTGCTGGATCACGTGAGGCGGGTTGCCGGCGACGCACTGGAAGCTGGACTGCGCGCCCGAGTCGCCGCCGTCGCCGAGTAGCGCGCCGGCGGGCACCAGCCGCCCACGGTAGGCGCCGTAACCTTCGACGATCGAGCCGCTCGAGGTGCTCTGGATCTGCAGGAAGATCTCTTCGCCGGGCACGGTGCGCACATGCGCCGCGGCGACGATCGCGGCGGAGAATGCGCGCTCGACCTGTGGCTTGGCCCTGCTCGACGCGGCGAACGTGTAGCGGATCGGTGTGGTGCTCATTCGGCCGACGGGCGTGATGATCCGTAGCATCGCCTGCTCGCCGCGGTAGAGCTTGGCGGCGCTGCCGTGTTTGCCCACGGCCGGCTGCTCCCCGACGCTCGTGTGGCCGAGGCGGGAATACGTCAGCACCAGGTCCTTGCTGCCGTTGCCGAACACGTCTGCGATCCGGGCCGTCACGCATCCCGACCACGCCGGCAGGTAGCGGCTCCTGGGCGCGAGCGTGCACCAGGCGCCGGGTCCGGTGTAGAAGTCCTGGTTTGCGGGGGCACCGGTGGACAGCCTGCCGGCGGTGGGATGCCCGACGCTCGCGCCGGATCCCGCGCCGGACGGACGGCGGCGTGTGGGCCCGCCCGCTCCCCCGCCTGCCCCGCCAGTGGCGCCGAGGATCAGAACCGCGAAGGCGAGCGCGGCGGCCGTGAGGGTGCTGCCGGCCATCCAGCGGCGTCTGCGGCGGCGGCGTGCCTCCTTGAAGAGCACCTCCGGCGAGGCGGGCGCGTCCTCGCCGTCGGCGGTAGTCCCGGCCCGCTCGGCTGCGTCAAGAGACTCACCCCTCGATCGCCTCGATTATCGCGATCAGCTCGCTCTTGCGGTACCCACTGCGACGCGCTGTCTTCACCAGCTCGTGCGCCTGGGTGAGCAGGTCGCTCTGCTCGCGGGTGCCGGTGACGGTGATCCCGCGGCCGCGACGGAACTCGAGCAGGCCCTCGT
>JAJYHG010000182.1 GCA_021784895.1 Actinomycetes bacterium
GTCCCGGCGGCGGCGATCCTGCTGCCCGCGCACGCCGAGCTCGAGCGGCTGGTCGGCACCATCCACCAGAACCAGTTCAAGGCGATGCTCGACCAGAAGTGGGCCTACCTGGTGTATGCGGGCCTCTGGTGGGAGCCGCTGCGGACCGACCTCGACGCCTACATGCTGGCCGCCAACGCCCACGTGACCGGGCGGATCGGCGTGAAGCTCTACAAGGGCTCGGCGCGGGTGGTGACGCGCGAGTCGCCCTACGCCGTCTACGACGCGCAGCTTGCGAGCTTCTCGCACTCCGGCGGGCTCTTCAGCCAGGAGGCCGCGCCCGGCTTCATCGAGCTGTGGTCACTGCAGTCGCGGCTGGCCTGGCAGCTGCGCAACCGCGAATGAGCCCGCTGTTCCGGCGGCGCCGGCAGGTGGCGGCGGCCGCGCCGGCCCCGTCCGCCCCGCAGGAGCAGCCGGAGCCCGAGCCCGGGGCCGGCGAGCCCGAGCCCGGAGCCGGCGAGCCCGAGCCCGGAGCCGATCTGGCCGGCGAGATCTCGCTCGCGCGGCTGGACCAGGCGCTCAAGCGCCTGCGCGAGCAGAACCCCGCGCGCGAGGACGGCCAGGGGGATAGCGAGGGCGTAGCTCACGGTTAGGGTTCACGGCTCGCACCCAAACCAGCTCAAACGAGCAGAGTGGGTCTTGCGCTCGCAGCTTGCTCGCTCTGGCTGCCTGGGAGGTTGAGGGAGGCCGGCGAAGCAGCGGCGAGCCGGCCGGATGGAAAGCCCGCATGGTGCGGGCTGTGGTCCGCGGGGCGTCCGGCGGAGAGCCTATCCTCGGTGCTCCCATGGCCGCCTCCTGCGCTCACCTGCACGTCCATTCGGAGTACTCGCTGCTCGACGGGGCCGCCAAGATCGACCGCCTGGCGGAGCGCGCGGCCGCGTTCGGCCAGCCCGCGCTGGCGCTCACCGACCACGGCGTCATGAACGGGGCGGTCGAGCTCTACCAGGCCGCGAGGCGCCATGGGATCAAGCCGATCCAGGGCTGTGAGGTCTATGTCACCGCTGACCGCAGCAAGCGCGGCAAGCGCCACCACCTGACGCTGCTGGCTGAGAACGCCGTCGGCTACCGGAACCTCGTGAAGCTCTGCTCGGCGGGCTTTCTGGAGGGTCTGCAGCGCGGCAAGCCGACGGTCGATGCGGAGCTGATGGCCAGGTATGCAGAGGGGGTGATCGCCTTCACGGGCTGTCTGGCCTCGCGCTTCTGCCAGGCCCTGGTCGCCGACCGCGAGGACGAGGCGCGGGCGGTGGCCGACGAGCTGATCCAGATCTACGGGCCCGAGGACGTCTACTTCGAGCTGCAGAACAACGGCATCGCCGACCAGGACAAGGCCAACGCCGGGATTGAGAAGCTTGCCCGTGAGTTCGGCCGTCCGCTGATCGGCACCGGCGACGTGCACTACCTGCGCCGCGAGGACTACGACCACCACACGGCGCTCCTGTGCGTGCAGACCAAGTCGACGCTTGCGGCCCCGAAGCTGACCTTCGACACCAATGAGTTCTATCTGCGCTCCAGCGAGGAGATGGCGGAGAAGTTCGCGCGCTGGCCGCAGGCGCTGGCCGCGACAGTCGAGGTGGCGGAGCGTTGCAACGTCGAGATCGAGCTCGGCAAGCAGCTGATCCCGCGCTTCGACTGCCCGGACGGGATGGTCGAGTCGGAGTACCTGCGCAAGCTGGTGATGGAGGGGCTGGCCTGGCGCTTCGGTGACCCCGTCCCGGCGGCGGCGCTCGAGCGCGCCGAGTACGAGCTCGAGGTGATCGAGCGCATGGGCTACAGCGGCTACTTCCTGATCGTCTGGGACTTCATCAAGTGGGCGCGCGACCACGGCATCCCGGTCGGTCCCGGACGGGGCTCGGCGGCCGGGTCGCTGGTCGCGTACGCGACCCGCATCACCGACCTGGACCCGTTGCGCTACGACCTGCTGTTCGAGCGCTTCCTCAACCCCGAGCGCGTGTCGATGCCCGACATCGACATCGACTTCTCGGTGCGCGGGCGCGAGCAGGTGATCCAGTACGTGACCGACAAGTACGGCCGGGACTCGGTCGCGCAGATCATCACCTTCGGCAAGATGTTCCCGCGCGCCGCCACCCGCGATGCGGCGCGCGTGCTCGGCTACCCGTACGCGCTCGGCGACAAGCTGGCGAAGCTGATCCCCGACCCCGAGCAGGGACGCGCCCCGAAGTTCGCGGACTGCCTCGCGCCGGGGCAGCCGCTGGCGGCCGAGGTGCAGGCCAACGCCGACTCGCACCGCATCATCGAGGTCGCCAAGGGGCTCGAGGGGATCGTCCGCAACGCCTCGATCCACGCCGCCGCGGTGGTGATTGCGCCTCAGCCGCTGACCGAGCTGGTGCCGGTACAGCTCGCCGACACCAACCGCACCGACGAGCACGGCGAGAAGATCTACCGGACGGTCACGCAGTTCTCGATGAAGCCGGTAGAGGCGATGGGCCTCTTGAAGATGGACTTCCTGGGGCTGCGCAACCTCGACGTGATCGAGGACGCGCTCGACATCATTGAGCGCTCCACGGGCAGCCGGCCGGAGATGGCCAGGCTGCCGCTCGACGACGCGCGCACCTATGAGATGCTCGCCCGTGGTGAGTCCATTGGCGTCTTCCAGTTCGAGTCCGAGGGCTTCCGCGAGGCGCTCAAGCGCGTGCGCCCGACCGAGTTCGACGACCTGGTGGCGCTCGGCGCGCTCTACCGGCCCGGCGCGAGCGCATCGATCCCGGCCTACGCCCGCGGCAAGCACGATCCCGACACGATCGACTATCACGACGAGCGCCTGCGGCCGATCCTCGCCTCCACCAAGGGGGTGATCATCTACCAGGAGCAGGCGATGACGATTGCCCGCGAGCTGGCTGGGTTCAGCGCCGCCAAGGCCGATGACCTGCGCAAGGCGATCGGCAAGAAGAACCGTGAGGCGATGGCGAAGCTGAAGCCGGAGTTCGTGGCCGGCTGCCGCGCCTCGGGAACCAGTGAGAGCGTGATCGACTGGATCTGGACCACCAACGAGAAGTCGGCGGACTACTCCTTTAACAAGTCCCACGCGGCCTGTTACGCGCTGATCTCCTACCGCACCGCCTGGCTGCGGGCAAACTATCCGGCGCAGTACATGGCGGCGCTGATCTCGTCGGTGATGGACACCAAGGACCGGGTTCCGTTCTTCGTCGCCCAGGCCGAGCAGATGGGCATCTCGATCCTGCCCCCCGACGTGAACCTCTCAGACCACCGCTTCGTGGTCGTCGAAGGGAACATCCGCTTCGGCCTGGACGCGGTCAAGGGGGTCGGCTACGCGGCCGTGGAGGCGATCAAGGCTGCTCGCGCCGCCGGGCCATTCACCGACATCTTCGACTTCTGCGAGCGCGTTGACGGCCGCACCGTCAACCGCAAGGCGATCGAGGCGCTGATCAAGTGCGGCGCCTTTGGCTCGACCGGTGCTAGCCGCCAGGGCATGTTGGCGGTGCTCGAGCAGGCACAGGCAGCCGGCCAGAAGGCGCAGCAGGATCTCGCGGTTGGCCAGGGGTCGATCTTTGACCTGGGGCTCGACCTGGGCGACGCGGCTGGCGGTTTCGGCAAGCGCCCGGCTCACGCGCCCGTACCGACCGGCGAGTTTGAGCAGAGCGAGCTGCTGGCGATGGAAAAGGAGTCGGTCGGGCTCTACATCTCGGCCCATCCGCTGAAGGCCCTGAGTGCCGCGATGGCCGCGCGGACGGACGTGAACCTGGGAGCCGTCGCCCAGTGCAAGGACGGCGAGCGCGTCACAATCGGTGGCATGATTGGCGCGGTCAGGCGGCTTCGGACCAAGAAGGGCGACCCTATGGTGTTCGCGACGCTCGAGGA
>JAJYHG010000180.1 GCA_021784895.1 Actinomycetes bacterium
CTCACGCCTCCGGCTGCGAGCTTGCGGCGCAGCCGCGAGACGTGGGAGTCCAGCGTGCGCGTGCACTGGGCAGTGCTGCCAGCGTCGCTCCAACCCCACACCATCGCCATCAGCTCAGCGCGCTTGAACACCCTTCCGGGCTCGCCTGCGAGCACCAGCAGCAGGCTGAACTCCTTGCTTGCCAGCGCCACGGGGCGGCCGTCGACCCAGACCTGCCGCGCGAGCGCGTCGATCTCGAGCGTGCCCACCCGCACGCGTGCGGCCGTGGCGGTGCGCCGGCGGCGCCGTAACAGCCCGGCGACGCGGGCCCGGAATTCCGTGTAAGACAGGTCCTCACGCCCGAGGTAATCGTCGCAACCGCGCTCAAAGGCCCGGATCCGGTCGACTGCCGTGACCTTGTCTGCGACGATGATCACCGGCAGCTCGCAGTCAACCCTCGAGCCAGCAGCGTCTGACTCACGCACGAAGCGCAGCAGCTCCAGGCCGTCGCCATCCGGCAGGCGCCGATCAACAACCACCAGGTCGACGGTGGTCTGGGTGAGCAGCTGGCGGGCACTCGCGAAGGCGGCAGCCTCCAACACTTCATAACCGTCGGCCGTCAGGTTGTCCCCCAGATGGGCGCGAGCCACCCGGTCGTTGGAGGTCAGCAGGACTCTGTCTGTGTTGCGCAATAGCTTCATACTTAATAGAGGCTTTTGAGGCCCGCGATTAACCCCCTCTGCCCAGTGCGCGAGGGCCACAACCGCGCAAATACCGGAGTTCTGTGCAACATCACTTTCAGGGCTGCGCCGTAGCAGGAGTCGCCCATAAGATGGCGACGGCATGTACCGGCGCGGCAACTACTCCTCAGGCGAAGACTTCGTGCTCGAATACGGTGACCTGCGGTTCACCTTCAACGAGCGCGACTTCAGCGAGCGCTGCGAGCAGGCCGCCCGGCGGCTCGGCTTCATCGGTGACGCGATCGCCGACGACGAGTCCGAGGACCTGATCAACCTGGTGGTCAACGGCGAAGTCAGCGATCCCGCCTCCGCTCTGGGCGAGCATGTCAACGAGTGCTGGCCCGAGCTGGTCGGCCCCTCGGACCGCTCGCTCGTACATTGGCTGCGCCGCCTGATCTTCCGCAGTGCCTGGCTCGACCAGCGGGTCAAAGAGCGAGAGCTCGATGTCATCTTCGACGACGACACGGGCGCGTTCGTATACATCCAGCCCGACCGCGGCGGCGAGCCGATCGAGCTTGCTCCCGAGCCGAGCTGGGGACGGGTCGCATACGTACGCCGGTAGCCATCTCCGGCCACCTGAGCTAAGCGCCCGGTAAGCACTTAATCACCTGCTTATCTCTGCGCTGGCTCACTGAGCAAACCGTCGGTCCACCGTTTACGCTGGCGGCAATGAGCGCACGAATCTGGCTCGTCATCCCGACCTACAACGAGGCTGAGAACCTCGGCCCGATAGTGCATGCGGTGGCTCGGGTGATGGACGAGATCGCGCCCGGCGAGTACCGCATCCTGGTGGTTGACGACAGCTCACCGGACGGCACGGGCCAGCTGGCAGACGCCCTCGCCGCGGAGCTCGAGATCCTGGAGGTCCTGCATCGCGCCGGCAAGGGCGGACTCGGGCGCGCCTACATCGCCGGCTTTGAGCACGCCCTGGCCGGAGGGGCAGAGCTGGTCGTGGAGATGGACGCCGACTTTTCCCACGACCCCCGCCACCTGCCGGCACTGATCGCGGCAGCCGACGAGGCCGACCTGGTGCTCGGTTCGCGTTACGTCGCGGGCGGTTCGGTGCGCAACTGGAGCCCGCTGCGCAAGCTGATCAGTCGCGGCGGCAGCATGTATGCCCGCGCCGTGCTCGGGATCAAGGTGCGGGATCTCACCGGCGGCTTTAAGTGCATCCGGCGCCCGGTGCTCGAAGCGATCGATCTGGACAGCCTGAGAGCCGACGGCTACGTCTTCCAGATCGAGGTCACCTACAGGGCGATCGGGTCGGGCTTCACCGTACGCGAAGTACCGATCGAATTCGTGGACCGGACGGTCGGGGCCAGCAAGATGTCCAGCATGATCGCGCTCGAAGCGATGCTGCTGGTGCCGCGGCTCAGGCGCGAGCGAACACGCCAGCTGACGAGGTCGCCGTGAGCGCCGACGCGACCTTGGGGGCCACCACTGACAGAGCACTGGAAGCGGCCGCCTCCGGCGCTGGCACGGCGGCGACCCCAGCACAGACACTCCGCTGGCTTCGCGCGGCCGCCGAGCGGCGCGTCGGGGTCATCGCGACCGCGTCCGTGCCGCTGATCGGGCTCTTCATCTGCATGGCGGGCACGCGCACGCCCGTGCTGGTCCCCCAGTCGATCGCACTCTGGCCGCTGGCCTCAGGCATGGCCGGGCCACTCCAGTACATCGGCATCAGCCTCAGCGTCGGCGAGACGGTCGTTGCGCTGATGGTGCTGATCGCGGCCTACCTGGCCGCGATCAGGTACGCCGACCAGGTGCCCACCCGCCTGACCGTCTGGGCGATCGCGGCCTTCACACTGATCGTGCTGATCGGGCCGCCGCTGTTCTCCACAGACGTATTTTCTTATCAGGCCTACGCGCGCATGTTCGCGCACTACCACATCAACCCCTACGTCCACGGCCCGGACACGATCGCCCTCGACCCCATCTACAACTACGTGGGCGCCAAGTGGATCGCCACGCCGAGCGTCTACGGGCCGCTGTTCACGTTTCTGAGCGCGGTCTTCGCGATGACCTCGGTGGCGTTCAACGAGTTCGCCTTCAAGCTGATCGCCGCCGCCGCCAGCGCCGGCACGATGGTATTGATCTGGAAGGCCGCCAAGCGCCGCGGGGTGAGCCCGGCGCGGGGTATCGCGCTGTTTGGGCTGAACCCGATGGTGACCCTCTACGCCGTGGGCGGCGGCCACAACGACATGCTGATGCTGCTGCTGAGCACGGCCGGCGTCTACGCGACGCTCCTGCACCGCGACCGCGGGGCCGGAGCGCTGATCACAACCTCGGTGGCGGTGAAGCTCACAGGCGCGATCGTGCTTCCGTTCGCGCTGATCAGCGACGCCGCCCACAGCCGCTGCCGCTGGCGCAGCTTCATCGTCGGCACCGCCGCCGTCACCGTGCTCGTGGCCACGGCCAGCTACCTGGCGTTTGGCACCGGCGTTCTGCACCTTGCCAGCACACTCCAGACCGTGCAGGCGGAGGGGGCCTGGCAGAGCCTCCCAGGGGTGGTGTTCTCGCTTGCGCGGGTGCCGGTCGCAGCCGGCGTGCGCTTCGCTGACGAGGCTCTGCTCGCCGGGATCGTGCTATGGCTTCTGTGGCGTGTCTGGAAGGGCCGTCTGGACTGGATCGAGGCTGCGGCCTGGGCGACCTTCGCCGTACTCGCCACCGCCTGGTCGCTGCTGCCATGGTATGTCTGCTGGCTGATGCCGCTGGTCGCGCTCACCAGTGAGCGCCGCCTCTGGCGCGTGGCCACCGTGGCCACCCTGATGTGCAGCGCGATCATGATCGCGACCTGCTTCCCGAGCTCGGGCTGGCTATGACCCAGGCCCGCGCTCGAGCGCCTCGATCCGCCTGACGAGGCCCTTGATCGCATCGGCGATCGGGTCCGGCAGATGAGCCCAGTCGGCGTCCGGCCCGGCCGGCCTGCGCCCCTCGATGCGCACCGGATGGCCCGGGATCCCGACAACGGTGGCGTTGGGCGGCACATCCTTGATCACAACCGTGTTGGCGCCGATCTTCGCCCCGCGCCCGACCACGATCGGCCCCAGCAGCTTCGCCCCCGAACCGATCGTCACACCATCCTCGACCGTCGGATGGCGCTTACCGGTGGCAAAGCCGGTACCACCGAGCGTCACGCCCTGGTAG
>JAJYHG010000134.1 GCA_021784895.1 Actinomycetes bacterium
CGCCGCGCCGGCAAGGGCGACCGTCTCCGGATCCTCGTTGCCGGGCATCGAGAAGCAGAAGCCCTCAAGACCCGCGTCGCGCAGCTCGGCTGCCTGCTCGGCGACCGTGTCGGGGTCGCCCGAGATCATCGAGTCGATCGACTCCTGCGGGACTCCGCGCTCGCGCAGGGTCGTCTTCTTGGCCTCCGCCTGCTCGTGGGTGGGGGCGATCAGGACGCGGCCGGTGCCGGTCTTGGTGATCTGCGCGTAGTCGCGGCCGACATCGTCGCAGTGGGCCTGCAAGACGCCCAGCAGGTGCCGGACGCGGGCGGCATCGCCGAACAGGTTGCAGCCGTCACCGTACTTTGCGACCAGGCGCAGCGTCTTGCGCTCGCCGCTACCGCCGATCAGGATCGGGATGTCGCCGCGCAGTGGCCTGGCGTTGTTGTAGGCGCCGTCCACGCGGAAGTGCTTGCCGGTGAAGCTGGCCTGCTCGCGGGTGAACATCGCGCGCGCGATCTGCAGCGCCTCCTCGAGCATCTCAAAGCGGGTCTTCAGGGTTGGGTAATCATAGCCGTAGGCCACGTGCTCGGCCTCAAACCAGCCGGCGCCGATTCCGTGCCAGGCGCGCCCACCGGAGATGATGTCGAGCGTGGTGGTGGTCTTGGCGGCGATCGCGGGGTTGCGGTAGGTGACGCTCCCGACCAGCAGGCCGAGCGTCAGCCTGGAGGTGCGGGCGGCGATCGCGGCGAGCATCGTCGAGCCCTCGAACATCCAGTTCTCCGGCGGGCCCACCGGCCCGATCTGGTGCAGGTGGTCCATCACTGAGAGTGAGCTGAAGCCGGAGGCCTCGGCGGTGGTGGCAATTTCGGTGAGCCGCTCAAAGACCTGGTCGGGTCCGGTACCCGGGAGGTTGTAGTTGGGGATGTGGAGCGAGAGTGTGATTGGTACGCGCATGAACACAGACGCTAGCGACATACTCCGGCCCAGGGCCGCCCGGCCCCGCGGAAAGGAGAGGCTGCAGATGGAGCGCACGCTATATCGAAGTGAGCACAGGGACCTGGGCGAGTCGTTCGGGGCGTTCTTGCGCCGCCACGCGGCGGACCAATATGAGCAGTGGGAGCGCGACGGGATCGTGCCGCGCGAGTTCTTCACCGCCGCGGGGCGCGACGGCTTCCTCGCCTTTGAGGTCGATGAGCGCTACGGCGGCGCCGGCGTGCGTGACTTCCGCTTTAACGCGATGCTGCACGAGGTCGGCTTCGGCCTGGGCCTGAACGGCGCGGTCGGCGGGATCACGCTGCACAACGACATCTGCCTGCCCTACTTCACGCGCTACTGCAATGAGGAGCAGCGCGAGCGCTGGCTGCCGGGGATCGCAAACGGGGACTATCTGACGGCGGTGGCGATGACCGAGCCTGACGCCGGCTCTGACCTGGCCGGTATCGCCACGCGCGCGGTGCGCACCGACGGCGGCTGGGTCGTCAACGGCTCAAAGACGTTTATCACCAATGGCATCAACTCTGACCTGGTGGTGGTTGCGGTGCGCACGGACCCGGATGACCGCCACGGCGGCTTGAGTCTGCTGGTGGTCGAGCGCGGCATGGCGGGGTTCGAGCGCGGGCGCAACCTCGAGAAGATCGGCCTGCACAGCGCCGACACCGCCGAGATGTTCTTTCGTGATGTCTTTGTGCCGGCCGAGAACCTGCTCGGCGAGGAGGGGATGGGCTTCCGCTACCTGACCGCAAACCTGCCGCAGGAGCGCCTCTCGATAGCTGTCTCCGCGGTGGTGATGGCGCGCGGCGCGCTCGAGCAGACGCTCGAATACGTCCGCTCGCGCAAGGCCTTTGGCCGGCCGGTCGGGAGCTTCCAGAACAGCCGCTTCGTGCTGGCGGAGGCGGCCAGCGAGGTGGAGATCGCCACCCACTACGTGGACCGCTGCGTCGCCGCCCACAACGACGGCAAGCTCTCAGCCGTCGATGCAGCCATGGCCAAGTGGTGGGCGACGGACATGCAGGGGCGGGTGATCGACCGCTGCCTGCAGCTGCACGGCGGTTACGGCTACATGCTCGAGTACCCGATCGCACGCGCGTTTGTGGACTCGCGCGTGTCACGGATCTACGCCGGGACCAACGAGATCATGAAGGAGATCATCGGCCGCTCGCTCGGCCTGTGACGGCATGCCGAGGCCATCATCAACATCTCTCTGGTGCCCCTTGCCGTGCGTGCGAAGGGCTGCGCAACAACGGCCGCGCGCTGGGTAACCTGGTCGGCTGCGTGGCCAAGCTTGACCGTGGACGCGATCGAGCGCGGCAAGGGCGACGAAGCGGAACGCCTCGCCCGCGCCCATGCGGCCCTGGCTGTGCGCAACTTCGAGGCGGTGCTGGAGAGTGGTGGGCTCGAGCGGCTGCCGGGCAGCGCTCTGATCAGCGTCCAGGGTGACTGACCGGCTGCGGTCAGCGGGGGGACATTTGAGGTGCGCAACCCCTACGCGGGTGAGGTGGCGACGGTGGCGGCGGCCGCGGGCCGGGATGTTGTGCGTGGTGCCGTGGAGGCCGCGGCCGGGGCCTTTGAGGCGTGGGCTGAGACGCCAGTGTCAGAGCGCCGGGCACTGCTTGCCGGTGCCGCCATCGGGCGCGTCAGCGAGCTGGTGCAGGACGCGTTGGCTCACGGTGCACAGCTCGTGGCCGGCGCCGAGCGGGCGCTTGCCGTAGCCAATGACAGCGATTACGGTCTCTCCGCCTCGATCTTCTCGCGCGACGTGCAGCTAGCGCGGCGCATCCAGAGCGGCATGTGCCAGATCAACGCCGCCACCGTGCACGATGAGAGCCACAGGCGCCATTCGGCGGTGCCCTGGCGGCCGAAGAGTCCACCGAGCTGCGCTGGATCACGGTAGAGGACGAGCCGCGCGACTACCCGATCTGAGCGGGCCGCCGCTCGCCGTCAGACCGGCGTGCCCTCGGCTGCAGGCAGGCGCTGCGCCGGCGCGGCGAGTCGCGACTGCGCGGCTGCGCGCACGAGCATGGTGTGCCTGAGATCCATCAGGGCGGCGGTCGCGATCAGCGCAAAGGCGGCGAGCACGTAGAGGTCGCCGAGCAGCAGCTCACCGGTGGCCAGGCGCTGGCCCGGCGCCAGCTTGATCACGAGCCAGATCTCGGAGGCCAACAGCCCAAAGGCCACCGCCAGGATTGCGCGCAGGGCGCCGAGGATTGAGCTATCGCGCGCGCCGACCAGTGCGATCACGCCGGCAACCGCAATCGTCCAGTGGTGCGTCCAGGACACAGGTGAGATCAGCAGACCGGTCAACGCGGTGAGCATGAACCCCCAGGCCTCATCACCACGCCGGCAGGCGCGGGCGGCGAGCAGCAGGCCGGCCGCCCCCACCAGCAGGCAGCCCGCGAGCCACAGCTCACCCTGATGAGCGGCCTGCGGAAAGAAGCGCAGGAGCGCGCCATGGAGAGACTGGTTCGCCGCCCCCGAGCCCGCGAGATGGTGGCGTCCGGTCACCCGCGTTACATCCATGAACCTGCGCTCCAGCCAGTAGCTCCAGGAGTCGCCCGGCAGGACTGCGAGCCCCACCAGGATCGATGCCGCGAAGGTCGCGGTTGCGCGCACGGCCATGCGCCCGCGCCCGGTCAGCGCCAGATACGGGATGAATATGAGCGGCGTCAGCTTGAGCGCCGCGGCCAGCCCGATGCCAACGCCGCCGAAGCGTCCAGCAGCGTCCCGCTGGTGGTTTTGGCGGCTGCCGGTCAGCGCCAGGTCGGCCACCACCAGGACCGCCACGAGCACGTCGATCTGGCCGTAGCCGATGGCGGTGCTGACCGGCTCGGCCCAGAGCGCGGCGGCGGCGGCGAGCCAGCCCGCCGCCGCCCGCCGCCGC
>JAJYHG010000186.1 GCA_021784895.1 Actinomycetes bacterium
CGATCGCCAGGCGCACACCCCGGTCCACAAGCTCCTTCGGATATTTCGTAGTAGGCATGAGCAGTGACTTCCTCTCTGAGGGCCAAAACCCTCGCATCGAAGTCTCCGTCAAACCCGGCCTGGCTCACGGGGGTCGTTTGCTGACGCGGCGGGCGGGTGGCTTGACTTCATCAGCCCCGCGCGCGGCTGGTTGATGGTTGACAACGGCGCGGCGGGCGGGTCAGACGCGGTCACGATCTACAGGACAACGGACGCCGGCAGACGCTGGGTGCTGCTTGCCCGCAGCCCGACACCGGCCGGGCGTCCCGGCACGCGCGGCGCGCCGTCGGTCGGCTGCGAGAAGACCGGTTTTAGCTTTTCCGGTCCGGCACAGGGCTGGATCACCGGCTATTGCGCCATGGGCATGGTGCTGCAGGAGTCCGTTGACGGCGGCCGCATCTGGCGTGAGACCGGGATACGGGTTGACGATTGGGGCATCGATGAGTTTCCACCGCGCTTCTTCGGGCCTGAGACTGGGGTGATGGCTGGCGGTGTTGGTACACGCACCGGTGTCGATGACACCGTCTTTACCACAACCGACGCTGGCGTGCGGTGGATTGCCCACAGACCGCCGCGGGCAACCAGCGGGCCGATCGACGTGATCTCCGGGACAACGTGGCTGATCGCCCGCGGCGAAACGCTCTATCTCACCCGTGATGCGGGCGCAGACTGGACCACGATCCGTTCGTCTCTGCCGCTGGGCAGCATCGACGCGTCGGCGCTGGACTTCGTGAATGCAAGCGATGGTTGGGCGCTCACGTTCACGCCCGACCTTGCTGGCACGCTCTGGCACACCACTGACGGCGGCCGTTCATGGAAGCAGGTGTGAGCAGTGCGCGAAGCGAGCCAGCAGATACCGGCAGGTTGTTGAGCGTCAGCTTTCGTGTCTGCGTGGTTGTGATCGCCGCTGCCGGCCTGCTGATGTTCGGCTCCGTGCGTGTCGCTGCCGCGCCGGTGAACTGCCCGCCGGGTGCTGCCAGCCAGGGGTGCCCGGTCCCGAAACGTGACCTGGGCCGCTACTTGAACATCGTCGGCGCCAACGCAGGCCCGGCTCTGCCGTTCGTGCTCGGTGACGCCTTCAGGCTGAAGGCTGGCGGGCGGGGGCGTCGGCTGCCGGGCTATGACCCGGGCGTGTGCGGTTCGCTGCTGCGCTCCCCCAACGGGCGCTACCTGCTCTACGGCACCTCGCTGAACGGCTGGCCGGCGCTCGAGCTGCTCGATCTAGCTACCGGCTCGCGCTCGCTGTTTCAGGCCCGTGCCTGTGACCCAGCGTGGGGATCACACGGTCTGATCGCATACTTGCGCTACAGCCGATACAGCGCGGTCACAGGCCGCTACAGCGGCCGGATCATCGTTCAGCACGGACTGGCTGGTGTTCCGTCTACGTGGACGGGAGCGGGAGCGTGGCAAAGCCCTGTTTGGGCTGGTGGATCGCTGCTTGTGGGCAGCAACGCTGATGCCG
This sequence comes from Actinomycetes bacterium, assembly GCA_021784895.1. GTDB lineage: Bacteria > Actinomycetota > Thermoleophilia > Solirubrobacterales > Solirubrobacteraceae > Palsa-465. The sequence goes on from JAJYHG010000186.1 coordinate 1,502, forward strand.
TCATCCCGGGGCCGTTGATGATCTTCTACGGGCCGCACCACAGCCGTGATGTCGGCGAGCAGCGCGGCGGTGATCGCAGACCGTTCTCCAGCGTGGTTGCTGTCAACCCGCAGGGCACCGAGGCGCTGCTCGATACCGAACGGCTCGGCGCGGGCGGCGGGGGCGCGGGCGCGCAGGACTCCGCGGCGCTGATTCGTATCAGCGATGACAGGATCCTGTCGACCGTGGTTCTCAACAGCAACGAGGCGCCCGGCGGCAGCAATGTCGCCGCGCTCGCGCCAGGCGGGTCATGGATCGGCGACCAGGTCCTCACCACCAACGGCGTCTTCCTGGGTGGCTCGAGCCATCCACCCGCGACGCTGATCACCCTGACCGTGACCGGTCGCAAACTGCGGCTGCGATCGGTCAAGCAGTTCATCCAGAACGGACAGCTGCCGCTGACAGAGGACCTGGACCAAGCGAGCCAGGCAACACCACTTCCCGGCAAGCCTTACGACATCGCTGTTTGGTTTGAGGCGATCGGACAGATCCGGTATCTACAGTGCGACACCCTGACAGACCACTGCACCACAAGCCCCGACTACCAGGCCGCCATGACACCGACCGCGACTTTTGTCACGAACCCCAGCCGACCGTGAGCGCCTCCCGGCCACTCCACGGCGACAGGGCCAAACGGCGATGCCCACCTGACCACCAACCGATTGCCTGCGGGGTTCGAGCCCGCCCAGCCAGCGACCCCACCCGATCCTGCATCTCCCAGAACTGGGGACAGTCGCCAATCCGATAGCGCCACTCGCGGGAGCCCGAGCGTGAAAGCGCTTGTCCTGGGTTTCGCGCAAATCGCGTCTCTTGGTCGCCTGCTCGAGCTACCTCGGCGGCGACGAACCTGGAAGTCCCGGCCCCTCAGCGGGCGAAGGAGGCGCACTGATCCGGCGTGTACGCAATAGGGTACACTAAGGTGGATGGCGAAGACCGTCCCGGTACGGGAGTTCAGAACGAACCTCAGCGAGCTGTTGAGCGATGTCGCCGATCGTCGTGACCATGTGCTCGTCACGCGCAACGGCAAGCCTGCCGCTGCACTCGTGCCGTTCGACGAGTACGAGGCGCTAGAGGAGACCGCGGAGATCCTTTCCGACTCGGTGACGCTCACCCAAATCCAAACCGGCCTCAAGGAACTCGCCCAAGGCGACAGCGTCACGCTCGAGGACCTCCGCCGCGAGCTTGCCGAGCGTCGAGCCAGCCGCTAACCGTGCCGGTAGTCGTTCTTGCGCGCAGCGCACGAGAACAGCTGCTCGAGCTTGACCGGCCACTGATCGACGCTGTCGAGGATGCGCTAGGCCTACTCGAGCGTGAGCCACGCTCCGGCCACGAACTCCGCGGCCGCCTGCGCGGACTACGGTCGCTGCGGGTCGGTGCCTACCGGATCATCTACCAGTTGGCCGACAACGATCGAGTCGTCAGAGTCGCCGCCATACGGCACCGCTCCATCGCTTACCGCAACGACCCGCGCTGACGCTCCCAACCGCCCAGCCTTGGCGCCTGGTCGCCATTGCGCTCGTCTGGACTCGCGGGCCACACAGCGCGAATGCTCAAACCCCGCCACCGCGTCCAGCACGCCGCCTCGCGTGCCAATGCAACGTTGTTGCAACCTCGCCGCAGCCGCTTGCCAGCATCGTCTCGAGAGGCGATGCTGGCAGCTTACACTCGGTGATCTGCGAAGAGAGGACACATGCGATGAGCACTTGTGTGACGGTGACCCTCACCGTCAACGGCACGGAGCACCAGCTTGAGGTGGAGCCGCGGCGGCTCCTCGTCCACGCCCTGCGCGATGACCTCGGCTTGACCGGCACCCACGTCGGCTGTGACACCTCCAACTGCGGGGCGTGCACCGTGCACCTGGATGGCCAGGCGGTGAAGTCGTGCACGATCCTCGCGGTCCAAGCGGAGGGGGCCCAGATCACGACGATCGAGGGACTCGGTACCGAGGGCGGCCTGCACCCGCTCCAGGAGGCGTTCTGGAACGAGCACGGCCTCCAGTGCGGGTACTGCACGCCCGGCATGATCATGACGGGTGCCGCCCTCCTCGCGGAGAACCCGAATCCGAGCGAGAGCGAGGTCCGCCGCGCCCTCGACGGGAACCTCTGCCGCTGCACCGGCTACCACAACATCGTAAGGGCCGTCCTCAGCGCCGCTGAGGCGCAGGCGGCGGTGGCGTCATGAGCGCGACCATAAGACGTCACGTCGGGCAGCCGCTGCGCCGCAAGGAGGACCCGCGGCTCATCACCGGCAGGGCTCGCTACATCGACGACATCAGTCTTCCGGGAACCCTGTGGGCCGCATTCGTCCGCTCACCCGAGGCGCACGCCCGGATCGGGTCGATCGACACAAGCGCCGCCGCCGCCCGCCCCGGGGTGCATGCCGTTTACACCGGGGAGAACATGGCCGACCTCGCCGGCCCGCTGCCGCTCGCCTGGGCGCCACCCGGCGTGGAGGTCAACAACCCGCCGCACTGGCCGCTGGCCCGCGGGAGCGTCAAACACGTCGGGGACCCAGTCGCGGTCGTCATCGGAGATGACCGCTACGCCGTGGTCGATGCTGCCGAAGACGTCGTCGTCGAATATGAGCCACTCCCGGTGGTGACCGACCCGGAGCGGGCACTCGCCGGCGGGCCGTTCGTGCACCCGGAGCTCGATACGAACCAGGTTCACACCTGGACGCTTGCCGGGGGGGACCTGGAGGCCGGCTTCGCTGCCGCCGACGTGACGATCGAGCGGCGGGTGATCAACCACCGCATCGCCGGGGCCCCGATCGAGCCGCGAGGGGTTCTCGCCGACTACCGGGCCGGTGCGCTCACCCTCCACACGAGCACACAGGTCCCGCATTTCGTGCGCCTCTTCGTCGCCCTGCTGCTCGGCCTCAGTGAGGAGAAGGTCCGCGTCATCGCCCCGGAGGTCGGGGGCGGCTTCGGCGCCAAGCTCCAGATCTACGGAGAGGACATAGTCGCCTGCTGGGCTTCGCGGCAGCTTGGCCGCCCCGTGAAGTGGGTGGAGACCCGCTCGGAGAACATGACTGTCACCCACCAGGGCCGTGACCAGGTCGCAACCGTGCGGATGGGCGCGACGCGCGACGGGAAGATCACCGCCTACCACGTGAAGATCATCGCCGATCTCGGCGCCTACAACATGCTCCTGACCCCGCTCATCCCGTCGCTCGGGGCGTTTGTGATGGGCGGCTGCTACAAGATCCCCGCGGTCACAACGGAGATCACCGGCGTGTTCACCAACAAGTGCCCGACCGACGCGATCCGCGGCGCCGGCCGGCCTGAGGCGACGCACATGATCGAGGTGATGATGGACCAGATGGCCCGCGAGCTTGGGATCGACCGGCTTGAGCTGCGGCGGCGCAACTTCATCCCCAAGGAGGACTTCCCCGCCGCGGTCGCAACCGGGGTCATCTACGACTCCGGCGACTATCACGCTTCCCTTGACAAGCTCCTCGAGCATGTCGACCTCGACGCGTTCACCGCCGAGCAGGCGCGGTTGCGCGAGCAGGGCATCTACCGCGGGATCGGTTTCAGCACGTACACGGAGATCTGCGGCCTCGCCCCGAGCCGGATCACGGGCCCTACTGGCGTCGGCGTCGGGGCCGGCCTCTGGGAGTCGGCGATGGTCCGCGTTCACAACACCGGCGCGGTCACCGTCTACACCGGCACCTCCCCGCACGGCCAGGGCCTCGAGACCGCCTTCGCCCAGATCGTCGCGGACCGGCTAGGGGTCGACCCGAGCGTCGTGGAGGTGATCCACGGGGACACCGGCACCGGCCCGGAGGGCCGCGGCACCTACGGCTCACGCAGCCTGGCCAACGGTGGTGAAGCGGTCTTGAAAGCAACCGACAAGGTGGTCGCCAAGGCGGCAAAGATCGTCGCCGCCGAGCTTGAAGCCGCCCTCGAGGACATTGAGGTGCGCGACGGGAAGTTCTCGGTCAAGGGCTCCCCGGAGAAGGGCATGACGCTCGCCGAGATCGCCGGAATCGCCTATGTCGGCGCGGTGCCGGAGGGGATGGAGCCGGGCTTGGAGGAGACCACCTTCAACGACCCGGATAACTTCGTCTTCCCGTTCGGCGCACACGCGTGCGTGGTGGACGTCGATATCGCAACCGGGAAGGTGAATGTGGTCCGCTACGTCGCCGTTGATGACTGCGGCAATCCGGTCAACCCGCTGCTCATCGCCGGCCAGGTACACGGCGGGATCGCCCACGGAATCGGCCAGGCGCTCTATGAGCACGTCGTCTACGACGATGACGGCCAGCTCGTCACCGGCAGCTTCGTCAATTACGCGCTGCCAACCGCAGCGGAACTGCCGAGCTTTGAGCTCGACCACACGATCACCCCATCGCCCGTCAACTCGATGGGCGTCAAGGGCGTCGGCGAGGCGGGGACGATCGCCGCAAGCCCCGCGGTCACAAACGCCGTCATCAACGCGCTCGAGCCGCTCGGGGTCGACTACATCAACATGCCGCTCACCCCGATGCGAGTGTGGCGGGCGATCGAGGAGGCGCAGGCGCGATGATCACCGCAGAGTTCGAGTACGAGCGGGTGAGCAGCGTTGCGGAAGCGGTGAGCGCACTGGTGAGTGGCGGTGATGATGCGAAGCTGCTCGCCGGCGGGCACTCGCTCGTGCCGCTGATGAAGCTGCGCCTGGCTGCGCCGGGACGGCTCATCGACATCAGCCGCGTACCAGGCATCAGCGGCGTCGAGCGCGATGATGCCCTGTGGCGGATCGGGGCGCTCTGCACCCACGCCCGGCTGAGCAGGAGCGGCGCGGGACTGATCAGCCAGGTGGCGGCGACGATCGCCGACCCGCAGGTCCGCAACCGCGGCACGATCGGCGGCTCGCTCGCCCACGGTGACCCTGCCTCCGACCTCCCCGCCGCCATCCTCGCCCTCGACGGCAGCGTCGTCGCCCACGGACCGGAAGGGGAGCGGACGATCCCGGCCGCGGAGTTCTTCTCCGACTATATGGAGACGGCGCTCGGCCCGGCGGAGATGGTTTGTGAGGTCCTGGTCCCAGCGATGGACGGTTACGGCTTTGGCTACGAGAAGTTCAATCGCCGTGCCGAGGACTGGGCTGTAGTCGCTGTCGCCGCCGCCGTCAAAGTGGTTGACGGCGCCTGCGCTGACGTGCGTGTCGCGCTCACGAACATGGGGCCCACGCCGCTGCGGGCAGCCGCGGTGGAGGCTGGCCTGCGCGGACAGCCCACGAGTGAGGAGTCGATCCGGGCGGCCGCCGCCCACGCTGCCGATGACACCGACCCACCAGCTGACCTCGACGCGGATGCTGACTACAAGCGTCACCTCGCCACCGTGCTCTGCGAACGGGCGTTGCGGGCCGCCGTGGGAGTCGCGTGAGGCGCCGGCCGGCCTGTTGCACCCTGTGGCCCGCGTGAGGCTTCAGGAGATCAGATCCGCGGCGGAGGCGAGCGGCGTGCTCGCCTCCGCCGGGTACGTGGCCGACCGGGCGCTCGAGGTGGCCGTCTCCCTGGCCTGCACGCTCGGGCAGCCGTTGCTCCTGGAAGGGGAAGCCGGCGTCGGCAAGACGGAGGTCGCCCGCGCGCTCGCGACGGCGACCGGCGCGCCGTTCATTCGCCTCCAGTGCCACGAGGGGATTGATCTCCACCACGCGCTCTATGAGTGGGACTACCCCCGCCAGCTCCTGGCCCTCCGTGCCGCCGGCGATGGGGTCGACGATGGTCGGCTCTACGACCGGCGCTACCTCATCCGCCGGCCGCTTCTGTCTGCGCTCGAAAGCCCCGAGCCGGCGGTCCTGCTGATCGATGAGATTGACCGGGCCGATGACGCCTTTGAGGCGTTTCTGCTCGAGTTCCTCTCAGACTTCGCGGTCACCATCCCGGAGCTCGGAACCGTCAGCGCCACCAGCCGGCCGCTCGTGGTCCTCACCTCCAACCGCACCCGGGAACTCCACGACGCACTCAAGCGGCGCTGCCTCTACGACTGGATCGACTACCCGACACCAGAGCGGGAGCGGGCAATCCTCGCCACCCGGGTGCCGGAGGCGCCGGCGGCGATCGTCGACCGGGTTCTGGAGGCGGTCACTCGTCTGCGCGCCGACACCGAGCTCTACAAGCTGCCTGGTGTCGGGGAGACGCTCGTCTGGGCCCGGGCGCTGCTCGCCCTCGGCGCAGACAGCGACCTCGATGAAACCCTCGGCGTCGTGCTGAAGGTCCACGAGGATCTCCGCCGGGTGCGAGAGTCGCGGGTGCTAGAGGGTGTCTGAGCAGCTGCTAGCACGGCCCGGTGAGCGACTTTCCGCGCTTACCGCTGGGATGCGTCTGCTCGGCGCCCGGGTCGGCGTCGGTGAACTCATCGCTGCCGAGCGGGCCCTCGCCGGTCTCACCGACCCGTGCCTGGAGGACGCCCGGCTCACCCTGCGTGCGGTCCTCTGCTCTGAGGCGGCCGACCTTCAGCGCTTCGATGCCGCCTTCGCCGTTGTATTTGGGACAAGCGGAGAACCGGAAACAGACGAGCCCTTCCACTCACTCGGCAGCGTCGTCCGGGAGGCCCTGCCCCGGGTGGGGATGCCGGTCCCAGGGGAGAGCCCGGCTCCAGGGGAGGCTGCCCCCGTGCCAGCCGCCTACAGTGACCGCGAGCTGCTCGGCGCCAAGGACTTCTCCTGCTACAGCGAGGGCGAGGTGATGCTCGCTCGCGAGCGCATCGCCGCCCTCGCCCGGCGGGTGCCGTTGCGCCGCACCCGCCGGGCGACCAGGAGTGCCGCCCGGCACGGATCGGTGCCCGACCTGCCTGCGACCGTGCGCGCGTCCGTACGCACCGGCGGTGAGCCGGCCATTCAGCACTGGCGCCGGCCAACTCTGCGCCCCCGTCCGGTCGTGCTTGTCATCGACCTCTCCGGGTCCATGACCCCGTACGCGCGGATGCTCCTCCATTACGCCCACGCCTGCGTAATCGCCCGCCGGCCGGTGGAGGTGTTCGCCTTCGGGACCCGGCTCACGCGGATCACCGGAGAGCTCGCCGACCGCGACCCCGACCGTGCCGTCGCGCGCGCCTCCGGGGCGGCCGAGGACTTCGGCGGCGGCACGCGGATCGGGGAGGCGCTCGGGGTTCTCAACCGCCGCCACGGCCGGCGAATCGGGCGCGGGGCGGACGTCGTCATTCTCTCCGACGGCTGGGACCGCGGCGCGCCTGAACGTCTCGGCACGGAGATCGCCCGGCTGCGGCGCAGCGCCCACCGGCTGATCTGGCTGAACCCTCTCGCCGCCGACCCGCGCTTCGCGCCGCTGGCCCGCGGCATGGCCGCCGCGATGCCGCACGTCGATACGCTCCTGGCGGGGAACTCACTCGACTCCCTGCGCTCGCTCGCCGACACTCTGGAGGAGCTGTGAAGGAGATACTCCCCGAGCTCGACCGTCTCGCCTGTAACGGCGAGCGGGCGGCAATCGCGACCGTGGTCGAGGTCCGCCGCTCCGCGCCGCGGCCACCCGGGGCCAAGCTCGTCGTCGGCGAGCACGGGAGCATCTCCGGCTCGGTCTCTGGGGGCTGCGTGGAGGGCGCAGTGACCGCGGTCGCCGAGCAGATCCTCGCAGGCGCCCCGCCGCGGCTGCTCAGCTTCGGGATCGCCGACGCGGACGGCTGGGACGTCGGCCTGCCCTGTGGCGGCGAGATCGACGTCTGGGTTGAGGCCTACATCCCCGGGGAGTTCGAGGCCCGCGCCCGCGCCGGGGAGTGCGCAGTGGAGGTGACGGTCATCGACGGCGCGGGCGCGGGCGCCAAGCTGCTCATCACTGCTGACGGCAGTGCGTCCGGGAGCCTCGGCTCGGCCGCCCTGGAGGCAGAGGCGCTGTCAGTCGCCACGCAGCTCATCTGGACGGGAGTGAGCGAGCGGCGCGGAGAGCTCTTCTATGACGTCGTCGGACCGGGGCCGGCGCTGTTCCTGTTCGGCGCCGGCGACATCACCGAGGCGGTCTGCCGTCTGGCCCGTCGGGTCGGTCTGCGCCCGTCCGTCGTCGATCCGCGCAGCCGTTTTGCGGTCGCCGAGCGCTTCCCAGAAGCGGAGGCGGTGATCACCGCCTGGCCGCAGGAGGCAATCCGTGCGCTCGGCGGCATCGACCCGTCCACATCGGTCATCGTCCTCACCCACGACCCGAAGCTCGATGATGCGGCGCTGATGATCGCCCTGCGTTCTCCGGCCCGCTTCATCGGGGCGATGGGGTCACAGACGGCGGCCCGCGCACGGCGCGAGCGGCTGCTTGCAGCCGGGCTCTCTGACGCCGAGCTGGACCGGCTGGTCGCCCCGCTCGGCCTTGACCTCGGGGCGATTGACCGGGAGGAGACGGCCCTCTCGATCGTCGCTCAGATCGTCGCCGCCCGCCACGGCCGGGCCGGCGGGCCGCTTGAGAACATCAGCGGTCCGATCCACGGAACGGCACGCTGATGGCATCCGACAGACTCTCGCCGCGACCTGGGCCAGTTCAGCGACTGACCGCCACAAGCAGCCTTGCAGAGGAGCGCTCACCATGAAGCTTGAGCAGACCTTTGAGGTGCGCGCCCCCATCGAACAGGTGTGGGCGGCGCTCACCGACGTCGAGCGGATCGCGCCGTGCCTGCCGGGTGCGGCGGTGAGCGGCCGCAATGAGGACGGCTCATACAACGGCAGCTTCTCCGTCAAGATCGGCCCGACGTCGGCCGCTTACACCGGCCGCCTGGAGATGCGCGCGCTCGACCACGATCGCCACCGGGCAACGATGCATGCCCAGGGCACCGACAGGCGCGGCCAGGGTGGGGCCGAGGCAACAATCGTCTCAACCGTCACCGAGACCCAGCCCGGAGTGGCGACCGTGAGCGTGGACACTGACTACCGCATCACCGGACGGCTCGCCAGGTTTGGCCGCGGCGGCATGATTGAGGACATCTCGGAGAAGTTGCTGCGCCAGTTCGCCGACCAGCTGCAGGCGTCGTTGCAGGGCGGCGGGCCCGCAGCGGTGGCGAGCTCGAGAACTCTGGCCGCCGACGCCGGCGCGCGGCCAAGCGCAGTTGAAGCGAGTGGCGCGGACTCGCAGTCCCGCGCCGGCGTTGAGACTCCAACCGCCGCGAGCGCGGAGCCGGCCGCGCCCGCCAACGAGATCAGCGCACTATCGGTCCTAGGCTCGGTGACGGTGAAGCGGATCCGGCGTGACCCGCTCCCCTACGCCGTGGCCGTGCTGGCGACCATCGGCTGGTGGCGCGCCTGGTGCCGGCGGGGGCGAGGGTCTGACCGCCGAGAGCCGAAGCGCGACCGCTCACCCCCGAGGCGGCGCAAGCCGTAGGTCCGCGCTCATCCCAGCCCGGTGGCAGCCCGCTCAGCCAACGCCGTGGGCGGCCATCACTCGACTCCTTGGGCCGCAGCGGAGGCGTGGGCGCTCAGCCGCACCGCAATCCGTGCCCGGGCGCGGCGGATAGCGGGCAGATCGCAACCGGGCAGCAGCGGACCGACGTGAAGAGAGACCGCCTCAGCGTGCCGTTCGGCGTCAAGCAGCGCCTGCAGATCGAGGAGGTCAACGCTCACCTCGGTGCTCAGTCGATAGGGACGGGTGAGCAGCAGTGGCCCTAGGACCTCGCGCAGCCGGTACAGCTCGACGCGCACGGTCACCTCGTGTCCGTCCCCCCCAAAGAGCATGGCGGCGAGGTCGCGGGCGTTGAGTCCCTCCGGGTGCAGCGCGAGCAGTGCGACGATCTCACTGTGACGGCTGCTGAGGTAGTGGGTGCCGCCAGGATCTGTGAAGGTCGCCCGGGCTGTGCCTAACAGCCCAATCCGGAAGCTCGGTCGCGGCGGTCGCCGAGGCGCCCAGCTGGGTACGAGAAGTCGTCCCTCTCCGAGCGGGTAGAGCAGGAACTCTGGCTCGGCACCGGCGCCGGCAGTCGCGAGGTGGGCGAAGCTGAGCCGGGGGCTCGGGCGCATCATCGCTGCCTGGGCCATCGAGCGAGGGTCGCGGTGATCCGGGCGTTCGGTGACCGACACGGAGCCGACTCCCTCCGCGGAACCGGTGATCGGCAGATGCCCAGAGACCCATGCGGGCGGGGTGGCGGCGATCACCCGTCCCGACGGGCTAAGCACCGCGGCCGGCCCGCCGAAGCGAGCTGTGTGCTGGGCGAACAGCTCGAGGATCCGGTTGTCCCGGGCGAGCATCTCCACGCGCAACTGGCTCTCCACCAGCTGGGCAGCGGTCTGTACGAGCGACAGGTTGTGCGGGTGTGCGGTTCGGTAACTGCCGGTGACGTCAATGACCCCGAGGACCGCTCCTGTCTCCGGATCGTGGACCGGAGCAGCCGAGCACTGCCATGGGTGGATCTCGCAGCGGTAGTGCTCGGCCGAGAAGACCTGCACGGCGTGGTCAGCAGCGAGGGCGGTCCCGACAGCGTTCGTACCCGCCGCCGCCTCGCTCCAGGCGTGACCCGGCGAGAACTCGATCGCCTCTGAGGCACGGAGCACCTCCGGATGGCCATCAGACCACAGCAGACAGCCCTCTGCGTCACTGACGACGACGATGTGGCGGGCGTCGTAGAGGAGCTGGCCGAGGACGCCCTGGAGGATCGGGGTCGCCCGGGAGAGCGGGTGTGCCTCCCACCGTTCTCTGGCCGCCTCCGAGCTGAGGACCTGGGGCGCCCCCGGCCGGTCGGGGTCGACCCCCGCATCGGTGCACCGCTGCCAGGACTGGGCGATCACCTCCCGCACGACCGTCGGGACGCGGCCGGAGGCTAGCGCGATCTCGTGTGCCCGGCGCAGGACGTGCGCCCAGCCACGCGCATCGACATCCGCTTGCAGGCCAACCCACCGGTCTCTCATCTCTCCTCACCCACAGCGTACGGGACCGGCGAGGCCGCCGGGCTCCGATCAGGCGTTGGCGTTCCGGAGATCGGCGGGCGTGTCGACATCACCAGGGTCGCCGGCACCGGTGCAGTCCACGTCCTGGGCGACCCAGCGACCGAGGGCTCGGGCGCCCTCTTCGCCGCGGAGCTTCGCGACCGCGCCGAAGGTCTCGCGGCCGAGGGCGACTGGATGGCCGCTCACACTGCCGTAGCGGGCCCGGCAGATAGGAACTCCCAGCCGAGAGGCGGAAAGGACACGGGCGACCGCCACCCCACTGAGGTGCGGCTGGTCGGCGAGAACGACGAGGACCCGTTCGGCCCCGCGCGACCGTGCGGCGGCGATCCCGGCGCGGAGGGAGGCGCTCATCCCCTCCGCCCAGTCGAGCGCCTCGACGATCTCGACGCCGCTGAGCGCGGGCCGGACCTCATCCGCATGGGCACCGAGGACGACGATGATGTCCTTGAGTCCGCCGGCCCGCAGGGCCGCAATCGGCCAGTGAATGAGCGGACGGCCCCCAAGCTGTGCGACCTGCTTGGCCGCGCCGAAGCGCCGCCCCGCGCCGGCAGCGAGCACGATCCCGACAGCGTCATCGCCGCGGGTGCCGGGCAGCGTGGTGTGGGCCATCCTGCATTCATTCTCCCGGTCACGGCCGCGGCCTGCGCCACGGTCAGCGATCCCCTGGCGCCGCGCCGGGTCAGCTCACATGTAGCAGCACGGGTAACCTCGTCTGGCACCTGGCTGCGGTGTCCAGGCGCAGTCCAACCACCTATCAGCAGGAGATGAAGCCACGGCTCTCGAGAAGGATCGCTGCCCCGGAGTAATGCGGCTGCACGAGGCGGCCGACGGGTTGCTGGCCCGTGTGCGGCTCGTGGGCGGGCGCATATCGGCAGCTCAGCTGCGCGCGGTCGCAGACGCAGCAGAGCTCGGCAACCAGATTGTCGAGCTGACATCCAGAGCGAGCCTCCAGATCCGCGGGCTGCCCGCCGGCGCGGCGCTGGGCGAGATCCTGTCTGCGGCTGGGCTGCTCCCCTCGACCACCCACGAGCGGGTCCGCAACATCCTTGCCAGCCCAGTCGCGGGCCGCCATCCGTACTCACTCGCGGACACCGACGAACTCGTGTCGGAGCTGGATGCCGCGCTCTGCGCTGACCCAGCGCTGACCGGGCTTTCAGGCCGCTTCCTGTTCTCAGTGGACGATGGATCCGGGTTGATCGGGCATGCGGCACACGTCACGATCGTGGCCGTGGCCCCCGGCCGCTTCCGGGTTGGGGCGACGGAGATGCCGGCATTGCTGGCGGTGCAAGCCGCCCTTGCAGCCGCTCGCGCGCAGCTGTCGGAGCCATTTCCCGCGCTTGACGTCCGGCGCGGCGAGCCCGCCAGGTCGCTGCCGCTCGGTGCGCTGGCGCAACGTGACGACCGCGTCGCGCTGACCGCGATGCCTCGCCTGGCTCGCCTGGACCCGCCCACGATCAGAGACCTCGCGGCGCTGATCGACGCACACCACACTGAGCTACGGCTATCGGCCACGCGGACCGTCACACTGCTGGATCTCGCGCCCGCGAGCGTACCGAGCGTCGAGACGGGCCTGATCGAGCTCGGGCTGATAACCGACCCCAACTCGGGCTGGTTCGGCCTGAGCGCCTGTGCTGGTCAGGGCGCCTGCGCCTCGGCGAAGTTTGACGTTCGCGCTGCTGCCGCCGCCAGGGCTGCGCAGCGCAGGCCCAGCGAGCGCGCTGAACACTGGGCCGGCTGCCACCGGAGCTGCGGCTTGCCCGAGGGCGCACAGCTGATGGGCGTCTGATCGCGTAGGTTGTGCCGCGATGAGCTACGTCAAAGATGGCGCCGAGATCTACCGCCGCTCCTTCGCGCTGATCCGCACGGAAGCAGACCTCCGGCGGTTCAGCGCGCAGATGGAGCGGGTAGCGGTGCGCATGATCCACGCCTGCGGGATGGTCGACCTCGCAGCCGACATCGACGCATCGGCAGACCTGGCCGAACGGGCAGAGCTGGCGCTCCAAGCGGGCGCACCGATTCTCTGCGACACACACATGGTCGCCTCCGGTGTGACGCGCTCCAGACTGCCGGCCGGCAACCAGGTGATCTGCTCGCTGGCGGAGCCACGCGTCTCTGTCCTGGCCCGGGAGATCGGCAACACCCGTACGGCAGCAGCCGTCGAGCTGTGGCGCGAGCACCTGGGCGGCTCCGTGGTCGTGATCGGCAACGCACCGACCGCCCTCTTCCATCTGCTCGACATGCTCGATGCCGGAGCGCCGCGGCCAGCAGCTGTTATCGGGGTTCCGGTCGGCTTCATCGGTGCGGCCGAGTCAAAGCGGTCACTGGCCGACCGTGCTCCGGGACTCGGGGTCGCGCACCTTGTCGTGCATGGACGTCGCGGTGGCTCCGCGATCGCCGCAGCCGCGATCAATGCGCTTGCAAGCGAGACGGAGTGAGCACACCCAGCGCCGAGCACACACCGGGGCGTCTCTACGGAGTCGGCGTCGGTCCTGGAGATCCCGAGTTGATCACGGTCAAAGCGGCGCGGGTTATCGCCGCCGCCGACGTGGTGGCATACCCAGGCGCCGAGCATGGCCGCAGCGTCGCGCGGACGATCGCCGATCCGCACATCCGCCCGGACCAGATCGAGGTGCAGCTGCGCTACCCCGTGACGGTTGGGACGACTGGGCACCCAGGCGGCTACGAGGGTGCGCTCACCGAGTTCTACGACGCCTGCGCTGAGGAGCTTGCAGTGCACCTGGACGCGGGGCGCGATGTCGTGGTCCTGTGCGAGGGCGACCCGTTCCTCTATGGCTCCTACATGTACCTGCACGATCGGCTCTCGGCCCGCTATGTCTCGGAGGTTGTTCCCGGGGTGACCTCCTTCAGTGCTGCTGCTGCCGCCGCCGGCACGCCGCTGGTGCGCCGCGACGATGTCCTCACGATCCTGCCCGGCACGCTGCCGACCGAGGTTCTGGCTGCGCGCCTGGCGGCCAGCGATGCCGCCGTGGTGATGAAGCTCGGCCGGACATTCCCGTCGGTCCGAGCCGCCGCCGAGCGCGCCGAGCGCGCCGCACGCAGCATCTACGTGGAACGCGCAAGCTCTGACCGGGAGCGCGTGGCGCCGTTGCACGAGGTCGATGGCAAGGTTCCCTACATGTCCCTGCTGCTGGTGCCGGCGCGCAACCCGGATGCGCCACGCTCACCCCCCGCCGCACAGGGTCGGGTCGCGGTCGTGGGGCTGGGACCAGCCGGGCCGCAGTGGCTGACGCCGGAGGCCGAGGCCGAGCTGGCTTCCGCCGAGGTGCTGGTCGGCTACGAGCCGTATCTGGCACGCGTTCCGCCGCGACGCGGCCAGATACGCCACGCCACCGACAACCGCGCCGAAGCGGAGCGCGCCGAGCACGCACTCACGCTCGCGGCCGCGGGCGCGCGCGTCGCAGTCGTTTCCTCTGGCGACCCGGGCATCTTTGCGATGGCTACCGCGGTGCTCGAGGCCGCTGATGGCGATGAGCGCTTTGCCGGTGTCGATCTGCATGTGGTCCCTGGACTGTCGGCGATGCAGGCGGCCGCGGCCCGGGCCGGTGCGCCGCTCGGCCACGATTTCTGCGTGATCTCGCTCTCAGATCAGCTGAAGCCCTGGGATGTGATCGAGCGGCGTTTGGAGGCGGCTTCAGCAGCCGACCTCGTGCTCGCGCTCTACAACCCGGCATCCAGGACCCGGCGCGAGGGGCTCGAGCGAGCGATTGCGGTGCTGCGCGCGCAGCGGGCTCCACAGACGCCGGTGGTCGTGGCGCGAGCGGTTGGCTCCGAGGATGAAGCCGTCCACGTGACGACCCTGTCCGAGCTCGATCAGAGCTCAGTCGACATGCGGACGCTGCTGATCATCGGCTCCTCGACGACCCGGATCAGCAGCCGCCAGAACCAGCGCGTATACACACCGCGCCGCTATCCGGCATGAGCGCGCGCCCAGTCGAGCGCCTCGGCCACCGTGGCAACCCCCGCTACCGATGGGCGCGCCGGTCTGCGCACGATCAGCACCGGCAGCCCCCGCTCCCGGGCAGCGTCGAGCTTTGCGATCGTGTGCTCGCCGCCGCTGTCCTTGGTGACGATCAAATCGATGCCGTGAGCGTCGATCAGCTTGAGCTCGCCTTCGAGCGTGTAGGGGCCGCGGTCGAGCAGCAGCTTGTGCTGCGCCGGCAACGGTGGCTCGGGCGGGTCGACACAACGGATCAGCAACCAGGTGTGACCGAGCCCAGCGAACGCCGCGAGCCCTTGACGGCCGGTGGTGAGCAGTACGCGGCTGCCAAGGCCCGGGATGGCGTCAGCCGCGGCAGCCAGGTCATCTGCCCAGAACCAGCGATCGCCTGGCCGCTCACTCCATCCCGGCCGGCTGAGAGCCAGCAGTGGAAGACCGGCTCTCGTGCACGCGGTTGCGGCGTTCTCTGTGATCCGTTCCGCGAAGGGATGTGTCGCGTCGACGACGCAACTGACATCGTTCTCGCGCAACCACTCTGCCAGGCCCACGGGCCCGCCAAAGCCGCCTATCCGAACAGCCCCTTCCGGCAACCTCGGGTTTGCGACCCGCCCCGCCAGCGAGCTCGTCACCTCGATGCCGGCTGCCACCAGCGCGGCGGCCAGCTCGCGTGCCTCAGCGGTGCCGCCCAGGATGAGGATCACCGGTGCCCCCTGCGCTGAGGCATGTCGTCGCGGTCGGTGTCGGGGCCGGTGACCCCGAGCACATGACGGTCGCTGCGATCAGCGCGCTCAACAATGTGGATGTGATCTTCGAGCTCGAGCGGGCGACGACGGACCTGACGGCGGCCCGTGAGGCGATCGTAAGGCGGTTTGTGCAGCGCACACCGCCGCCGCGGCTCGTGCGTGTCCACGAGCCGGCGCGCGACCGCACCGCGAGTGCCTACACGCGAGCGGTCAACGACTGGCGCGCCGGCCGCGCCGACGCCTGGGAGGCGGCGATCGTCAGCGAGCTTGCCGACGGGCAGTCCGGCGCCTTCCTGGTCTGGGGCGATCCTTCGCTGTATGACTCGACGATCGCCGTGCTCGATGAGCTCCTGGCACGTGGCCGCGTGAGCTTTGAGTACGAGGTGATACCGGGCATCAGCAGCATCCAGGCGCTGACCGCGGCCCATCGCATTCCGCTGAACCGCGTTGCTGGCGCGGTCCAGATCACGACCGGGCGCCTGCTCGCAGGCGGCGGCTGGCCCGCGGGAGCAACAGACGTCGTGGTGATGCTCGACGGACACGGGGCCTACCGCACCGCACTCACAGAGCCAGTGGATATCTACTGGGGCGCTTATCTCGGGACCCCTGACGAGCTGCTCGTGGCCGGGCCGCTGGACGAGGTGGCTGGCGAGATCGACCGCCTCCGTGAGACCGCGCGCGAGCGCCATGGCTGGATCATGGACACCTACCTGCTGCGCTCGCGCACAGCCGAGTAGAGGTGGCTGTCCCTGAAACCCGCCGCGGCCAGGGCAGGCCCGACGATGATCGTGGCGCTGCGCCTGACGCCGGCTGACGTGGTCTGCGCGGCGATGGTGTCCAGCGTGCCGCGGATCAGCTGCTCATCCGGGTGAGAGACACGCGCGGCGACGGCGGCCGGGCAGGCCGGGCCGTAGTGCTCGGCGAGCAGAGC
>JAJYHG010000075.1 GCA_021784895.1 Actinomycetes bacterium
ACCTACGTCGAGGGTGGGGAGCAGGTCCGCGACGCCGGCAAATGCGCCCGGCACGAGCTGAACGATCGCCTCGTGGTCGGGGTCGTTGCTGAGGCGCAGGATCACGAAGTTGTTGCACTGGCTGAGCACCGTGCGGTTGAGCTCGCTGGGGCGCTGACTGACTACGGCTAGACAGACCCCGTACTTGCGGCCCTCCTTTGCGATCGTCTCGAAGCGACGCATCGCCCAGTCGTATACCGGTGAGCTGTCCTCGGTCTCCCGCAGATAGACATGAGCTTCGTCGCAGACGATGCAGATCGGCGTGCGTTTATCCGCTTCGGTCCAGAACTGGATGTCGTAGGTCAGGCGCGCGATCAGCCCGGTGACCAGTGGGACCAGCGCGGTTGGGAGCTCGGAGAGGTCGATCGTCTTGATGCCCGGCGTCTTACCGCCGGCGTCCAGCAGCATCAGCGCCATCAGCGGCAGCCAGTCGGGGTCGTAGGATTCCAGTGGGGGCCGGAAGATGAAGGTGTAACGCGGGTCGGCGCAGCGGGCCTCGATCCGGTTGATGAGACTCCGCAGCTTGCCGGAATACGGTCCCGGGACGACCTTCCCGCTCGGCTGCAGAACGATCACCGCCACGTCATCGCGCTCGGCGGCCGCGACCAGTTCCTCGATCCGGTACGGAAGCGGCGAGTCAACCGTTGCCGTCGCCGCCAGCTCGTAGTTGCCAGCCCCCGCAAGCCGTCCTCGCTTCATGCCCTCGATGCGCTGGGTCAACCACAAACGCTGGTCGGCGGCGTACGGATCGTCAGGATTGAGCAG
The DNA here is from genome assembly GCA_021784895.1 of Actinomycetes bacterium. GTDB lineage: Bacteria > Actinomycetota > Thermoleophilia > Solirubrobacterales > Solirubrobacteraceae > Palsa-465. Next base: position 805 of record JAJYHG010000075.1, read on the forward strand.
GATCAGCGCGAGCTCTTCGATCTCAAAGAGCCAGTAGGGGAGGTAGATCAGGTCGTCGCGGGCACCCTTGTCAAGGTCCGACGGGCCACCGAGACGAAGGCGGGTGGCGATGCCGCCGTCGGCAAGCGGCCCGTATTCGCCGTGGAGATCGAGCACTATGAGGCTTGCGTTGCGCAGGCGCGCGGCCCGCTCCAGCAGCAATGCGACCGCCCAGCTCTTGCCCGCGCCGCTGTTGCCGAGGATCGCAAGATGCCGCTGGAACATGCGGTTGCCGTTCGCGATCACCTCGGCCCCGTCCTGGCCGCCGTAGCGACCCAGGACCAGGCGCTCCTCCTGGGATACATCGTCGGCGATGCAGGCCATCAGACGGCGCAGGTCGTCGCCCTCGACGAGGTAGCAGCCGGCGTGGATTCGCGGTTGATCGGCGGCGCCCACGCGAAAGGTTCCGCCGACTTCGGGCGCTGGATGGAACGCACCGACGGGCATCAACTGGGCAGTGACGCGATCGGAGGTCTCCGAGCAGGCGAGTGCGTCGATGACCCCCATCAGGAAGCCGTCGCCGGCAGGGAGTGCGACCAGCGAAGACACGGTTGCCCGCTGCACGGCCGCGTCGTCGGTCAGGGTGACCAGCAGTCGGCCCGCGGAGACGCTCGTTACGCGTCCGAGCAGCGGGCCTTCGTCAAGCGAGCGCGGGGATCTCACGTCGCCCGGTGCGCCACTATGGGCCATCGGAGAGACCGGCTCAACGACCCAGCTCGCGGGATCCGTGTCCCGGAGGCCCTGGACTGCGCGCGCATCCATGGCTCCCGAGAGTTGGCCGGTGTTCATATCCACCACATCGGCGGGGACTGCGCGATCCCTTTAGCAAGAGCCGCCGGAGCGGACACCTGGACGTGCGCACGGGAGTGGAGGCCACCGATTCGTGTGCCCAGAGTCGCCTGCTGAGCCCGCCTGCTGGCCGGCGGGTTGGTCAGAGTATGCCCCTTCGCATTGTCAAACCATGCGTAGCGGCATAGTCTGGCTATGCATACGTTAGACTGACGGCTGGCTGATGCGAGACCTGAACCCGTTTCAATTCTCCGGGCCGCTCGCGCCGGAGGACATGATCGACCGCGACCCTGAGGCCGATGACCTGCTCACGCTGGCGCTCGGCGGGCACTCCTTCCGGCTCCTCGGCCCGCGCCGCTACGGCAAGACGACGCTGCTGCGGCGGGTGCTTGACGCGGCTGAGCGCGAGGGCATGGCGACCATCCTGGTCGACCTGCAGGACGTGCTGTCAATCGCCGAGGTCGTGGTCCGCATCGAGCGTGCCTACGACCGGCTCAAAGGCCCGGTGCGAAAGCGCGTGGAGGCGCTGCTCAGAACCTGGGACATCGGCCTGTCACTGGGCGGCGGTGGTTTCACCGCAACGCTCGCGCGTAACCCGTCCGTCGACTCGGAGGCGGTTTTGCTGCGGCTGCTCGAGCTGCCGCGCGAGCTCCTTGACCGCGACGGCACGACGAGCCTGATCGTCTTTGATGAGATCCAGGATGTGCTGGTCGTACCGGGCGCCGACGGGAAGATCCGCAGCGTCATCCAGCACCATCAGCAGGCTGCAACATACGCGTTTGTGGGCTCCGCGCCGGGCGCCATGCGCCAGCTCTTCCAGGATCCGCAACGGCCGCTGCTCGACCAGGCGGTGCCGCGGGACCTCGCCCCGCTGCCCACGGCGCAGACCGCCGAGTACATCGAGCGCCGCTTTGCCCGCAGCGGCCGCGATCCCGGCAGTGCGCTGACCCCGCTGCTCGATTTCGCGCGCGGGCACCCGCAGCGCTCGATGATGCTCGCTCACTACCTGTGGCAGCGCACCCCGCGCGACGCCCGCGCCGATGAGCGCACGTGGCTCTCAGCGCTTGACCGCGCTGCCGGCGACAGCGCGCCACTGATGCACGCGATCTGGCGGGCGCTCAGCGTCAACGAGCGCCGCGTGATGCTGGCGCTGGCGGTGCTTGGCACGCCGCTGCACAGCGAGCAGACCGCGGCCGCGGTGGGCATCAAACGCTCGAGCATCGGTGCGGCCGTGGAGTCGCTGCTGGCCAAAGCCGACCTGATCCGTGCCGGCGAGCGGCTGCAGATCACCGACCCGATGTTCGAGGACTGGCTGGCGGGACGCGGGCGATCCGACACCGGAGAGCCCGACGAGCGCCCCAGCTGAACGGGCCCCGACCACCGGACCCCCCGACCACCCGACCTCCCCGCTTGCCTGCCAGCCCCGCGGGAGGGCAGACGTCGCGGATTCTCTGCGATCGTCCTCGCGACCCAGCGGCGGATCTGATCCGCTCCCCGCGCGGGTAAGTCTCGTGTCCGCCGTCGCGCAGGATCGCGGTCTGGCCCAGGCGCAGCAGCGCCGCAAGAAAGCACTAGCAGCCGGGGAGCCTCAGGGCAGGGCGCTCAGGGGAGGCTGATGCGGTGCACCAGGAGAGAGCCGCGCTGAGATCCGCCGCGCGGCCTCCGCCACCACAGGCCCCAACTCCGCCAGGCGCTTGTCGGTCATGCGGACCCTCGGACCGGCCACGCTGATACCGCCGCGCACCTTGCCGAGCTGGAAGATCGGGCCAGCGACACAGGCCACGCCCAAGGCGCTCTCCTCTATCTCTATGGCACAGCCGCTCTTCACCACTTCTTCCAGGAGCAGCTTCAGCTCTTTGAAGCTTCCGGGTGACCGGGCCGCGAGCTTCTTGTACGGTTCGGGGCCAAGCAGCTCCATGAGCTCGGCCTCGGGCAGGTATGCCGATACCGCCCTGCCCAGTGCGGACGAGTGCGGGGGGGCCAGCGTCCCCGGTACCTCTGCCATCCGGAATGGGTCGGGGCTCTCGAGTATCTCTGTGAGCACGATCGTCCGGCCCGTGAACAGGGCCAGGCCAACTGTTTCCCCAGTCCTGAGCCACAGGGAGCGGACCTCTTCTGCGGCCACCGCAGGGATGTCCAGGCGGCCGAAAAGAACGAGCGACCACCGCACCGCTTCGGGACCCAGC
>JAJYHG010000022.1 GCA_021784895.1 Actinomycetes bacterium
GTCGCCTGCGGCCGATCGTCATGACGACGCTCGCGATGATGGCCGGCATGTTGCCAATGGCCGCCGGCTGGGGCGAGGGCGGGCAGCAGGCCGCGCCGCTCGGCCGGGCGGTGATCGGGGGACTGGCCCTCGCGACCGTGGCAACACTGTGGGTGTTGCCCTCCGTGTTCGCCTTGATCCGGGCGAAGGCGCCGCGTCGCTCGCCCTCGCTCGACCCCGATGATCCGACCCGTATTGCAGGCTGAGGAGCTACGACGATGACACGCATTGCAACGTGCCGGCCGAGCCGGTGGTCCGCCGGACGGCGGTTGAGAGTGACGGCCGCAGCGCTCGGCGCGGCGGTGCTACTGGCCGGTCTGGCCCCCGCGCAGGCCGGTGAGCCGGCGCGGCCGAGTCCCGAGGCGCTGGTGCTGCCGGCGCACGTAGTGGCCTACCAGGCGGCGGTGATCACCGCCAAGGTCGCCGGATTCGTCAAGGCGATCCCGGTGGACAAGGGTGATCGGGTCAAGGCCGGACAGCTCATCGCCCAGCTCGAGGTGCCGGAACTCGCGGCCGACCGGGTCAAGTACCGCGCCCAGCTCGATGTGGCCGCGCGCAACTATGCGCGCATCCAGCAGGCGGCCAAGGCCGCGCCCGATCTGGTGACGCCCGAGCAGGTGGACCGGTATCGCGGGCGGGTGGAGGTGGCCCAGGCCGAGCTCGACCGCGTCGAGGCGTTGCTGCGCTACGCGCGGGTCACCGCGCCGTTCTCCGGGACGATCACCGCCCGCTACGTCGATCCGGGCGCGTTCGTCGCGGTGCCGACCGCGGGGGATCCCAAGGGCGCGGCCATCGTGACGCTGATGAGCCTGAGCCGGGTGCGCGTGCAGATCCCGGTGCCGGAGCGCATGGCGCCCTCGGTGCGGCCGGGCTGCCCCGCGGTGGTCTCCTCGGTGGACCTGCCGGGCGTGCGCATCCCGGTGAAGATCACCCGCGTCAGCTATGCGCTCTCGCGCTCCAGCCAAACCATGTTGGCCGAGATCGACATGGCCAACCCGGGCCACCGTCTGCTGCCGGGGATGTACGTCTCGGTGCAGCTCACCGCTCCCTCGCCCGGTGCCATCGCCGCCGCGACCAGAAGGGCCATTCCGTGAAGCGCCGGGTTGGATCGTTGAGTGCGCTCGCCGCGGGGCTGCTGCTCGCGACCGGACTCGCCGCGGCCGAGGAGCCGCCACTGCCGGCGAGCGGCGCCGTGCAGCAGATCGACCTCGCCACCGCGCTGCGCCTGGCGGGCCTGAACAACCTCGATCTGGCGCTGGTGCGCACGGCCGAGCAGCAGGCGACGGCCGTCAACGACGCCGCGACGCTGCGCTTCGTGCCGAGCGTGACGCTCGGGGAGACCTTCGCGCATCGCTCGGGGGCCGATCAGCAGACCAGCGGCTCGATGCTCGAGGTGGACAAGAGTCTGTACCGGCGCGGCGCGGCCGTCGGCCTGTCGCTCGAGCTCGGCGATGCGATCTTCAACAAGCTCGCGGCGCGCCAGCTGCAGGCGGCTGCTGCGCAGGACGTCGAAGCGCAGCACAACGATACGTTGCTCGCCGCCGCCGGCGCCTACTTCGATCTGGTCAACGCGGTGGCCGAGCGGGACATTGCCGCCGAGGCGGTGCAGATCTCCCAGCAGTACCAGTCCGAGCTCGAGCGGGCGGTGGCCATCGGGTTGACCAACCGCAGCGAGGCGCTGCGGTTGGCGGTGCAGACGCAGCAGGCCGAGGTCACCCTGCGCGGCGCCGACGCTCAGGTGCGCACCAGCGGGGCGCGGCTCGACACGGTGCTGCGACTCGACCCGGCGATCGTGCTCGCGCCCGCCGAGCGCCTGGTGGTACCACCAACGCTGGTGACACTCGATACGCCGCTCACGCGGTTGCTCGAGACCGCGCTGCGCCAGCGGCCGGAGCTCAGGGCGAGCGCCGCGGCGGTGGATGCGGCCGAGAAGCAGCGTAGCGGTGCGAAGTACGGACCGCTGATTCCGTCTCTCGGGGCCGTTGCGGTCTACGGCCAGGCGCGCGGCGGGCCGGTCGGGCTGCTCGACAATTATCGCGCGACGCACGATTACGCGGTCGGACTCAGCTGGCGGCTCGGGCCCGGTGGACTCTTCGACTTCAGCCGCACGGAGGCGGCCGATGCGCGTCTCTCGCACCAGCGGTTCGTCGACGAGAAGCTCCGCCAGACCATCCGCGAGCAGGTCGTGTCCGCTTTCACGAGCGCCCAGGCCGCGCAGGAGCAGATGGTGCTCGCGCGCCACGGCGTCGAGCTTGCCCGCCGCAGCCTGCAGCTGACGCTGCAGCGCCGGCAGTTCGGCGTATACGCGGTGACCGAGGTGATCCAGGCTCAGCAGGACTTCACCCGGGCGCGCAGCAGCTACGCCACGGCGCTGGTGCGCTATGCCAAGGCGCAGTACGCCCTGGCGCGCGCCATCGGCCGCATCGGCGGGGCTTGAGCCGGCGCGGTACCCAGGGCCGTGCGGGTCGGTCGGGGCGGAAGGTGATACGAACCTGGACCCGCCTCGGTGTTGTGCAGGTTGCGCGCAGTCCGGAGGTCGAGCTCGGCGCTGACCGGGGGCGCCGCGGGTCAATGCGGCGACCGGCACCGTTCGCGCGCCGGGATCCCGATGCTCGTTACGTGCAGGTGAGTGCTGTCATGACGCCCGGCACGGGATGACCGTGTCCTCTAGGCAATGTCCAGGATCATCGCTCCAATGGCAATGATCGACAGCGCCAGCACGCGCCGGCGGGTTGGACGCTCCGCGAGGAACCACCAGGCGAACAGCACGCCGAAGAGCATCGAGGTCTCGCGCAGCGCGGCGATGGCGCCGATGGGGGCCTGGGTCATGGCCCACAGCGCCAGCGTGTACGAGCCGACCGAGCAGGCGCCTCCGCCCACCCCGCGGCGCAGCAGCGAACCGACGCTATCGCCCGTGAACAGCTGGCCGAGCCGCCCGCGCATCAGCACCAGTGCGGTCGGCAGGGCCGGCAGGACGAACGTCCAGAGCGAGTACGCGACCGGTGTATGCGAGAGCCGGGTGCCGATCCCGTCGTTGACGGTATACAGCGCGACGATGAGCGCGTTGGCGAGCGCGAAGCGCAGCGCGCGCGCCTCGCCGTGCGCACCCGAGCGCCGCGCCTGCAGACACACCCCGAGCGAGATCAGCAGCAGTCCCGCCCAACCGGCGAGCCCGAGGCGCTCACCGAAACCGAGCGCGGCGATGACGGCGGTGAGGGCCGGCGCCGCACCGCGCATCACCGGGTAGGCGAGGCTGACGGTGCCGAGCGAATACGCCTCGGCGACCAGATTGAAGTACAGGATGTGCAGCACCGCCGAGACGGCCAGGTGCGGCCAGGCGCCGGCGGCGGGTACGGGCAGGAAGGGCAGTAGCACCGCCCCGATCAGTCCGGCGGCGAGCACCAGCAGCGCGGTCGAGGCCCGCCGGTCCGCACCGCCGCGAATGCCAACGTTCCAGGCGGCATGCAGGCCCGCCCCGCCGAGAACCGCCGCCGTCGCCACCGGTGGAATGATCATGATCCTCTCGCGCCGCGCACCTGCCGGACAGACGAAGGCCCGGGCGGTGCGCTCAGCGTCGCTCCCCCGGGCCATCGGTGTGCGCCGCCGCGGACGGCCGTAGCGCAGAGAGGTTTATGCCTTGCCGTCCCGGCGCTGTCCAGGGCCGGGCGGCCGGACGCTCGGGCGCAATGGATCAGAGCTGGTAGGGGTAGTAGCGGAACGAGGCCATGCCGACGAACATGTTGGCGCTCGGTGCACCGCCGACCCCGGCAAAGGC
>JAJYHG010000139.1 GCA_021784895.1 Actinomycetes bacterium
TGCTTACAAAATGCTATCACCGGGTAAGCGGTTCGCCTTGATCACGGCACCAGCAAGCGCTTTCGCTCCACCGCGAGCAAACCGATTGCTATTGGATTGGCGACCAGCCGCATGTCCTGGATCTGGCGACAAGCAGGTTCGCGAGCTTACCGATTCGGGCACCTGCTCCGCGATTACCGCGCGGCTTCTCCCAGGCCGGAACTGAACTGGCTGCTCAATGGTCGTCTGCGACTGCGAGAAGGGTCGCGATCGCAGTACCCCGCGCCAGAAGCTGCCAGGCATCGAGGTCTGCTTGGCTGATCGCAAACCGCTGATGGCGCTCCGCTCTAGAAGGCTCCGCCCAATACTCGAGTCCCTTGGAATCGGACAGGTAGCACCAGTGCCCATGCGCGATGGCGTTGCGCAGGAGTCTCCGGCGGCCCGTGCTGAGAAAACGGTGGACACTCCTGACGACGCTGTCCTCTGGCGCGCGAGCGGCGACGGGCTTCATGAGCGAGTCACGGAGCCAGACAAACGCGACGTAAATCTCGGTCATGACTTGGGCGCGGACGATCACGGGGTTGGTGGCGTTAGCGCGCGCCACCTCCATCCACGCCTGAAACGCCGTCAGTTCGTCGATATAGCGCTCTGGCGGAATCAGAAGCTGAAGGCGAAGCTGGTTGTGGACGGCGTCGCCCAAGGCAGCGACTTCGGCATGGACCGTGGTCGCCAGCGAGCCCCATACGTCATCAGCGAAGTCTGGTACGTCCGTCGAGGCGCGAACCGCATTGAGCTGCTGATCGAGGTGGGCAAATGACATGGTCTGGTCCGGGTCGAGCCAGGAGCCTACGCCGTGATGGCATCCTCGGCGGTTACTCCGCCGAGGAACGCCGCCCTGGTGCCAAGACCGGATTGTTCTACTCCCCGATGCGCCTGCCGTGCGGGGGATCCCACCAGATCGTCGTACCGGCCCATCCCAACAGACCTGCTCTCGCGTCGCGACGAGCATCCCTCATCGCTCCGCTCGAGACGAGCTTTGCGCGGCGAGGAGGGCAGTACATCCGCATCGTCGACGACCAGCGTGAGCTTTTACCGCCTGGGGCTAATCTCGGTCCCGGTGCATCCTGCGATTGAGCCTTTCGCGTCTGGTCTGTTGGCCGTCGGCGGTGACGTGGAGATCTACTGGGAGACGTCCGGGAACCCGCATGGTCGGCCGGCGCTTTATTTGCACGGCGGGCCTGGTAGTGGTCTCGGTCCTGGCGGATATCGTCGCCGGTATGACCCGGAGCGCTATCTGATCGTCGGAATCGACCAGCGTGGATGTGGGCGTAGCCGACCACTGGTCACCGAGGCATTGGATGCACTGAAGCTCAACACGACAAAGGCGCTGATCGACGACATCGAGGCGGTTCGCGAGCACCTCGGCATCGACCGCTGGCTCGTCTCCGGCGTCTCGTGGGGAACTACGCTCGCGCTCGCATACGCCCTTACTCATCCGCAGCGGGTCACCGAGTTGGTGCTCGTCGCGGTCGCTGCCACCTCACGTCGTGAGATCGATTGGCTCACCGAAGATATGCAGCGCGTATTCCCCGAGGCGTGGGAACGATTCGCCGCCGACTCAGGCCGAGTTGCAGGTGAGCGGATCGTTTCTGCGTACGCTCGTCGCCTTACCCAAGGCGATCAGGTGGACCGAGCTCGGGCCGCCGACGCGTGGGACGCGTGGGAGGCAGCACACATGCGCAGACCCGCCCCTCTGTTCGAGGATCCGATCATGCGCGCCGTGTACGCGACACTAGTTACGCACTACTGGTCCCATGACGGCTTCCTCGCCGGGGACGCAGCAATCCTCAACCGGACCGCCGAACTCAAGGACATCCCGACAGTCCTGATCCACGGTCGAATAGACGTCAGCGGCCCGGCGATCACCGCCTGGCAACTGCATGAGGCGATCCCGGGCAGCCGCCTCGTGATCGTCGAGGAGGAGGGCCACGGCGGACCGACCATGATGGAGCACATGAGCGCAGAAATCGACGCATTCGGCTCCTGACACGCGACTGACGTGCCGCCGTCAAGCGACGGCGCCGGACCCGTCGTCGACCCGTCACTCTCTGCAACGTTGAACGGACTACAGCGACGACCACTTGCCGGCGGTCCCTGCTTCGCCGACGGCCCACGCACCTCGCGGCAGGCGGAAGCTTCCCCGCTTTGCGCCACTGGAGGGCGGTTGCGCTTATGACGGTCTAGCTCCGATGGATAGGATCGGCGCCGTGAGCGCGGTTACTCGTCTGTTGGGTGATGAACTCAGACCGGTGGACAGCCGTGCGCGTTGGCTTGCGTGGGGGCTCGCTCTGCAGGCTGTCGGTGTCGGCATTCCGCTTACCGCCGCGTTGAGCCGCGCGAACAAGGACGGCGTCGGCGGAACACTCACGCGCTACACGGTCCGGCTGGTCTGGCACGAGATGCTGCGCAGCCGTGCCGACATCGCGCTGATCGCGCTCGGTGTTGCCCTGTTCGCCGTTGGCGGCATCGTGCTGGCCCGACCGTTCGTCAGGCGTCCAATCGCGCTGTTCGTTCTCACACCACTGGCGGCCATGCTCGGCTTCGCCGTGCACGGCGTGATCGCCCTTCTGTGTGCGGCGGTGATCGCGCTTGCCGAGTCTCCAGGAGACGTCAACTGGGGAGACCTGCTGAACAACGTCAACTGGCCGAGCGACAGCGATCGCCGCAACCGACGCAAGTAACCAGGCTCGCTCTCCTCAAACCACGCGTATCTCAGCCGGCGGAGCTTGCGTTCTGCTTCGCGCGGAAGGCGCGTTCGCTACCTTGGTGGTGTGACGAGGCGGAGGCCGGGAACGCGTTTGAATTCGCGTGTGTTGCCGGTCGCTAGACCCATCCCGTGAGCCAACGCGGTTGCGGCGATCCAGAGATCGTGTGCGCCGATGACTTCACCGCGTGCGGCGAGCTGGGCCCAGATGTCGGCGTGAACGCGCGCGACCTGCTCGGTGATCTCAAGGGCCCGCATCCCGGCGAGGAGATGCTCGACGAAGGCGCTGCGACGGGCGCGCTGCGCGCCGTCGGCGCGGTGGACGCCGTGCAGCAGCTCGCTGACTGTGATCACGCTGATCGCACGATCCTCCTCACCGATCGCGGCATCAACCGTTGGGTTCGCGACGCCGCGCTCGAGATCGACCAGCAGCCCGGTATCGATCAGGACGGCCACGGATCCTCGGGCGCCGCTACAGACTCACGGATGGCTTCAACATCGACGATGAACCCGGTGTCAGGCGCCGGCGCGGCGGCGAGCAACTCGCGGAAGCGAGCTGCTGATATCAGCTTGCCCCTGGGTGGTGAGATCACGGCGACAGACGCGCCGCTGCGCGTGATTTCGATCTCTTCTCCGTCGGCGACTCTGTTCAGCACGTCGGAGAAGCTCCTGGCGGCGTCGGTTGCGGTCATCCGTGTCACAAACCGGTACCATATCAGATAAATCTGATAGAGCCGCAGCAGAGCTACTCTTCTACTGGCGGGAGGATCTCGTCCCGAGCCTCCACGGACCCCCTTTGTGCGACAGCCTCCGCGGCAACCAGGGGCCAGCAATTGCTATCGCTTCCACGATTCAGACCGCTATCGCCCGACTAGCGCAATGGCGACCATCCGTCGGTCTGACGGGATGCGCGTATCTGCCGAGGTGGGGGCCGCTTGGTGCTGGTGCCTTGAGCTCGCTTTGTGGCGTTGCGTGGGTCTGGAGTTGCTGGCGCCGGCAGAGCGCTTGCGCGGCCTGCCAGGGGTGGTAGCACCGGCTGATCGCCTGTGTTACAAGCTGTTGGG
>JAJYHG010000252.1 GCA_021784895.1 Actinomycetes bacterium
CGGCGCACCCGATCGACTACCTGTACCGCGCCTACGGGCTTGGCGGCGGCTGAGCCTGCCGCGTCGGCGCAGTAGGCTGCGCATCATGGCCTCCGTCAGCTTCCCCGCGCTGCGCTCCTCCCGCGCGCTGGCGGCTGGGACCGGCGTGCGGATCGTGGCCTCCCCGGTGGTGCTGGCGCTGCTCCTGCGCCACGGCTGGGCGGCCGCCGTAACCGTCTTTTTGATCGCTGCGGCCACGGACTTCATCGACGGACGGCTGGCCCGCCACTGGCAGGTCGCGACCAAGCTGGGCGGCTTTTTGGACACCACCGCCGACAAGCTGCTGGTCTCGACCGCACTGATCGGCCTGCTGGCGGTCGGGCGGGTGTCACCCTGGGTCGCGTTTGTGATCATCGCGCGCGAGTTCACGATCCTCGGGCTGCGCGCGGCGGTCGCGGCCGGCGGCTCGCAGGTCGAGACATCGATGTTTGGCAAGTGGAAGGCGAGCCTCCAGTTCCTGGCGGTGGCGCTGGCGATCCTGCGCCCCCACGTCCTGCTCGCCGGCGCCTACCTGGATCAGTGGCTGATGGTCGCGGTGGCGGTGGTGACGGTGTGGTCGGGCGTCGAATACCTGCGCGGCTCGCTGCACGCGCTGCGGTCCTGAGCGTGGCGCGCGTCTTTGTCAGCGGTGGCAGCGGCCTGCTCGGCGGCGCCCTGCTGGAGGCCCTGGTCGCGCGCGGGGATGAGGTCGTGGCCCTGGCCCGCTCACCCGCAAGCGAAGCGGCGCTGCGCGCCCGCGGCGTCGAGGTCCGTGCCGGTGCGGTCGGAGACCTGGAAGCGCTGACCGCGGCGATGGACGGCTGCGAGCTCGCGTTCAACCTCGCCGGCGTCAACGCCTTCTGCGTGCGCGACCCCACCGAGATGGTGCGCGCGAATGTGGATGGCGCGGTCACGGCCGTGCGCGCGGCACACCGTGCCGGCGTGGGGCGCCTGGTGCACACCTCCTCGGCGGCGGTGATCGGCGAGGCGCCGGGCGTGGTCGCCGACGAGTGGACGCCGCACCGGGGCTGGTACCTGTCGCACTACGAGGAGAGCAAGACGCTCGGTGAGCGCGCGGCGCTGGCAGCCGCCGCCGAGCTCGGCCAGGAGGTCGTGTGTGTGAACCCCTCCTCGGTGCAGGGGCCGGGGCGCGCTGGCGGCACCGGACGCTTCGTGCTCGCCTTCCTCAACGGCAGGCTGAAGGTGTTCGTCGACACCTGGGTCAGCTTGGTCGACATCCAGGACTGCACCGCCGGGCACCTGCTCGCGGCCGCGCACGGCCAGAGCGGCGAGCGCTACCTGCTGAGCGGGATGCGCATGCCGGTCACCGAACTGCTCGAGCTCGCCGCCAGCGTCGCCGGCGTGAGCGCCACACCCCGGCTGCTGCCGCGCCGGGTGGCGACGCTCGCCGCCGGGGCCGCCGAGCTCGCCTTCCGGGCGCGCGGCCGGCACCCGCCCGTCTGCCGGGAGATGGTGCGCACGCTGCTGCACGGCCACCGCTACGACGGCTCGCGCGCGCAGCGCGAGCTGGGTCTCGAGTACACGCCGCCGGCCGAGACGCTGCGCCGGACGGTGGCGTGGGCGCGCGCGGAAGGCCTGCTGCGGGCCCCGTTGAAGGCTTGATCGAGGTCAGCCGCGACGCGCGCGCCGGCGCCGGAGCAGGCGCAGGGTGAGGTAACCGATCAGGACCAGGACGACGCCGCCTGCAAAGTACAGGTCATAGCGCGTGGCGGTGTCGTAGACCGAGGTGATGTGGCTGCCGGAAAAGTACCCGACCGAGGTCCACACCGCCACCCAGAGCAGCGCGCCGGCGGCGTTGAAGGCCAGAAAGCGCGCCCAGTGCATGTCGGTGGTCCCGGCGATGATGCCGTTGGCCTGGCGCAGCCCCTCGACGAAGCGCGCGATGATGATGACGCTGGCCCCGCGGCGCTCGAAGAAGCCGGTCGCCTTGCCCAGGCGCTCCGGGGTAAGGAGCACATAGCGCCCGTAGCGCTCGACCAGGAGCCGGCCGCCGAAGCGGCCGATCGCGAAGCCGATATTGTCGCCGGTGAGAGCGGCCAGGAGGGCGAGCAGCCCGACCAGCCAGACGCTCAGGCGGCCGCTGCCGGCGTAGACCGCGCCGAGGATCAGGATCGTCTCTCCGGGGACCGGCACGCCAAAGTCCTCGAGCAGCACGAACCCTGCCACGGCCAGGTAGCCGTAGTGGTCGAGCACGGGCGCGAGCGTGTGCAGCACGCCGGGCAAGCTGGAAGCCGGGTGGCTCACCGGCGGACCATCAGGCGGCCTCTTCGCCCTGCAGCTCGTGGGCTGCCTCGAGCAGCGAGCCGTGGCGGCGCAGGTCGCTGAGCGACAGGCCCTCCGCGAGCAGCGAAGGCAGCCCGAGCGCGGTGCTGCACACAATCTCGACCGCCTGCAGCACCAGTCCGTACGCAAGCGCCGTGCCGGCCCTGATCCCGAGCGGCGCCAGCACGGCGATACAGGCGGCCTGGAAGACACCCACGTTTGACGGCGTAAGCGGGACCACCGCCGTGACGTTGACCGCAAACAGAACGGCTGCGGCGGTCGGCAGTCCGGCCCGGTGTTCGAGCCCGAACGCAAGGATCACGGCGTAGCAGGTGCCGGTCTGCATCGCCCAGCCCGACAGCTGGAAACCGGCCGAGCGCGCGATCGTGCGCAGCCGCCGGAACACTGCCAGGCCGCGGCTGACCTCGCCCAGCTGGCGAGCCACCCAGCCGAGCAGGCGGCCGACCGGGCCGCGCTCCACCCCCGCGAACGTGCTCGCGAGCTTCGGGCCGAGCATCAGCACGATCAGGATCGCCGGCGGTACTGCGGTCAGCAGGACCACCGCGCTGGTGCTGGCTCCCGGGATCGCGCCGCCCGCCAGCGCCACCGCCGCGAGGATCAGCAGCGCCAGCAGGTTGAGGAAGCTCTGCGATATCAGCGTCCCCACCACCGTCGCGAGCGTCTGGCGCGCGCCGCCCGCGCGCTGGGCGATCAGCCACGCGCGCACCGCCTCCCCCAGCCGTCCCGGAGCGACGGTCGAGCCGAACATGCCGATGAACATCACGCGCGTCACCGTCAGGCGCCCGACCGTGCCCCTGCCGAGCGCAGCGCCGATCGCCACGTGCCATGACTGTGCGCGCGAGAACAGGGTACCCGCCATCAGCAGGAAGGCGACCGCCACCCAGCCAAGTCGGACGTGCGCTAGCGCCCGGCCGACCTGCCCCAGGTCGATCTTCGAGATCCCGAGCACAACCAGCGCCGCCAGCACGGCGAGCGCGAGCGCCCAGCCGGCTAGACGCCGCACCCGCTCACGCAACCTCCCGCTGCTCTCCGTACTGACCGGACGAGCCCGGAAGCGAAGCGAGTGCCTGGCGGCGCTCCCCGACGGCCGCGTACCAGTCGCGCAGAGTCTCGGTCGCGTTGCGCCAGCTGGCGCCGCCGACCGCGCGACGGGCCTCTCGGGCCATCCGTGCCTGAAGGCCGGGGGTGCCGCTCAAGCGCTCGACGGCCGCGCGCAGAGCGCCCGGCGCGGTGGCGTCGTAGACCAGGCCGTCGACCCCGTCACGGATCAGCTCGCGGGCCACAGGCCCGTCGGCCGCAATCACCGGCAGCCCGGAGGCGTGCGCCTCCAGCGTCACAAGCCCCAGCGTCTCGGTTTCCGAGGGGAGCGCAAAGGCGTCAGCCGACGCATACGCGCTGGCCAGCTCAGCGCCGTGAAGAAAGCCCAGAAAGGTGGTCTGGGTGCCCGCGAACGCGCGCTCGAGCCGAT
>JAJYHG010000079.1:0-1628 GCA_021784895.1 Actinomycetes bacterium
CGACTGAAACAGCTCGTCGAAGCGGACGTTGATGCGGGCCATCGCGTCGCCGCCAGGGTGCGCCACGACCCGCAAGCCGAGCCGGCGGTAATCGCCGTAGGGACGCTCGTGACGCGCGTCGACCGACACTCCGGAGCCGCGGGCCAGCGGACCGACCGCGCAGTACTGCTCGATCAGCGCACGGCTCAGGTGACCGCCGCCGATCAGCCGGTCCGTCATCGACGAGGTGCGCAGGAACAGCTCACGGTCCCGCTGCAGCTCGCGCTCGAGGTCGTCAAACTCGGGGTACAGGGCCTCCAGGCTGGGGTCCGGCGCCAAGCGCACGCCGCCGGGGAGGATCGCGCCGCGCCCAAAGCGGCTGCCGGTGAGCCGCGCGCGCAGCCGCTGGACGGTCTCCTTCAGCAGCTGGAAGCGCGCCTGGCCGACGTAGAGGGCGGTCGTCTCGGCCTCCTTGGCGACCACGTCCAGGTGGCATGCCATGCGCTCGAGCTCACAGAGGATCGCGCGCCAGCGCTGCGCCTGGGCCGGCGCCTCGATCCCGAGCGCCCGCTCGACGGCGTCGGAGAAGGCGGCCGCGTGGGCGCAGCTAGCGATCCCCGCGACCCGCTCCGCGAGCGTCACACCTGCTTGCGGGGTGAGGCCGCGCATCCTGCGTTCGATCCCCCGGTGCTTGAAGAACGGCCGTGTCTGGAGGCGCGGGACGTCCTCGCCGCCGGTCTCGATCTGAAACTGGATCGCTTCGAAGATGCCCGAGCGCACGGGGCCGAACGGGATCGTGAACACGTCCAGCCCGCTGAGGCTCGGCTCGATCAGGTCGGCGTCGGGCCTGGTGAGCAGGCGCTGAGGGGCCGGGCGGTCGCTCTTGACGCGCGCGTCGCGCTCGATCAGCTCGCGTTCGGGCCAGGCCATCGCCGGCCACCAGGCGCCCAGCTCCTGGTAGGCGATCTGGCCGCCTGCGCCGGCCTGCGCCTGGACGAGGATCAGCTCACCCCGCAGCGCCAGCACCGCGGTCAGCGCCGGCTCGGGGGTCTCGGCGATGAAGATCGTTATGAAGCGCGCGCCAGCCTCGCGCAGCTCGCCGAGCGTAGCTCTGAAGTCCGACATCTCAACCGCCTTCGTGACCTCGCACCCGGCGCTCATGCGCGCGGCACCTCCAGCACGTGGCGGGCGCTAGAGAGCAGATCCGCCAGGTCACCGGGCAGGTGCACGCCGAGCGCGACGACGACGAACAGGCAGCCGGCCATGCCGGCGATCATCCAGGGGCTGCGCTCGCGGACGATTGCTGTGCTCGTGGCGACCGGGCCGCCTGGTGGGCCGCCGGCCAGCGGGCCGGCGGCGCTCTCAGTCACGAGCGGTGTCCGGCCGAGCACCATGCTGCCCGCGTGCCAGGAGACCCCGAAAAAGGCGAGGTTGGCGAACACCAAGAGCAGCGCGACGCCCACGTACTGGCCTTGAGAGAAGCCGCCGGCGACGATCTCGAACTCGCTGCGGAAGACGCCGGAGAGCGGCAGGCCCGACAGCGCGAGCACGGCGGTGAGGAACATCGGCCCCGTCCACGGCATGCGGCGGCCGGCGTCGGTGACCTGCTCTACCTGCTTGGTGTCGTAGCCGCGCAGCAGCGAGCCGCT
>JAJYHG010000079.1:1638-3748 GCA_021784895.1 Actinomycetes bacterium
AAAGGAACGCAAGCCCCTTGGCCGACGCGTGCGTGATCACGTGCAGGAGTGCGCCGGCCACCGCCAGCGGCGCCCCGAAGCCGACGCCGAGCGCGATGATCCCCATGTGCTCGATCGATGAGTACGCGAGCAGCCGCTTGAAGTTGCCCTGGCGCAGCACGAAGAAGCTCGCGGCGATCAGCGAGGCGGCGCCGAAGACGATCAGCACGTGCTCGGCAAAGGCACGGTCGCCATTGGCCACCGCCACCTGGAAGAAGCGCAGGATCGCGTAGAAGGCGGCCGCCAAGAGCGACCCGGAGAGCATCGCCGAGGCCGGCGCGGGCGCCTCGCTGTGGGCGTCCGGAAGCCAGGTGTGCACGGGGAAGAAGCCGACCTTGGTGCCGAAGCCGACGACGGCCAGGACGAACGCCAGCTTCACCGCCTCAGGTGAGAGCGCGTGTGCGCGGGCGATGAAGCGCGTGAAGCGCGGGATGTAGGCGCTGCCGAACACGTGTGTGCCGGTGGCGTACATCACGACGATCGCGAGCAGCGCGATCCCGAGCCCGCTCGAGGCGATCAGGACGTACTTCCAGGCCGCTTCCAGCGCCGCATCGGTACGGTCGATCGCGACCAGGAGCGCGGAGACGATCGTGGTCAGCTCGACCCCGACCCACAGCACGCCGAAGTCTGAGGCCAGCGGCACCAGCAGCATCACGGCGCCGAACAGGTCAAGCAGCGCGAAGTACCGGCGCGCGAAGCCGGTGAAGCCCCGGCTGCCCTGCTCGACCCCGAGGTAGCCAACCGAGAACACGCACGCCATCGCATACACAAGCGCCGTGCCCAGCAGGAAGACGGCGCCCAATGGGTCGATCCGCAGCCAGCCGCCGGCCGCCTGGATGACCCTGCCGTGGCAGACGTCGAGCCCGATCAGGATCGCCACGCCCAGCGCGACGATGCCCGCGGCCACGCTCAGTGTCCAGGCGATACGCCAGCTGGCGCGCAGGCTGACGAGCGTTGCCGCCAGTGGCGCCGCGAGGATTGTGTAGAGCGCCCAGCTCATCCGGCCAGCGTGTTGAGCTCGTCGGTGCGCACGGCGGTGCGCTGGATCGCGAGGTATTGGACGAGCACGACGAACACCAGCACGCCGACCAACACGTCGAACAGCAGGAGCAGCGCGAGGATGATCGGCAGGCCGGGCGCGATCACCAGGCTCGCGACCGTGACTGCGTTCTCGAGCGCCAGGAAGCCGATCACCTGCGAGGGTGCATAGGGCCGCAGAACCATCAGCAGGAATGCGACCAGCACACCACCGACGGCGACCGGCAGGGCTGAGAGCGGCAGCGCCGCCTCCGCGCCCAGATGCACCGGCCGCAGCGCGATGAACGCGAAGCAGCAGAGCACGATCGCCAGCAGGATGCTCGACGCGACGCCGATCACCGACGGCACCCGCGGCTCGGCGCCGAGCCGGCGCAGGATGAAGCGCAGGCCCAGCGGGAACAGCAGTGCCTTGAGCGCGATCGTGACCGCGCCGAGCACGTAGAGCGAGCTGCCGCCGTGGCCGGTGGCCGCCGTGGCGATGGCGAGCACCGCCACGATCGTGGAGCCGAGCGCGTACAGCCGCAGCTGCTCCCACACATCCTGGGAGCGCAGCAGGCCGAACTCGAGCAGCAGCACGAGCACGGCCGTGATCGTCGCGGCGGCGCCGAACACGGTCAGGTGGATGTCACCGTAGGCGGGCTCAAACAGGAAGATCACGACCGCCAGCACCGCCAGCATGAAGCTCGCGACCGTGAACTCGGGGATCTTGTACAGGCGCAGCTTGGCGAAGCTCGACTCGATGATCACGACGGCAGCCCCTACGCCGAGCGCCTTGCAGAAAAGCAGCCCGATCGCGATCAGGACCGCACCGAGCCCGGCGCTCGTGTCGGTCGCGTTGGTCGGCCCCGCCATCCCCCAGGGCAGCACCAGCACGTTCATCAGCACGGTGAAGAGGATGAGCTGCTTGACGGCAGAGCCCCAGCGCAGGAAGGCGAGTCCGGGGCCGGAGTGCTCGCTGACGCGGCCCTCCTCGATCTGCCCGAACTCGAGCGTGCCGCCGTGGTTCTCGACCGGAATGCGCCCGGTCTCGTTC
>JAJYHG010000173.1 GCA_021784895.1 Actinomycetes bacterium
ATGCGCGGCGCGCGGCTGTAGACCAGCGAGTGGATCTGGGCCCTCCGCGACGTGTCCTTCGAGGTCCACCGCGGTGACGTCGTCGGGGTGATCGGCCGGAACGGCGCCGGGAAGACCACGCTGCTCAAGGTGCTGTCCCGCATCACCGAACCGACGACCGGCCGAGCGCTGCTGCACGGGCGCGTGGGATCGCTGCTCGAGGTGGGCACCGGCTTCCACCCGGAGCTGACCGGCCGCGAGAACATCTACCTCAGCGGGTCTATCCTCGGCATGCGCCGGCGCGAGATCGCCCGCCGCTTCGACGAGATCGTCGCGTTCTCGGGCGTCGAGCAGTTCCTCGACACACCCGTCAAACGCTACTCCAGCGGCATGCAGGTGCGGCTCGGGTTCGCCGTCGCGGCGCACCTCGAGACCGAGATCCTGCTCGTGGACGAGGTGCTCGCGGTCGGCGATGCCGACTTTCAGAAGAAGTGCATCGGGAAGATGGAACAGATCGGAGACGAGGGGCGCGCGATCGTCTTCGTGTCACACAGCATGCCGTCCGTGCTGCGGCTATGCCGGCAGGCCCTGCTCCTGGAAGACGGCAGGGTGGCCACAGCAGGAAGGACGCATGAGGTTCTGCGGGCATACCTCGGCACGAATACCGCCATGCGCGGCCGAAGAACATGGGCGGCGGATAACGCGCCGGGAGACACCGTGGCACGACTAAGGTCTGTGGAAGTGCTCGCCCGACAGAATGAACCTTCTACTGAGGAAATCGACATCCGCGCGCCCCTCGAGATCACCGTCGAATACTGGAGTGAGGACCCTGGTCGCCTGCGGCCATCGGTCATCCTCTGGTTTTACAACGACGAGGGTGTGTGTCTGTTCGCGAATCACGACTGGAACGATCGACGCTGGTGGGAGCAACCACGGCACCCGGGCATGGTGAGGGCAACATGCCACATTCCGGGCAATTTCCTTGCTGAGGGAAGGATTACGATCACCGCCGGCGTCATTACCTACAATCCCAGGGTGGTTCATGCGATCGCGCCTGACGCCATCACATTTCAGATTGTGGATCGTACGCAAGGCGATGGGGTCCGCGGGGTCTGGGCAGGGCAGTATGGCGGTCTGATCCGCCCGATGCTGCAATGGCGCGCAGAAATGGTGCCGGACCAGCCCACCGGCGTGGCTGGCGACGGTTCCCGGGCGTCGGTTGCCTCCAGCGACCCATCGCCTGAACCGGGCGCGCCGACCGGGTATGAGGAATGGCCGCGGGGCTCAGTAGAACACTCGCCTTCGGTCGCTGTTGATCAAACAGATTGACATGAATAGAGGACAACAGCCAGCTATCGCCCATAGCCGCGGGATCGCTCGGTTCGTGTCACGCTCCCTGGCCCGTCCGCGGGTGTGGCTAAGGCGACTTGGTTTACGAATCGTTCTCGAACTCCTGCCCCGAGCATCAACCCGGGGGACGTTGGCGGCGGCCGGCGTGCTGGCGCGGTCCCCGGCCTCCTGGGAGGCCCTGCAAGTCTTGGGTCGCGACCTGGGACTGACAGCGGTCGTGGTGAAAGGCCCTCTCGGTGAAGTCCAAGGGTCGATCAGCGACGAGGTCCTCCTTCCGGCGTACGCCAAGCACGGGGTGTGGGCACCGGCGATGGTAAGCGAGCTCCGTGCGGCTTTCGGCGGCGACGGAGGCACATTCCTGGATGTCGGGGCGAACATTGGTCTCGTTACCCTGGCAATCGCCAGCGACAGTTCCATTGACTGCTTTGCGTTTGAGCCAGAGCCTCGAACCTACGAGTACCTTCGTCACAACGTCGACGTCAACCACTGCGTTAACGTTCGCTGCTTCAGGAGTGCGTTATGGGATTCGCCTGGTCGACTGGAGTTCGAGCTGGCCAGCGGAAACCTGGGCGATCACCGAGTAAGAGGCCACGGCAGCGACGAGAAATATGGCGAGAGCAGCCGTCCGTGCATCACGGTGGACGCGTCCCCTCTTGACGGCCTCGTCAACGTGGCAACACTGAGAAGACCGATTGTCGCGAAGATCGACACGCAAGGTGCTGAGACGCACGTTATTGCAGGCGGCTCTCGCACACTTGGCGCGGCGGATGTGGTGGCCATGGAGTACTGGCCGTACGGCCTGGCGCGCCTTGGTGGCGCGCTCTCCACCATTACTGCTTTCGTGGAGCTTTTCCGTGAAGCTCGCGTAGCTCGAGGAGAGTCAGACCAGTCGAGCGAGTGGCGGCCGGTCAAGGAGGTCGTTTCCATTCTCTCTGTGCTGTGGAATCCCGCAGGAGGCGACTACTACGACCTGCTGCTGCGCAAGTAGCTCAGCGTGCCCAGCGCCGCTTTCGACTAATCAGTCTGTCACCGTTATGTCGATCGTGCGGGCTTGCGCCCGCCAACGGGCCGTCGGTGACCATCCGACACATCGAGTTTGCCCAGACCGGGTCCATCGGAGCACGACGGCGTCGTGTGACGTCATCGGCTGATGCGCCGACCTAGCCCGTGGCATCTGCCTTGCGCACGCTCGCTGGATCGAACCGGGTCCACGAGAAGCCAATGAAGTGCGCGCTCATCGAGTTCAATTACTACCACGACGAGACCCTGCCCAGTCTCGTGTATCTCCTCAATCGGATCGGCATCGTGCCGGACGTCTACCTGCCGGTGCGCGCTGCTCGCAAGGATCCATTCGCGTACGCGCGAAGCCTGCGCTGGCGACGCTTCTTCACCGATGGCTTGTGGGCAGTTCGGGGCACTCCGTCACGGTTCCTTCGATACGAGTTCGCCATTTTCAACAGCGTTGAGCCGCCCTCGGTCCTGCACCGGGCAGCAGCGAACAACGTCCCAACGCTCGCGGTGTTGCACAACGCAGACCTGCCGGCGGCTCACAGTGAATACGCCGCCTACTTCTCCTCTCCTGCGAGGCGGCCGATCGTGCTCTGGGGCTACATCGCCGAGGCGCTCGGTTCACGGCTTGACGCCCGGTGGATCGCGCCCGTGTATCTTGGTGACACCCCTCAGCCCCCAAGCCGCCGAGGGCCGGTGACGTTCTGCGTACAGGGAAACTTGGAGTACTCCCGCCGCAACTACCAATCCCTCCTCCAGGCGGTAAGCGCTCTACGCCACGAACGCCGAGATTTCAAGGTTTCGGTTGTGGGTCGCTCTGACGGTCTCGACGGCCTGGCATTCAAGCGAGAGGTGGCGCGCGCCGATCTTGGGCGCTTCTTCAGCTTCACTTCCGGGGAGATCGGATATCGAGACTATTTCGCGCGCGTCGCGGCGGCGGACTTTCTGCTTCCACTCATCGACGCCAGTTCCGAGCGCTACTCGCCCTACTTCCGCTGCAAGCTCACCTCATCGATGTCCCTAGCCATCGGACTCGGGGTGGTCCCGATCGCCCATACACGGCTGGCGACCCTCTACCGTGTCGCCGAGGGGGGGCTGACATACGAGGACGGCGGTTTGGCCGACGCAATGCGCCAAGCACTTGCAGACCCGCCTGACGTGCATGAACACCGTCGGCACTCGGTCGCGTCCGTGAAGAGCAGGCTGCTCGTCGAGTCAGAGGCCAACTTACGGGAGGCCGTCGCAGGTCTTCCCGGAGCACGCCCGGAGGCGGGCTAGGTGGCTGGTGTCTTTCGCGGGGCAGCGGGGAGACCGCCGCTGCCTGGTCGACTGGCCTGACGGTCAGCTGATCCGCTGCGGGAGGGCCCGGCAGCCCGGCTCGCGCGCAGCTACGATCGCCTG
>JAJYHG010000178.1 GCA_021784895.1 Actinomycetes bacterium
ACGAGGATGGCCAGAAGTTGAAGGTTCTGGTCTCGATCTTCGGCCGCGAGACGCCGGTCGAGGTTGGTTTCGACCAGGTGAAGAAGCTGTAGTAACCCTGACGGTGCAGGTGCACTAGGAGAAATTGTTATGCGCGCGCTAGGGGCGCGCGTGTATTTCGCTTGAACTAGGAAGAGACGAAATGGCGAAGAAGGTACTCACACACATCAAGTTACAGGCCGTTGGCGGCCAGGCGACGCCCGCGCCGCCGGTTGGCCCTGCGCTCGGCCAGCACGGCGTCAACATCATGGAGTTCGTCAAGGCGTTCAACGCCCAGACGCAGGGCGACACCGGCACCGTGATCCCGGTCGTGATCACCGTTTACGAGGACCGCTCGTTCACATTCGTCACCAAGCAGCCGCCGGCGGCAGTGCTGATCAAGCAGGCGGTCGGGCTGGAGCGGGGTTCCGCTGAGCCGCATCGCAACAAGGTTGCGCGCCTCAGCCAGGCCCAGCTGACGGCGATCGCCGAGAAGAAGCTGCAGGACATGAACGCGCTCGACATCGAGGCGGCCAAGAAGATCGTCGCGGGCACCGCCCGGTCGATGGGCGTGGAGGTGGAGGCCTGATGGCAAAGCACGGCAAGGCATACGCGCAGGCGCGCCAGCGCTTCGACCGTGAGCGCGAGTACACGCCTGCCGAGGCGATCGCGCTCGTCAAGCAGCTGTCCACCGTGCGCTTCAACGAGTCGGTCGAGGTCCATGTCCGCACCGGGCTGAACGTCCGCCATGCCGACGAGCAGCTGCGCGGCACCGTGGCGCTGCCCAACGGCCTCGGCAAGGACGTCAGGGTGGCTGTCTTCGCCCAGGGCGAGAAGGCGCGCGAGGCCGAGGAGGCCGGCGCCGACGTGGTCGGAGCAGAGGACCTTGCGACCCGCATCCAGGAGGGCTTTGACGACTTTGACGTGGCGATCGCCACGCCCGATCTGATGCCGGTCGTGGGCCGGCTGGGCCGCATCCTCGGTCCGGCGGGCAAGATGCCCAACCCCAAGGTCGGCACGGTGACGATGGACGTTGGCCGCGCGGTCACGGAGTCAAAGGCCGGCAAGGTCGAGTACCGCACCGACCGCAACGCGATCGTGCACCTGGTGATCGGCAAGCGCGAGTTCGAGGACCGGGCGCTGCTGGAGAACTATCAGGCCGTGATCGAGGAGCTCATCCGCGCCAAGCCCGCGGCCGCCAAGGGCCGCTACCTGCGCACGGTCACGTTCGCCTCGACGATGGGTCCAGGCGTGCGGGTCGATCCGACGCGCACGCGCGACCTGGTCGAGGACGCCGTTACCGCGTAGGCTCGCGGCCCCGGAGGTGGGCGTCGAGGTGCGGTTGCCGGCGCCCGCTAGACGGACCCGCTTGAGTGGCGGAGACGAATTGAAGTCCCCGCGGGTCTGGCTATCAGCCAATGCAGGAGCGGGGCCCGCATGTTTTCGTGCGTCGCCGGCGAGTTCTCGCTTGCGGCTTGATCCAACCTCTCAACCTGGTGGCTTGGTGCGAACAGCCGTGTCAGCGCCGCGCCGGTTCCGGGCCGGACGTCCTCGTGTACTTCGATCACGACCGTCGAGGCGACCAAGCGCTTGACCAGGGTCGGCGTGAACAGGTCTGCCTCGGCTCCTTCGATGTCGCACAACACCAGCGCACCCGACAGATCGACGGTGGGTAGCGACCGCTCCGAAAACCGGCGGCTGATGTTGACCCGGTGGGCTACGCCGTTCACCGCAGCCGTTGCCGCGCAGAGGGTCCTCGCACTCTTGGCGCGGTCCTACGCGTAGCAGGTCGTGCGCGGGCTGGCGAAGGGCATTCCCACCGCGTAGTAGCCGTCGGCGCAGCCCACGTCGATGAAGGTTGTTACCCCGCTCTGCACGGCAGCCTCGAACGGTGCCCGGATCTCATGCTCGTAGACGCCGAGCCGCTGGCGTAGTGCTCGTTCGTAGCTGCGCGCTCTATCTGCCATGTAACCCGGGGCGAGTCGCCAGGCGAGCTTTCGGAGCAAATCGTGCAGGACCATCTCGGGCAAGATACGTGACCGCGACTATGAATCCGAGTGCGCTCCAAGTCAAGCCGCGTGCGCGCCAGTGCCGATCGTCTACACTGACGCGCTCAAGAGACGACGCCCAAGACCTCCGGCAGCGCCAGCGCAGAAGCCCGGAGCAGGTGGAGCCTCGAAGCGGACGGCGTCCACTGCTCGTCGTCTCGCTCTCGACGCCCGCCTGTGTGCGGGCGTTCTTCGTAGAGAGCGAGACCAATGAACCGAGAAGAGAAAGCGGCAGTGATCGACCAGATCGCCGACGAGCTGAGCGGCTCGGACGCGATCTTTGCGCTCGACTACCGAGGCATCACGGTCGCACAGATCGCCGAACTGCGGGAGAAGCTGCGCCCCACCGGGACGAAGCTGCGAGTCGCCAAGAACTCGCTGTCGGACCGGGCGGCGGACCAGGCCGGAGTGGCCAGCCTCAAACCGCTGCTGGTCGGGCCGACAGCGCTCGCGCTGGTGCGCGGCGATGCCGCCGCGGCGGCAAAGATCCTGAGTGACACTGCCCGCGTCCTGCGCGGACCGCTGCAGTTCAAGGGCGGCCTGCTGGGAGGCGCGGCGCTGAGTCCGGCAGACGCTGAGGCGATTGCCAGGCTGCCTTCGCGCGAGGTCCTGAACGCCCAGCTGGTCGGCACGATCGCCGCGCCGCTGACCGGCCTGGCCCGGACGCTGAACGCGCTGATCGCCGGGGTGGCGGTCCAGCTCGGCCAGATCCGCGACCAGGGTTTGGTCGGTGGCGGCAGCGGTGTGCCCGAGCCGGCGGCTGAAACTGATGCGGCTGAAACTGATGCGGCTGCGACTGATGCGGCTGCGACCGCGGACGCTGACAACTAAGACCCTTACGTAGAGAAACCAGGAGAAAGACATGCCTACTACCGAAGAATGGATCGACGAGCTGAAGGGCATCACGGTGCTCGAGCTGTCTGAGCGCATCAAGGCGCTCGAGGAGGCGTTTGGCGTCTCTGCTGCGGCCGTTGCCGCCGCTGCACCAGCGGCTGCGCCCGCTGCCGCCGAAGGAGAGGCCGAGGAGGAGTCCAGCACCGTTGACGTGATCATCGCGGCCGCCGGTGACAAGAAGATCCAGGTCATCAAGGTTGTCCGGGCCGCGACCGGGCTTGGCCTCAAGGAGGCCAAAGACCTGGTCGACAGCGCGCCCAAGGCCGTCAAAGAGGGCATCGACCGCAGTGAGGCCGACAAGCTGAAGGCCGAGCTCGAAGAGGCTGGGGCGACGGTCGAGTACAAGTAGTCTGGAGCCGGTACGGCCGCACCGTGGCTGCGCCGGCCGTCCGGGTGGGCCGTAGCCTGCTGGATTCTGCTAGTCGGTGGGCCAAAAGCACACCCCAGTGTGCTTTTGGCCCACGAGGTACGCTCTACAGTGGGATTATGACCCTTGGCCGTGAGGTGCCGCAGGCGCCTAGCCTGCGGTCGATCGTGTCGCCTGAAGCGGTGCCCACACGCCTGCGCGGCGCGGTCAGGGGCGTGCTGCGGCGCTGGGGCTATGAGTGGAGCGAGGTGACCTTCGCCGGTACCGCGATGGTGCCAGCGGACAAGCGGCGGCAGCTTGCGCCCGGACGTCAGGAGGTGTGGGTGATAGCCGTGGTTGCCGCGCCGCTTGCGGTCGGCGACGAGTTGGTCACAGCTGGTGGTCGCGCGTCGGGGGTCGCGGTATCGGCGTTCTCCGGTGGTGTGCTGCCGGTGATCCCCTATCAGGCCCGTATCTACGAATACCTCGGTGGCCGCGACGGCGGTTCAGGGTCTGGAAGACCGCCGCTGCCGTCGTCACCGCGGGAAAAGGCGACTCGAGCACCGTTCACGGGACGCCCTGGCTGAGACGGCTGAGGCCGTGGGCAGAGCTCAGCGTGTGGCCCGGGCCAGAATCTGGCCACGGCCTGACCTGGGCAGCAACTGGCGCCAGTCACGCGTCAGGTGCAGGTAGGCGAGGATCAGCCACGAGATACCGAGCATGTAGCCGCCAACCACATCGCTGAACAGATGCTGGCCGCCGACGACGCGGGACGGGCCGGTGCCAATGATCGCCAGGAGGAGAAACACGGGCACCTTGCGGTGGCCGTTGCGCCAGCCGACCAGGGCGACGTATCCCACCGACGCGGCCATGAAGGTGACCACGCCGCTAGGGAAGTTCGCGCCGACGTGGTCCGGGAGAATCCGCCACAGTGGGGTTGCGCCCCAGATGATCTTGATCGCCTTGCAGATGACCGAGGCGACCAGCGCCACAACCAGGCCCTCCAGGGCGCGCCGGCCGCCGGTGCGCCACAGCCAGGCGCCCATCACCAGCACCTCGCCGATCGCCACCAGCGGTCTGCCCACCTGCTGGTAGAGGCGGGTGATATCCCAGATCGGCCAGGGCTTGTGTGACATGCCGACGTGTGCCGACCAGACATCGATGGAGAAGGTGTGCACCGACAGCACCCAGCGCTCGAAGAACACGAGCGCGAGCAGGGTCGCGCTCACGATCAGGTACAGGGCGGTGTGACGCGGTGCGTACGGGGATGGTTTGGGCGGCTCTTGGTTATGTGCCGGGGGAGATAGAGTGACCACGGGCGGCTACCTTAGGAGAAGGGGCGGACGGGCGCCGGTCCAGCTCAGGATCCTGCCAGACGGGCCGCGGGTGCGCCGGGCGCGGGGCTGCAGCTCCGCTCTCGGCCGGTCCATAAGGTGGTCATAAAACCGCGCTCGGCAGCGGCGTCGTCGTAATAGTCTTCGGTGTGGGATGGTTCGTGCCCAACGTCCACGCCACTATGTGTCGCGTCCCGCGCTGGTGCTGTTGCGGCCGCTGTTGCGCTACAGCCCGACGCGCGACGCCTACGTGCTGCGCCTGATCGGGAATGCACGCGGGCCGGTGTTCCGGCGTGAGCGGCGCCGGGCGCAGCGTGAGCACAGCGGACCAGAGCGCCGCCGGCTGGTGCTCGGCTGAGCGCGCGCCAGCGCCGAGCGGCCTGCGCCGAGCGGCCGGCGCCGGCCCTGCGCGGCTGCAACCCACCAGCCGCGCTTGTCACCTGCGCCACAACCCCCTACACTTGCCGCGCCGGCCAATAGCCGCAGCCGTTCACGCTAACGGCGCCGCGCCACATACGCGGCCGCTGTGGACGGGGTCCGTGAGAGCCGACAGCCCCTGCGCAGGGCGTCGGTTGACTCTGCTATCTTTTCTTGTCCGCGCGTTTCTGGCCCCAGAGGCTCGGTCGCGCGCCCTCTCCTGTCTCCCACTCGGCCCGAGGAGTCGCCGTCTTGGCAACCGCTGAAGCCCCCCGGACGCGCCGGAGTTTTGCGCGCCTGAACCAGGTCCTTGAAGTCCCCAACCTGATCGACATCCAGCGCCGCTCGTTCGAGTGGCTGACAGACCCTGAGCGCGGTGGCCTGCGGGAAACGATCGATGACGTGTCGCCGATCGAGGACTACACCGGCAACCTCGCAGTGGAGTTCGGCGAGCTGAGCTTCGACGCGCCGATCGCCTCGATCGACCAGTGCCGCGAGAAGGACCTGACCTACGCGCGGCCGCTGACCGTGACCGTCGCCTTCATCAACCGTGAAACTGGCGAGATCCGCGAGCAGTCGGTGTTCATGGGTGACTTCCCGTGGATGACAGACCGCGGCACGTTCATCATCAACGGCACCGAGCGGGTCGTCGTCACCCAGCTGGTGCGCTCGCCGGGCGCCTACGTGATGGAGCCCAAAGATCGCGAGAAGCAGGTGTTCGTCGCCAACCTGATGCCGGCCCGCGGTTCGTGGCTGGAACTCGAGATCGACAAGAAGGGCCGCGTCTACGTGCGCATCGATCGCAAGCGCAAGCTGCCGGTCACCGTGCTGCTGCGCGCGATGGGCTACGCGACCGACGAGGAGATCCTCAAGCTCTTCAACAACTCCCTCTACATCCGCCTGACGCTCGAGGCCGACACCGAGGTCACCAGCAGCGAGGAGGGTGCGCTGATCGAGCTGTTCAAGAAGCAGCGCCCGGGTGAGCCGCCGTCGATCGACGCTGCGCGCTCATTGCTCAACCAGCTCTTCTTCGACCCCAAGCGCTACGACCTGACGCGCGTCGGCCGCTACAAGCTCAACAGCCGTCTGGGCCTCGACATCGATATGGACACCCGTACGCTGACCCACGAGGACATCATCGCGCTGGTCGCTGAACTGGTCTCGCTGCCGCGGCTGCTGGGCATGTCCGAGGAGCCTGAGAACGAGGTCAAGGATTACGCGGCCGAGGCCGCCGATCTGCCGCGCGACCCGGTCGCCGACCACCTCGACGAGTACGAGCACTTCGGTAACCGCCGGCTGCGCACAGTCGGCGAGCTGATCCAGGAGGCCTTCCGGATCGGCCTCTACCGCATGGAGCGGGTCGTGCGCGAGCGCCTCACCACCGAGGACGCCGACACGATCACGCCGCAGACGATCGTCAACATCCGGCCGGTGGTGGCGGCGCTCAAGGAGTTCTTCGGCAGCTCGCAGCTGAGCCAGTTCATGGACCAGACCAACATGCTGACCGGGCTCACCCACCGCCGCCGCCTGAGCGCGCTCGGTGCCGGCGGGCTCACGCGCGAGCGCGCGCCGATCGAGGTGCGCGACGTGCACCCCACCCACTACGGCCGCATGTGCCCGATCGAGACCCCGGAGGGGCCGAACATCGGCCTGATCGGCTCGCTGTCGGCCTACGCCGAGATATCCGAGCACGGGTTCGTCACAACCCCCTACCGCGTCGTCCGCAACGGTGTGCTCACCGACGAGGTGGTCCACATCGACGCGACCCAGGAGGAGGACCTCAAGATCGCGCAGGCCAACACGCCGGTTGACGCCAACGGCAAGCTGCAGGGCGATGAGATCCTCTGCCGCACCCAGGCCGGGCAGTACGTGGCCGTGAGCGCCGAAGAGGTGGACCTGATCGACGTCTCGCCGCAGCAGGTCTGGTCGGTGGCGACGGCGATGATCCCCTTCCTGGAGCACGACGACGCCAACCGCGCGCTGATGGGCTCCAACATGCAGCGCCAGGCGGTGCCGCTGCTGGTCGCCGACGCGCCGCTGGTCGGCACCGGCATGGAGTACCGCGCCGCCGTCGACACCGGTGACGTGGTGCTTGCCAAGAGTGACGGCGTGGTCTCCTACGTCGACGCGGAGAAGCTCGTGATCGACCGCAAGGCGGGCGGGCAGGAGGAGTACGACCTGCACAAGTTCATGCGCTCCAACCAGGCCACGCTGATCCACCAGAAGCCGATCGTCGATGTTGGCACCGAGGTCGTCGCCGGCACCGTGCTCGCTGATGGCAGCGCCTCCGATCAGGGGGAGATGGCGCTCGGCAAGAACCTGCTGGTGGCGTTCATGTCCTGGGAGGGTTACAACTTCGAGGACGCGATCATCCTCTCAAACCGCCTCGTGCAGGACGACGAGCTCACCTCGATCCACATCGAGGAGTACGAGATCGACGCGCGCACGACCAAGCTCGGCGACGAGGAGATCACCCGCGACATCCCCAACCGCTCCGAGGAGAGCCTGCGCAACCTCGACGACCGCGGCATCGTCCGCATCGGCGCTGAGGTCCAGTCTGGCGACCTGCTGGTGGGCAAGGTCACGCCCAAGGGCGAGACCGAGCTGACCGCGGAGGAGAAGCTGATCCGTGCGATCTTCAAGGAGAAGGCGCGCGAGGTCCGCGACACCAGTCTCAAGGTTCCCCACGGCGAGGGTGGCGTCGTGATCGACGTGATGACCTTCAGCCGGGATGAGGGCGACGACCTGCCGCCGGGCGTCAACGACCTGGTGCGCGTGTTCGTGGCCAAGAAGCGCAAGATCTCCGAGGGCGACAAGCTCGCCGGACGCCACGGCAACAAGGGCGTGATCTCGAAGATCGTCGATATCCAGGACATGCCGTTCCTCGAGGACGGCACCCCGGTCGACGTGATCCTGAACCCGCTGGGCGTCCCGAGCCGCATGAACCTGGGGCAGATCCTCGAGACCCACCTCGGCTGGGTGGCGCTCAACGGCTGGTACGACTCAGACAACGAGCGCGGCAAGAACGCGACCCGCCGCGCAGTGGCGCCAAATGGTGTAGACGGCGCGGCGCCCAAGGTCTACATCTCGACGCCGGTCTTCGACGGCGCTGCCGTCCAGGATGTTGACCACGCGCTGGTCCAGTGGCAGAAGGAGCACACCGCCGCCGGGGGCCGCATCCGGATGGACGTGGACGAGAGCCGCCGCGTCGGCGAGCAGGCGTCGGGCAAGGTGCAGCTCTTCAACGGCCGCACCGGCCAGCCCTTTGCCCAGCCGGTGACCGTCGGGTGCATGTACATCCTCAAGCTCCACCACCTGGTCGACGACAAGATCCACGCCCGCTCGACCGGTCCCTACAGTCTGGTCACCCAGCAGCCGCTGGGCGGCAAGGCACAGTTCGGCGGCCAGCGCTTCGGCGAGATGGAGGTCTGGGCGCTCGAGGCCTACGGCGCCGCCTACACACTGCAGGAGATGCTCACGATCAAGTCAGACGACACGGTCGGGCGCGTCAAGGCCTACGAGGCGATCGTCAAGGGTGAGAACATCGCCGAGCCGTCGATCCCCGAGTCCTTCAAGGTGCTGCTCAAGGAGATGCAGTCGCTGGCGCTCGACGTCAACGTCGTCTCCGAGGCCGGAGAGCGCGCCGAGATGCGTGAGGAGGACGACGACCTGCTGCGGGCTGCGGAGGAATTGGGGATCGATCTGAGCGGCGTCCGAAGCAGCGGCGAGGACGCCGCAGATGAGACGGTCGAGCATGAGGGTGAGACGCTCGAGGCGTCGGCCGACGAGCTCGAGGATGAGGACCCGGACCTGGTCGCCGGCGAGGACCTGGAGGCCGAGGACTTCGCCTCGAGCGAGGACCCGATGCTCGACGGCGACGTCGGGCCGGGCGAGGCGCTGGGCGTACTGGAAGAAGACGAGGCGTAGGCAACCACGCGTGATTCGCCGTTGGTGGCCAGCGGGCCACCAACGGCAGGACGAAGCCCTAGAAAGGGAAACACTTTGATCGACATCAACAACTTCGACGCGATTGAAATCGGCCTCGCTTCCAGCAAGCAGATCCGCTCCTGGAGCTCCGGCGAGGTCACCAAGCCAGAGACGATCAACTACCGGACCCTGAAGCCGGAGAAGGACGGGCTCTTCTGCGAGCGCATCTTCGGCCCGACCAAGGACTGGGAGTGCTACTGCGGCAAGTACAAGCGGGTCCGCTACAAGGGCATCGTCTGCGAGCGCTGCGGGGTCGAGGTAACGCGCTCCAAGGTCCGCCGGGAGCGCATGGGCCACATCGACCTGGCCGCGCCGGTCAGCCACATCTGGTTCTTCAAGGGCGTCCCGAGCCGCATCGGCTACCTGCTCGACATGGCTCCCAAGGAGCTCGAGAAGGTCCTGTACTTCGCCGCCTCGATGGTGACCTGGGTGGATGACGAGGCCCGCGCGCGTGACCTCGACACACTCGAGACCGAGGTCAACAAGACGCTGGACACCTACGCCGCCGAGCGCGAGGAGCGCGTCCTGGAGCTCAAGGAGTCGCTCGAGCGCCGCGTCGAGTTCCTGCAGACGGCGCGGATCTCACGGGCGTTCTCAGACGACGACCATCTCTGGGCGGACGCGCTCGACGTGAACGTCGCCAAGCTCTCCGACGAGGAGCGCGAGCGGCTGATCAAGGATGTGCGCAAGCACCTGACCGCGGACATTGACGACACCGAGGCTTACATGGAGGATGCCGCTGAGCGCATCCGCCAGGTCTGGGAGCTGTTCAAGTCGATGAAGGCCAAGGACGTCGTCAACGACGAGACGCTGTTCCGTGAGCTCAAGGACCGTTTCGGCTCCTCCTACGGCTTCGGTGATTACTTCCGCGGCGGCATGGGCGCTGAAGCGGTGCGCGACCTGCTGCAGCAGGTCGACCTCGAGGCCGAGGCCGCCGACCTGCAGGACCAGGTCAAGCACGGCAAGGGCCAGAAGCAGGCGCGGGCGGTCAAGCGCCTGAAGGTCGTCACCGCGTTTTTGAACTCCGGCAACAAGCCGGAGATGATGATCCTCGAGGCGGTGCCGGTGATTCCGCCGGAGCTGCGCCCGATGGTGCAGCTCGACGGCGGGCGCTTTGCGACCTCGGACCTCAACGACCTCTACCGGCGCGTGATCAACCGCAACAACCGCCTCAAGCGGCTGCTGGATCTCGGCGCGCCCGAGATCATCGTCAACAACGAGAAGCGGATGCTGCAGGAGGCCGTCGACGCGCTCTTTGACAACGGCCGCCGCGGCCGGCCGGTGACTGGTCCGGGCAACCGCCCGCTGAAGTCGCTCTCGGACATGCTCAAGGGCAAGCAGGGCCGCTTCCGCCAGAACCTGCTCGGTAAGCGTGTGGACTACTCGGGCCGCTCGGTGATCGTCTCGGGCCCGTGGCTGAAGCTGCACCAGTGCGGGCTGCCGAAGCTGATGGCGCTCGAGCTGTTCAAGCCGTTCATCATGGCCCGGCTGGTGGAGCGCAAGTCGGCGCAGAACATCAAGGCGGCCAAGAAGATGGTCGACTCGATGATCCCGGAGGTCTGGGACGTGCTCGACGAGGTGATTCACGAGCACCCGGTGCTGCTCAACCGCGCCCCGACGCTTCACCGCCTGGGCATCCAGGCGTTCGAGCCGGTGCTGGTGGAGGGCAAGGCGATCCAGGTCCACCCGCTTGTCTGCCACGCCTTCAACGCCGACTTCGACGGCGACCAGATGGCCGTGCACCTGCCGCTGTCGGCGGAGGCGCAGGCCGAGGCACGGATCCTGATGCTGTCGGCCAACAACATCCTCTCCCCGGCACACGGGGCGCCGCTCGCGGTCCCGGCCCAGGACATGGTGCTCGGTGCCTACTACCTGACCTACGGGCCCGAGGCGGAGGAGCTCGCCAAGCTCGACCCGGCCACGCACCAGCCGCGCCCGCACGTGTTCCGTACCGCCCAGGAGGCGGAGTGGTCCTACGAGCACGGCGTGGTCGGTCTGCACGACATAGCCGAGTACCGGCCCCGCGAGTCGGACCGCGGCCACGTGCTGACGACCGTCGGGCGGATCATCTACAACGACCGCATCGAGCGCGCGGTCGAGCAGGCGATGGGCGAGGACTTTGACCCCTCCAAGTACGAGTTCGTCAACCGCTCGATGAAGAAGAAGGACACCACCAAGCTGGTCGAGGACCTGGTCCAGAGCTACGGCGCTGCGTCGATCAGCCAGGTGCTGGACGCTTTCAAGGAGATCGGTTTCCACTACGCCACCCAGGCCGGTGTCACCGTCTCCAAGAACGACGTCCAGACGCCGCCCTCCAAGCAGGAGATCCTGGCCCGCTACGACGAGCGGCTGGCCGAGATCGACCAGCAGTACTACAACGGCGAGATGGACCAGGAGGAGCGCCACGAGGCGGTAACCAGCCTCTGGAACGAGGCCACCGACGAGGTTGCCAAGGCGATGGTCGACCACCTGGATGAGCTCAACCCGATCTTCATGATGGCCAACTCGGGCGCGCGTGGCTCCTTCCAGCAGATCCGCCAGCTGGCCGGCATGCGCGGCCTGATGGCCAACCCCAAGGGCGAGATCATCGAGCGGCCGATCAAGTCCAACTTCATGGAGGGGCTGGACGTGCTCGAGTACTTCATCTCGACCCACGGCGCGCGCAAGGGGCTGGCTGACACCGCCCTTCGCACCGCCGACTCCGGCTACCTGACCCGGCGCCTGGTGGACGTCTCCCAGGACGTGATCATCCGCCAGGAGGACTGCGGCACCAGCGAGTACATCGAGGCGCCGGTGTTCAAGACCGAGGTCGACCCGGCTACCCGGCGCCTGCGGGCGACCGCTGAGCCCAACGACAATCTGGTTGGCCGGATCGCAGCCGCGGCGATCACCGCACCCGACGGCAGTGTGATCGTCGAGCAGGGCGCGGAGATCGACCGGGCCGAGCTGGCGGCGCTGGTCGAAGCCTTTGGCTCGGCGGGTTCAGCAGGCTCGACGGGCTCGACGGGCAACGGTGAGCTGGTCCGCGTGCCGGTCCGCTCGGTGCTCAAGTGTGAAGCGCCGAGCGGGGTCTGCCAGGCGTGCTACGGCCGCTCGATGGCGACCGGCAAGCTCGCCCAGATCGGCGACGCGGTGGGGATCATCGCCGCCCAGTCGATCGGCGAGCCGGGCACGCAGCTGACGATGCGCACCTTCCACACCGGCGGTGTCGCCGGCGCCGACATCACGCACGGCCTGCCGCGCGTGGTGGAGCTGTTCGAGGCACGCAAGCCAAAGGGCCTGGCCCGCATGGCCGAGGTCTCGGGCACCGTGTCGATCGAGGATGGTGACAAGTCGGTCACGGTCGTGATCACCGACTCTGCCGGTGAGGAGCACCGCTATGCGTTCCCGCGGCGGACGCTCTTGTATGTGCGCGACGGCGAGCACGTGGAGGTCGGCAAGCCGCTCAACGAGGGCTCGTTGTACCCACACGAGATCCTCGCCCACGGTGGGGCGACACCAGAGGAGCGGCGCACCGAAACCGAGCTCTACCTGGTCCGCGAGGTCCAGGAGGTCTACAAGTCTCAAGGCGTCGACATCAACGACAAGCACATCGAGCTGATCGTTCGCCAGATGATGAAGAAGGTCCGGGTCGACCAGAAGGGCGACACCGAGCTGTT
This sequence comes from Actinomycetes bacterium, assembly GCA_021784895.1. Classification (GTDB taxonomy): domain Bacteria; phylum Actinomycetota; class Thermoleophilia; order Solirubrobacterales; family Solirubrobacteraceae; genus Palsa-465. Next base: position 12,704 of record JAJYHG010000178.1, read on the forward strand.
GCCCGGCCACTTTGTCGACCGTCACGAGTTCGCGCGGATCAACGCCGACGTCGCGGCGGCTGGCGGTGAGACCGCCCAGGCCGAGGAGATCATCCTCGGGATCACCAAGGCATCGCTGAACACCGACAGCTTCCTCTCGGCGGCCTCCTTCCAGGAGACCACCAAGGTGCTGACCGACGCCGCGCTCGAGGGCAAGGTCGATCGCCTCAACGGACTCAAGGAGAACGTCATCATCGGCAAGCTGATTCCGGCGGCGACGGGCCTGAAGCGCTACCGCCGGATCGAGATCGAGCCGGCCGAGCCGCTGCCTCGCGGCATGGACGAGATCGGCCTGCTCGACCGGGACGACCTGGCCGCCGAGCTCGGTCTGGCCGACGGGGAGGGGCTCGACGACTTTGGCGGCCTGCAGGCCGACCTCTCAGACCTCGAGGACCTGGGCAGCGTCGACACCTCGTTTGGCTTTGCCGACGAGTTCGCCGACCTGGGCCTGCCGGCCGACGACAGTGATATCGCGGGTGGCGACTTCGACTGAGGTTTGCGGCGGGCCGGGCTGGGCCGCTGTGGCCCGCCCCGCCCGCGCGGCTTTCAGCTGAGCGTCACTCCCCGGGCGGCCCACTTGCTGGTTGGGCCGCCCGGCCGCGCGCCGGTGGCGCTCCGGGCTTGGCGTCCGCCGGCCGGGACTCGCTGGCCATGCCGCCGGGGACGCGTCGTGCGCATCGTGGCCCGAATCCGTGGCGCCGGCGGCCTCTCGCATGCGCACCATCAGCGTTGCGGCCGGGACGACCTTCCCGGAGGCGTAGGTTGAGAGCCTCGAGCGGGAGGTGCCGATCGCGCGAGCGAAGCGTTCGCTCGTGAGTCCCGAGCGGCGCGCCAGCGCACGCACCTCGGCTGCGACCTGCTGGCGCTCGCGGGCCTCGGTGTCTGCCCGGGCGCGCGCGATCGCCCGGCGTAGCAGCGGCCCCACCCCGTGCGGGCTCGCGTAGCCGAGGTAGGCCTCGACGCGCCGCGCGACCTCGCCCCATGGCCTGCGCTCGATCGCGCGAATCAGCACCAGCCAGTCACTGATCGTGCCGCGCTCGATCGCCGCCACCAGCGCCTCGTATGGCCACCGCTCGGCTGGGTCCGCGGGCGAGCCCTCGACGTTGCGGAACGCGAAAGTCACGCCAGTGCCGCCACGATCGCGTCGGCGAGCTGCTCGCAGGCGGCGACCACGGCCGCCCACCTGTGCCAGCGTCTCGCCAGCCCCTTGTAGGCGCTGAGCTCTCGCGTGACTTCCAGATCGCGCGGATTCGGCTCGGAGAGGCGCTGGATCAGCGCCGTGAGAACCGAATCGCCCTGGTCGGAACGGTCCGCGTAGTAGGAGTCGATGCCAGCCAGCACGGCCGGGGCACCGTCTGCGACCTCCGCGAGCGCCACCACGTCGAGGTAGTCCCGCACCTGGTTGCGCACGACGACCATGTACGCCTTTACGCGCAGCATCTCGGCGTCGGTCGGCACACGCAGCCGTCCGGTCCCGGGAATCTCAACCTCGGTGACCTCGAGTGGCCGCGTGCGGCGCAGCTGGCGCAGTCCCGCTTCCACTCCCCCAAGCGAGCCCATCAGCGTGAACGGCGGCCGGCTGGCGCGCACACTCGTCACCCAGCCGTCGGTCGCCTCCAGCGCGCCGAGAATTTCCGCGTAGCGGCGGTCGAGGTCAGTGAGGACGTGGTCGTGGTCGAACGAGTCGCGGTGTCCGGCGTACAGCGCCGCGGCTGAGCCGCCGACCAGGACCGCGTCCGGTACCGCCGCCTGGAGCCGGGTGGCGGACTGGATCACGCGCTGAAGTACCGGCGAGAGCTGGGCTGGGTCACGCGGTTCGGCCACCAGCTAAAGCGTATCAGATCCGATACACAACTGGTCTGTAGATCCCGCGCGCCCGCGTCAGGGTTAGGCGCGGGGATCGAAGACCGTGTCGCACGTCGCCAAGACGATCGTCTGACTGTCGGGGCCGCTCTCGGCAAAGCAACGGCGAGGCGAACACTTGGAAACTCACGGTAACACCGGGTATACTGCCGGTATGGCCAAGGTGATGATTTCTCTGCCCGATGAGTTCCTCGCGCGCGTGGACGCCCAGGCGAACGCTCATGGCCGCACCCGCAGCGCCACCATCCGCGAGCTGGCCGAGGTCGGCCTGGGCGAGCGTCAGCGACGCCTCTGCGAGCAGATGTCCGCTCTTGAGGGAGCTGCGCGGGGGCATGGTGGTAACGCTGTCGGGGATCTCAAAGCCGGCCGCCCGCAGTGATCTTTCTTGATGCGAGCGTGCTGCTCGCCGCTGAGGACGCCGACGATCGTGAACATCAGGCCGCGCTCGCGCTGCTGCGATCGGGTGAGGTGGCAACGCTGGAGCTGGCGCTGTATGAGACCACGAACGTCGCGACCGTGCGCTGGGAGGATCCGGACGCGGCAGACAGGTTGGCCAGACGCATATGGGCGATCGCCGAGTTCGGGACGCTGGTGCGGGTAGACCGCCAGCTCGGCACCGAGGTTGCGCAGCTCGCCACCGAGCACGGCCTCAGTGCCTACGACGCGGGCTACCTCGCCGCCGCCCGCAGGCTCGGGGTGACGCTGGCCAGCTGCGACGAGCGGGATCTCGTCGGCCCGGGACTAGCCGAGCTGCCGTCCACACTCATTCCCAGGTGACGCACAAGCGCGCCTGGTCGCCCATCCGATCGTCCGCCTGAGGTCAGATCTTGAGCGGAGGCGATAGCCAGCGGGCCAGTGGTAGCATAAAAGTATGACCGCTTCTAAGGTTTCGATCTCGCTTGACCCAGTGGTCGCTGAGCGTGCCCGGGCTGACATCGCAGCGGGCCGCGCGAAGTCGCTCAGCGCGTGGCTCAATGACGCCGCACGGGTGCGCCTGGAGCGCGAGGAGCTACGGGACGTGATGGCCGCGATCCTTGAGGGCACTGGCGGGCCGCTCACCCCGCAGGAGCTGGCCGCCGCACGCCGGCGCCTTGCCGAAGCAGAGTCGCGTTGACGCTCGTCCTCGACGCTGGCGCGCTGATCGCGATCGAGCGTGGTGATCGCGCCACGGTCGCTGTCATCGAGGCGGCAAGACTCGCTGGGCGCACCGTCGTTGTTCCCGCCGGTGTCGTCGCCCAGACGTGGCGAGACGGCTCACGCCAGACGCTCGTCGCACGCCTGCTGGGCGCGACCGACGTCGCGGTCGAAGCCCTGACGGATGAACTCGCCCGCGCAACCGGTCTGTTGTGCGCCACGATCCAGACCAGCGACATCGTCGACGCCTCGATCGTCATCGCCGCACGACGACACAACGCAACGATCGTGAGCTCCGACCGCGGCGACCTCACACGCCTCGATCAGACACTCGCGATCGTCGACTGCTAGCCATCCCCCGAACAGCCAACGCCTGGTCCTGCAACGGGCTGTCGCAATTGCGATCGTCATCTCGACTCTGCTTCAGAGTGAAAGTAGTAGTCGCTCGGTCAGGTGATGAGTTCGATGTCGGGCCGCGCTCGAGCTAGTCGACCGTCGGTCGTGAGTAGCGTTGCGCGGAGTCTGGTGGCCAGTTCGACATATAGGGCGTCGACGAGCCGAAGTTGGTTGCGCTCTGCCCAGGCGCCTGCCAGCAGGCCAGCGAGCGGATGACGGACGATCGGGGCTAGAGCGATTTCGCTCAAGGCGGCCGGATGAGACCGTTTTGGTGTCAAGCTCAGCCGAGCGATGCAGTCGGCCCAGGGCGGATAACGCTTCGGCATCGATGTGCGCTGGGGCATGTAGGTCGCAACCCTGGAGTCGTTGGCGAACTGCGACTCCTTGCGGCGTGCCGATCAACGCCTCGACCAGTGCGGGGGCGTCGAGGACTAGGGTCTCAGGCACCGAACTCGTCGCGGGCTTGGTCCAGGGCGGTGATCACGGCCTCGTGGCTCAGATCAGCTTTTTGCAGGCGCCGCAGTCGCTCCAGCCAAACATCGGTTTCGATGCTGGCGAGGGCGCCACGGATGGCGTCCTGTGCGACGCCCGAGACGTTCACGCCTGCGGCACGGGCACGGTCGGCTAGTTCGTCGGGGAGATATACGTTCACTCGAGCCATACACACACTATACACATTAGCCGTGTGGGCGATCGTTGACGCCGCAATGAACGAGGAAGGCCCGGACGTTCCCTGGGAGCAGGCGAAGGCCGATCTGGGCTGGGAGTGACCCGGCACCGGATCGAGTTGCGGCCCGTCGCAGTGCGTGTGCTGCGCAAGCTCGACCCGCCGATCGCTCGCCGCATCCGGGCGGTGATCGTGCTGCTGGCCAAGGACCAGCGTCCGCCGGCGTCGCGACCGCTACCCGGTCGGCCGGCGTGGCGGGTGCGGGTTGGTGACTACCGGGTCATCTACACGATCGAGATGACGTGCCCCTCGTTCGTGGTGGTCGCGCTTTGGTACCGCCGCGACGTCTACGAGCGGTAAGCAACCCGCCGGCGTGCAGCGACGGAAACCGTGGCCGAGCGCTCCTGTTGGCCGATCAGAGCCAACGACGAGTGCAACCATCTCTGAGCCTGTGGCACACCTCTGGATGCTGAGCTCGCGTGTACCCGCTGCGGCTAAGGGCTTGTAGATAATTAAAGTTTCGGTTTGATGGTGTAGTTCCATTCCGGGTGGAACTCATCGCCGGTGAGATCGACGGCGTCGATCTCGGCGCGGGGGACCTTGATCTTGTCGGGGTAGACGC
>JAJYHG010000232.1 GCA_021784895.1 Actinomycetes bacterium
GAACTCGCGCTCGCGCGAGCCGCCATGCTGCTGCGCCCACTCACCAAAGCGGCCGGCGTCGATCAGCTCCGCCTTGAGCCGGTCGATGCGGCGCACAAAGCTGCCGAGCAGCGCGCCCGCGTTGCCGCCATAGTCGTGGTGGCGCAGGGACAGCTCGCCGATCCGCTCGGCCAGCATCGCGAGCCGATCGCCCTGGGTGAGGGTGATCTCCGGGCGCTCGTGCCAGCCACCCGGGAAGCGGCGCAGCACGGCCGCTGCCAGCTGCGGCGCGGTCAGGACCAGAAGCTCGCTGTAGCCCCCGTCGAGGCGCTGCTCGAGCGCGGCGCGGATGGCGTCCGCGCGCGCCGCTGTGGGCAGCAGCACGGCCATGCGCTCGGGTGGCGTTCCCTGCCGGACATGCCAGCTGAAACGGTCGATGAGCAGCCGCGTCTTGCCGCTGCCAGCCGGCCCGAGCACCAGCAGCGAGCAGCCGGCGTGGACGACGAGCTCCGCCGCGTCCACGACGCGCTCCCCAGCGTCGGCGACCTTGGTGGCTGGCTCAGGCACGTGGTCTGACAGCATAGGCTGGCAATGGCTGACACTCGATCCGTCACGCGAGCCGACTGGCTCGGTAGCTGCCGCCGGGCAGCCGACGGGATCGCCACCATGCTCGCCGGGCGCTCGAGCCCCTCCCAGCGCGCGGCTGAGACCGGCACCACCGGCAGCGGCGGCGACCACACGCTGGAGATCGACGAGGCTGCCGAGGCGATCGTGTTCGCCGAGCTGGACCGGCTGCATGCGCGGGGTCACCGCTTCAGCGCGATCTCCGAGGAGCGCGGCGAGGTGGACTTCGGCGACCCAGAGGTGCTGGTCGTGATCGACCCGATCGACGGCTCGCTGAACGCCAAGCGCGGGCTGGCCCACCACGCGCTGTCAGTTGCCGTGGCGGAGGGCACGACGATGGCTGATGTCGCCTTTGGCTATGTTCATGACTTCGGCACAGCCGAGGAGTGGTGGGCCACCCGCGGTGGCGGCGCCCACCTCAACGGCGCCCGCCTCAACCGCAGCGTCGGCGAGCGCCACGGCCCCGACGGCCGGATCGAAGTGGTAGGGATCGAATCTGCTGATCCGCGCTGGCTTGCAGGCTGTGTCGCGGCGCTGGTCGATCGCGCCTACCGGCTCCGGGCGCTCGGTGCGATCGCGCCGTCGCTCTGTCAGGTTGCGGCGGGCCGCTTCGACGCGCTGGTATCGCTGCGCGGCTGCCGGGCCGTCGATGCGGCCGCCGCGCAGCTGATCGTGCGCGAGGCCGGCGGTTTGGTCAGCTTTCCCGCCTTTAGCGAGCCACTGGCTGCGCCGCTTGACCTGGTGCCGCACTCGCCCGTGGTCGCAGCCCGCGCAGCCGCCACGCTCGCCGAACTGGAGGCGATATGCCTGTCCCGGTGATCGACTGGATCGTGGCCGAGTGGATCGCGGCGCGGGTCGCGGGTGAAGGTGACGTCCCGGGGCCGGCGGTCGACCTCGAGCCGATCACCGCAGACGCCGTGCGGCGGGTGACCGCCTACACGGGCCTGGTCCCAGCCGGGCCGGTACCGGTGCCAGAGGCGGTCAGCCGGCGCGAGTGGATCGCGGCCAACCTCTCCTCGACCCGGACGCTGATCGACCCACTGCTCGAGCGGGTCAGCGAGCGCCTCGGACCGGTAAAGCCTGCCGCCCAGCTCTGGCTGGGGGTGACCGGCTCGAGCGAGGTCGGCGTGATGGTCGGGTATCTCGGGCAGCGCGTGCTCGGCCAGTATGAGCTGATCCTGTTGCCGGAGCGGGCGGGTGGACGCCCCCCGAGACTTCTGTTCGTGATGCCGAACATCGGCGCCGCAATCCGCCGCATGGGTGTCAACGAGCGCGAGTTCGTCACCTGGGTGGCCCTGCATGAGGTGACGCACGCGGTCCAGTTCGGCGGCGTCCCGTGGCTGCAGGATCACCTGGCGGGCTTGATCCGCGAGCTGCTCGCGAGCGCCGAGGAGCGGATGGGGCAACGCCGCCGGCTGAGCCTGCCGAGCTGGGAGACAGTCGAGCGTGTTGGGCGAGCGGCGGTCCGGGCCGACCTGCTGGGGATGGTCACCTCGGCGCCAGAGCGCGCCGTGATGGATCGCGCCCAGGCGGTGATGGCAGTGATTGAGGGTCACGCCGAGCATGTGATGGATGCGGTCGCCCCGGATCTCTTGCCGTCGCTGCCGGACCTGCGCCGCGCGCTCGATGAACGCCGGCGCATCCAGTCGCCGTTCGGGCGGCTGCTGAGCCGCCTGCTCGGCTTGGAGCTCAAGCTCAAGCAGTATGAGCGGGGCAAGGCGTTCTGCGACGCGATCGTCCGGGACGCCGGGCCAGCCGCCCTTCAATACCTCTTCTCCTCGCCAGAGGCGCTGCCGACGCTGCCTGAGATCGAGGATCCTCCGGCCTGGCTGCGGCGCACCTCCGACCTGCGCCTGCTCCCCGGGAAATAGGAATCCAGGCAGCCGGGCCGGGCGGACAACAGCCCACGGAGAGCCCCGGCCCGGCTGCTACCCTGGTGTGTGGGGAAGCTCCAAGCGGCGGTTAGCTGAGGGTTCACTCAGGCCCCAGCGGAGTCCGACCCGCTATAGTTGTCCTCACAACAGTTTCCCCCGTGGCGCGTCAAGGAGAGCGACCGCTCGCGGGAGAGATTCGCCAGCCTCATACCCCGCTGGCGAATGCAGCACCCTCTCCTCCCTCAACCGCCGGGGTGTCACTTTCGAGTGGCACCCCGCGGTCTTTAAGGGCTTAGGGCAGATTGATCACGTCTTTGACGGCGTCTGGCCGCACCTGGCGACGCCCGTGTTGCGGCAGGCAGCGCCATTACCAGCCTTGCGCAACCGTCTTGCCAGGCGCTGGCGCGCGTTGCCCAGCTCAGCGCAGTCAGCGCAGCGCGACGATCTCCGAGCCGACTATGACGTAGGCCGTGCTGCCGTCCACGGCCATCCCCTCGGTCGCCCCGTAGGGCGTACGCCAGTACCGGTAGCTCCCCGCACGGGTGCGCTCGCCAACGAGCTGGTCGCCGCCTGCGAACCACACATCACCGCGCGCATCAGCGGCCACCTGGAGCGCCCGCGGGCAGTAGAGCACATGGCCGGAGGGCGCTGGCAGCGGGATCCTGTAGAGCTTGCGCCTGCCGGTCACCGGATCCAGGCGGACCAGCGTGCGGGCGGCGGCGGGGCATCCGCGAGCGGCGAGAGTGACGGTCTCCGGCAGCCAGGCTGACCCGCCCGCTAACGCGAACGTCGCGCCGAGCTGCGCGCGCGTCAACCTGAAGCTGCGCTCCTGGCCGCCCGGGCTGATACGCAGAAGCGACGGCCCGATCACGCGCCCAGACTCCACGCCGCCATTGTCTGATAGCCAGACATAGCCACCGTAGGCGCTGAGCTGGTCGGCGGTGGTCCCAGCTGGCAGCGCCGCCACGGCCGTCTGCGCCCCCGTAACCGGGTTTTCGGTGTCGAGCTGCCATCCCGACGAGCCAGAGCCGAAATCAGCGACGAAGTAGATCTGACCCGCCATGGCCGCTATGTCCTGATAGCCGGTGGCCCCGTAGTCGAATCCGCCGTAGGAGTTGACGCTGACCGCGCCGGTAGTGGTGATGCCGGCGATGCACAGGCCGCAGCTGAACCACATCTCGCCGAGCGGGCCGGCAACGATCCCGGTTGGACCGTTTGCGCCATCGGAACCGACCGCGAATGTCTTGACCGTCCCCTGCGGGGTGATCTCGCCGACGGCGTTGCCCGTGAACTCGGTAAACCAGATTGTGTGACCCGGCCCGGAGGCGATCTCATCGGGCATGCCGCTGGCGCGGAACACCCGCCACGGTTTCCCGACACGGGGATGCGCGCTCGCGGCATGCGCAGCCGGCGCGACAGCTGCAGCAACGAGCGCCACCAACAGCGCCGCGCGGAGGGCAGGCCATACCGCCCGCAACAGAGCTAGCCGCACAACCGCAGCTTCGGTAGCACGGGCGCGTTGGTGAGGGTCGCGACACGTGCAAAGACCCGGAACGCCGGCTCGTTGCTGGCCACGCCTCTTGAGACCGAGACCTCGTAGGCCGTGATCCGCTTGGCCGCGGTGTAGGTGTCGGTTTCGATCGCGCGCTGGCTAGCGCCCCACGCGTAGGAGTAGCGCAACAGCACCATGTCGCCGCGGCGCACGAGTGGAAGGTAATCAATGCCGTGGGGGCCGTTGATCCATGCCTGCCCGACCCGCCCGATCGGCGTCTTGTTGCTGCGCAGCCGCCCGAAGCACGTCACCGACGCCGGCGCTCGCGGATCGTTGAAGGCCCAGAAGGCTCCCGCGCGATCCACGACCACCCGTACCGGCATGTCTACGCATCCCGCCGGGCTGTGCAGGCATGAGGGGATCAGGTCGTCCTCACCCCACACGATCCGCCCGTTGCGGAGCCTGACCGTGATCCGCTCGGTCGCCTTGGTGTACCCGGATGGCACGTAGCCGAAGCCCCAGGCCCAGGCGAACGACGACTGCTGACCGAGCAGGGATTGCATGGACACGAAGTTCGTCACCGTGTACGTGAGACCAGGCACGCGCCTGTAGACGGTTGCTGCCGCTCGCTGAAATGCGATCGCCTGGGAGTTGCCCTTCGGGGCACTCAGGGCGGCTCGCGCCCCCGTGGCGCAGGCCAGCAGGGCTGCGACGGTACACGCGAGCACCGTGCGGATGCCTGGCTTCGGGCTGTACGGCCTATGCAAACGCAGAGCCCGTCTCTGGCCGCTCGCACGGCCGCCCCGACGTTCCGGCGCGAAGTCAGTGGTTGACATGTATCTCCTCCGCGTGGGCGCAGATGGCGTGGCTACGACGAGCTATGGTCACGCTTCGAGCCGCTTGCGCGCAAGGGTTTCGGGCATATCCGGACAAGTCCGGACAGCGCGCTCGCGAACTCGGGGCCCAGGCTTGAAACCCCTCCTCAGGGGCGCCCAGCAGCCGAGCGCGCAGTCCAGGCTAGGCGGCCGGCTGGTAGCGCCTGACCTCGGGCGGCGGCGCGGCCGGCTCCGCGCCCTCCTCCAAGAGCCGCTCGTAGATCCGCATGCGCTTGACCACGCGGCCACCCATCGCCTCCAGGCCGCGGTTCATGCTGTGGTTGGTCTCGAGGATCCAACCGGGCTCACCCCACTTGATCCGCGACTGTGCGGCCATGTCAAAGTTCTCCAGGTAAAGCTGAGCGGCCACGCCTGTGTGCTGATACTCCGGCAGCACACCCAGGAAGCCCACGCGGCAACGGTCGATGATGCGCTTGCGGTTGAGGTAGTACCACCAGCCCAGCGGCAGGAGGCGACCCTTCATCTTCTTGAGCACCTGGTTGATGTCCGGAATCGTGATCGCGGCCGCCACCACCTCCCGGTCGTTCTCGGCGAGCATGAACCAGCGCTTGTCGAACACGAGCCTGTAGAGCATCGCCATGTCGGCGATGTCGTGCTCGTCGAGCGGCTGGAAGGACCAGTTGCGCGACCAGGCGGCGTTGTAGACCTTCTGGAACTCCTCGAGGTCCTTGCCAAGCCCCCAGAAGGACATGCGGCGGATCCTGATCCCGTAGCGCTCCCGCGCCCGCTGTGCCTGTCGCGGGAGGATCGGCAGCATGCGCCCGTCGCGGTCGTCGAGCCGCAGGTTCCAGTGCAGGACGTCCATCGCCTTGAGCAGGCCCGCCGCCTCGATGCGCTGCTGGTAGTAGCGCGGGTGCCAGGGCTGATGGATCATCGGCTCGATCTCAAAGCCCTCGATCAGCACCCCGCACTCCTCGTTGATGGTCAGGTCGTAGGGACCGATCAGGCGGTCACGGCCGCGGCTGCGCAGCCAGTCCTCGGCGGCGCCGAGCAGGGCATCGACCACGGCCTGGTCGTCGGTGAACTCGAGCATCCCGAAGAAGCCCCAGCGGTTTGAGTGAAAGTCATTGAAGTTGCGGTCGTACTGGGCGCTCACGCGGCCCACGACGCGGCCATCCCGGCGGGCCAGGAAGAACTCCGCCTCGCCGTGCTTGAAGAAGGGGTTGAGCGGCCGCGTCAGGAAGGCATAACGCTCGAGCTTCAGCGGCGGGATCCAGGGAGTGCCGGCGTGAAGCCGGTAGGGCAGGTCGATGAACTCCCTGAGGTCGGCCCGCCCGCGAACAGGCGTGATCTCTACCGGCATGGCGGGGACCGTATCATGGCTGTATGCCAACCAGAGACCAGGTGACCGAAGCGCTGCGCGCCGTCATCGACCCAGAACTGCGCAAGGACATCGTCACGCTCCAGATGGTGCGCTCGGTCGACGTTCACGCCAACGGAGTAGTAGACGTGACCGTTTCGCTGACGACGCCCGGCTGCCCGATTCGCGATCACTTCCAGACCGCCGTCGACGCGGCCGTCCGCGGGCTCGACGGCGTGATCGGCGTGAACATCAACTTCGACGTGCTCTCCGACACCGAGAAGCAATCGCTGAGCCAGCGCCTGGGCCGGGGCTCGCTGCCCGAAGGGGCACTCGCCCAGGTTGCAAACGTGGTCTGCGTGGGCTCCGGCAAGGGTGGTGTCGGCAAGTCGAGCGTGACCGCGAATCTCGCCGCCGCCCTGGCGGCCAGCGGCCGGCGCGTGGGCGTTCTCGATGCCGACGTCTGGGGTTACTCGCAACCGCGGATGTTTGGCCTCAGTGGCGAGCGGGCGATGGTGGGCGCCAACCAGAAGATCCTGCCGCTCGAGGGCGCGGACGGAGTGAAGATCGTCTCAATCGGCTTCTTCGTCGACCAGGACGCGGCCGTCGTGTGGCGCGGGCCGATGCTGCACAAGGCGCTGCAGCAGTTCCTCGAGGATGTCGACTGGGGCGAGCTGGACTACCTGCTGATCGACCTGCCACCGGGGACCGGCGACGTCTCCATGACGCTTGCCCAGCTTTTACCGGAGGCCACCTTCCTGCTCGTCACCACACCACAGGCGGTTGCTCAGAAGGTCGCCCAACGCGCGGCCGAGATGGCCGAGAAACTCAAGCTCACGGTGACCGGCGTGATCGAGAACATGTCGGGCTTCACGACCCCCTCGGGCGAGAGCTTCCCGATCTTCGGTGCCGGTGGCGGGCAGCTGCTGGCCGAGGAGCTTGGCGTGCCGCTGCTCGGCCAGGTGCCGCTGACCATGTCTTTGCGCGAGCAGTCAGACGGGGGCCTGCCGGTCGTGCTGGCCGACCCCCAGGACGCCGCCGCCGTGGCGATCACGCAGATCGCACAGCGCGTGGTCGCAATGACCCCGACGCTGCTGCCGATGGCGGCAGCCGAGCCGGCCCCGTTGCTGACGGTGGTGCCGCCCAAGCCCACCGGCATGTCGCTGCCGATGGCCTGACGGGCGGCCGCCAAGCAACCGTCCTGGCTAGCGGTTGCGGTAGTACTCGGCGTTGATCAGTGTGAACTTCTGCCACTCCTCGGGCAGCTGGTCCTCGGCGAAGCAGGCGTCGACCGGGCAGGCTTCGACGCAGGCGTCGCAGTCGATGCACTCCTCGGCGTCGATGTAGAGCATCTCCACCTGATCGTAATCGGGCTCGTCGGGCGTCGGGTGGATGCAGTCGACCGGGCAGACCTCGACACACGAGTTGTCCTTGGTCCCGATGCACGGCTCGGCGATCACGTAGGCCATCTGGTTCTTGAGTCCTCTCTGCGGGTTCCTGGCGAAGAGGCGCGGAGTTTAGTGGACGCGCTGCGCGCGCCTCGCCCTCCCACCGCCGCTCGCTCAGATGGCGCGCGGCAGGCGCACACTGAAGGTCGCGCCGCCGCCAGCTGTCTCGCCCACCGTCACCGTGCCGCCATGGGCACGGGCAGTGGCGGCAACGATCGCGAGGCCGAGCCCGCTCCCCGGCAGGTTGGCGGCCTCGGCGCCGCGCATGAAGCGGCCGAAGATCCGCTCGCGGTCAGCCTCTGGCACGCCGGGACCGTGGTCTGCCACCGCCAGCGTCAGCCAGCCCTCGTCACCTGCGAGCGTGACCTCGGCACCACCGCCGTAGCGCTCTGCGTTCTCAATCAGGTTGCGGACCAGCGCCCGCAGCGCCACCGGCTCGCCGATCACCTGGGCGCCGGCGACGCTAGCTGGCACAGGCGCGAGCGTGGCGGAGGTGCCGGCGACCGCCGCTTGCACAAACTCCGTCAGCGCGACGCGGTCAACACCCCGCACGGTGTCAGTCCGCGCCAGCGTCAGCAGGTCCTCAACTAATTTCGCCAGGCGCTCCGCCTCGGCGTGCGCGTCGCGCAGCGCCTCCTCACGGTCGGCCCCCTGGAGGCGAGCGTCGAGCAGCAGCTCCAGGTTGCCGCGCAGTGTCGTGACTGGGGAGCGCAGCTCGTGCGAGGCGTCGGCGACCAGCCGACGCAGCGCAGCGTCGGAGGACTCGAGGTGGCCGAGCATCCGGTTCAGCGAGCGCGTGAGGCTCGCGATCTCGTCGTCCCCGCTTGGCTCGGGCACACGCGCTGCAAGGTCTCCGGTCGAGACGATGCGGTCGGCGACATCGGCGGTCTCGCGCAGAGGCGCGAGCGCGCGCCGGGTGATGGTGACGAGGATCACCGACGCCAGCAGAGTGCCCGCGAGCATCGCAATCACCACACCGCGCCGCAGAGCCGCGAGATCGGCCCGCGCGGACGCGTCGGAGACGGCGACGCTCAGGAGACCGCGACGACGAGAGAGCACCTTGGTGAAGACCCGCAACGGCCTGTGGGCGAGGGTGAGGTTGGCAAAGCCGGGGTGCAGCAGCGGCAGTTTGCCGAGCTTTGCGAGCGCGACCGTCTGGCGCAGCACCGCGCCATTCCGGGCCGTCAGCTGGCCCAGCTCCGTGTAGCGCGCGGCCCGAGCGAGCAGCTGGCGCGGGCGCGAGGCGATCTGCGCCAGCAGGCGATCCTCATACGCCCGCGACCCGTTGGCCACCAGCAGGTAGGCGAGCGCGGCCACCACCAGTGCCGTCAGGCAGACGGCAGCTACGCCGCCCACAGCGACCCTGCGCGTCAAGCCCGAGGCTCCCTGAGCCGGTAACCGACCCCGCGCACCGTCTCCACCAGCTCGGGCTGGCCGAGCTTGCGTCGCAGCCCGCTGAAGGCAACGTTGAGCGCGTTTGAAGTTCCGCCGCGATCCTCTCCCCAGAGGCGCTCCCAGATCAGCGCCGTGCTCAAGACCTGTCCGGGGTGGCGCATCAGCAGCTCGAGCAGCTCGCGTTCGCGTGGCTTTAGCTCGAGCACGGCACCAGCCCGCCGGACGGTGCCGGTCTCGGCCTCTAACACCACGTCGGCAAAGCTCAAGCGCTCGCCGAGGGTCAGCCCGCTGCGGCGCGCGAGCGCCTCCAAGCGGGCCACTAGCTCCTGAAAAACGAACGGCTTGACCAGGTAGTCGTCGGCGCCTTCACGCAGCCCGTTCACCCTGTCTGCCACCTCGCCGCGGGCAGTCAGCATCAGGATCGGGACCGCGCTCGTCGCCCGCAGGCTGCGGCACACCGCCAGCCCGTCCATCCCCGGCATGCCGATATCGAGCACGACCAGATCGGGCGCGATCCGGTGCGCCTGCTCCAGCGCGGCCAGCCCGTCGCCGGCCTCGTGCACCTCAAAGCCGCCGTAGCGCAGGCCGCGGCTCAGCATCGCGCGCAGGCGCTCGTCGTCTTCAGCAATGAGCACCCGCGCGCTCACCGTGCCAATGTTATGAGCAGCTCACAGCCGGAGCCTGCTGTGCAGGTCAGCCCGTGCCAGGCCCGAAGGTAAGGGGGCCCGCAGCGTGGGCGCCGAGCTTCCACTCGGGCCAGCCCACGTTGAGCCGGCGGGCCTGGCGTCCAGCCTGCTCGAGCGTGCGGACGGCCCGGTGCGCGTAGGCGCAGAACGGGCCGCGGCAGTAGGCGATCACCTCTCGGCCGGCAGGCAGTTCGGCGAGGCGGCGTTCGAGCTCGTCCAGCGGGATCGAGCGGGCACCGTCGATGTGGCCTGCGGCGAACTCTGTGGCCGGGCGGACATCGACCAGCACCGCCTCTCCCCGCGCCAGGCGGCCGAGCAGCTCCTGCGGTCCGATTGTCTCGACCTGGTCGCCGAGGTAGGCGCGGGCGGCGCGCTCAACCTCGGCCAGCCGTGCCGCCGATACGTCGCGCAGCGACAGCCACAGCGCCAGGGCGTCGTCGCCTGAGACCGCGTAGCGCACGCTCGTCCCCTCGCGCGCGCGGGTCACCATGCCGGCGGCGTGGAGCACCTGCAGGTGCTGGGAGGTGTTGGCGGACGACTGGCCGCTCGCCTGGGCGAGCTCATCGACGGTGCGAGGCGCCTGCGCGAGCAGGTCCAACAACTCCAGGCGGACCGGGCTTGCGAACGCCTTGCCCATCAAAGCGATCGCTTGAAAGAGCGCTGACTTGGCCGGGTCAGACCTCATCTTGGGTATTCAATAGATAACTTGATAGCTTGTCAAGCTATGTGTGACGGCAAGCGATATGCGGCGATCAAGCGATGTGCCTGTGCGGACTGAACGGGGCGACTGATCTGAGCAGGCGGCGGCCCCTCTTAGGGGCAATCGTCGCCGCCAACTGTTCCGGCCGGCCGCTGGCCGAGGTCAGGTGAGCCGCCGCCGAGCCACCGCGGCCGCCGAATCATCCGGCATCGCCGACGATCCTGAGGGCGGACCAGCGCATAGCCTCGGGCTGCGCGAGAACTGGTGGCAGTTTTCGCTCTTCACCGTGATCACGCTGCTGGTGGGGATGACGATCGGGGTCGAGCGCGTGACGCTGCCACCACTCGCCCGCCACACCTTCGGGATCACCTCGATCCTCTACACAGTCGCGTTCGTATCCGCTTTTGGGGCGGCCAAGTCGGTCATGAACCTGCTCGCGGGCCGTCTCTCTGACCACCACGGCCGCAAGCGGCTGCTGCTCGTCGGCTGGCTGTTTGCCCTCCCGTACGCGCTCTTGATCATCTTGGCGCAGGCGTGGTGGTGGGTCGTGGCGGCCAACCTCTTCCTGGGCGTCAACCAGGGGCTCACCTGGAGCATGTCGGTGACCGCCAAGATCGACCTCGTCGGCTCCGCCAACCGTGGCCTCGCAGTCGGGATCGACGAGTCCGCCGGCTACATCGGCACCGGGCTGGGCGGCTTCGCCGCCGGCCTGCTCGTAGCCTCCTACGGCCTGCGCCCAGCGCCCTACCTGCTTGCCCTAGTGCTGAGCGCGACCGGCGCGCTGCTCACACTCACGCTCGTCCGGGATACGCTGCCGCGGGCAAAGGCCGAGACGTCACGCCACCACGCGAGCGCTCAGGACCACCCGCCGGCAGCCCCGAGCCTGGCGTGGCTGGCCCGCTACATGAGCTGGCATGACCGCAGCATGCTCGCCGTCTGCCAGGCCGGGATGCTGAACAAGTTCGCCGACAGCCTCGTGATCGGCTTCTTCCCGCTCTACTTCCTCAGCCACGGCCTGTCGCTGCCCGCCGTCGGCGTTCTGGTCGGTCTCTACGCCTGGGTCTGGGGGCTCGGCCAGGTCCCGGCCGGCTGGCTGGCGGACCGGATCGGCCGCAAACCGCCGATCACCGCAGGGACGTTCCTGATCGCAGCCGGGATCGTCATCGTGACCGCCAGCGGACTGCACGTGCTGTGGTTCGCCGGCGCCGCAGTTATGGGCCTCGGCATGGCGCTGGCATACCCCAACCTGATCACTGTCGTCGGTGACAGCGCCCACCCGTCCTGGCGCGGAGGTGCGCTCGGCGTCTACCGCCTCTGGCGCGACGGCGGCTACGCCATCGGCCCCCTCGCCCTCGGGCTCACCGCCACCATCGGCGGTATCACCGCCGCGTTCTGGGCGGCGGCCATCCTGCTCGGAGCCTCCGCATTCACCCTTCTGCTGCTGCTAGAGGAGAGCGAACCCAAGCGGCGCACCCAACCCCGCGCCTGGGAACAGCACCGGTGGTGAGGCCCCGCTCCACCTGCCCCGCAAGCTGAAGCTGGCCGTCCCAGAGCTGGGAGCGCCTGGAGCGGACCGGGCCTGGCGTCGCAGCTGGGGGCAAGGCTGCGAGCCGGCCAGCATCGGACCCTCGGGTGCATTGGCCGTCAGGCGAGGCTCAGGCGGCGCAGCAGGAGAGCTTTGAGACGTCACGGCCGAATGTCTGGGCGGCGAGCTTGAGGCCTTCGGCCATCGTCAGGTACGGCGCCCACGTTGTGGCCAGGTCGTCGACGGTCATGCCCGCCTTGATCGCTAGCACGGCCGCTTGGATCACCTCGCCAGCGCCGTCAGCGATGATCGACGCGCCCAGCAGCCGGCGGCTGCCTGCTTCGGCGACAAGCTTGAACAGGCCGCGGGTATCGCCGTTGACCAGCGCGCGCGGGATCGCCTCGAGCGCCAGCACGCTCGTCTCCACCTCAAAGCCCTGCTCACGCGCCTGACTCTCGCTCAGCCCTGCAGAGGCTATCTGCGGGGTGGTGAAGATGATGCGCGGGAGGCTGGAGAAGTCCAGCTGCTGTTTCTCGGCACCGCCGAGCGCGTTCTGCGCGGCAGCGGCCCCGCCAGCGGCGGCGACATAGACGAACTGCGGCTGGTTGGTGACATCACCCGCTGCGTAAACCGAGGGGATGCTGGTGCGCTGGTACTCATCGACGATCACCGCGCCACGCTGGTCGGTCTTCACGCCGGCCGTCTCCAGTCCCAGGCCATGCGTGTTGGGAACGCGGCTGGTCGCCACCAGGATCTCGTCGACCCTGACCTCAAACCGCCTGCCGCCGGCGGTGCCATCGATCACCTTGTCGGGCCCGTGGCGGCCGACACGCTCGGTCACCGCGCCCTCCAGGACGGTGTGCCCCTGGTCATGGAGGATGCCGCGCATCGCCTCGGAGATCTCCGGCTCGTCGAACGGGGCGACCCGCAGCAGCTCGATGAACGTCACCTCTGAGCCGAAGTTGCCAAACATCTGGCCGAGCTCTAGCCCGATCGCGCCCGCGCCGATGACCGCCAGCCGCCTGGGCGGCTCGGTCACCTCCAGTGCGGAGGTCGAAGTCAGGTAGCCGGCGGCTTCCAGGCCGTCGATCGGCGGGACCGCGGGATGCGCGCCCGTAGCAATCAGGATCGCGTCGGCCGTCACCGGCTCGCCGTCAACCGTGACCGTGTGCGCGCCTGCCAGCCTGCCCTCGCCCGCGCGAAACTCGAACCCGTACACACCAACGAGGTCGATGTACTTCGCCTGGCGCAGCTGACCGACCAGCGCCGCCTTCACCGCCACCGCCTGCGCGAGCTCACCAGACCCCCCGTCACGCCGGCGCTCCGAGGCTACAAGCAGGCTCTTTGACGGCACGCAACCGATGTTCACGCAGGTGCCGCCGATCGTCGCATGCTCGACCATCAGCACGCGGTGGCCGAGATCACGCGCGCGGATCGCGGCCGCAAACGCGCCGCTGCCCGATCCGAGCACGACCAGCTCATAGTCGCGCCGTCCACGGTCAACGTCAGCTTTACCGGCCAATCCCGAAGCGCCGGCGATCGCGACGCGGTAGCGGGTGCCAGCCAGCGCCTGATTCATCTCCGCCTGGCCCGGGCCGCCAGCGGCGATGGTGCCCCGCCCTCGGCGCCAGTCGACGCTCACCGCCCGCGCACCAGCCCGCTCCAGTCCCTGACGGACATGCCGGGCGCAGTCCGCGCAGGTCATCCCCTCGATCACAAGCTCGACATCCGGCATGGCACGGCTCCCTTATCACATCCGTTTATTCGTATATGATACAGCGATGGCAGCCAGCCTCCACATCTCCCGGCCCGCCGAGCCACCAGCGGCGCCCGAGCGGCTCCTCGCGGCGCCGTTCCGGATCCCGCGCCAGCCCAGTGAGCGCCAGCTGCTGGCCAAGTACTTCCGTACCTTCGGCGACCCGACGCGGCTTCACATCCTCGAGCTGCTCGACCGGCAGGGCGAGCTTTCGGTCGGTGAGATCGTCGAGCAGGTAGGCACCAGCCAGCCGCGCACCTCCGCCCACCTCGCCTGCCTGCGCTGGTGCGGATTCGTCGCCACACGGCGCGAGCACCGGACCATCTACTACCGCATCGCCGACCAGCGCACCCGGGCGATGCTCGAGCTCGCCCGGGCGATGCTGGCGGGCAACGCCGAGCACGTCGCCGCCTGCCGTCTGATCGACGGGCGCTGACGCTCCCAAGAAGCTGCCATGCAACTGCCTCTACAATCGTGTAGTGTCTTTACAGCTTTGTAGAGTAGAGACACTGGTGAGGAGGCGCAGGCGTGGTGAAGCCAACAGCATCTGGAGGGACCAGCAGGATCGCCAGGCGCGGAATATTGGCTGCTGGCGTGGTAGGGACCACCGTCGGGCTCGCGGCTTGCGGCGCCACCAGCGGGCGGTTTGTGCGGCTTGACGGCCGTGAGACGACGCTGCGGGGTTTCCTTGGGCAGCCGTTGATGCTTTGGTTCGTGGCAAACGGCTGCGCGAGTTGCGCGGCCAGCATCCCAACGGTCGCGCGACACCTCTCGGCGTTCGCCGCCGCGAGAGTCCGGGTGCTGGTGCTCGGGATCTACGGGGCGTTCGGGTCGATCGGCAGGCTGGCGCGCGCGCAGCTGGCGGCGTTTGGCCGCTTGGCCACTGGGCGGCCGTTCGCCAACCGCACCTGGAGCTGGGGGCTGGCGTCAGCCGGGCTGACCAGCGCGTTTGACCCGGGCGGCGTCCCGGATGAGTACTTCCTGATCAACCGGGCCGGCCGGACGGTCTACCGGGGGGCAACGCCCGTCTCGACGATCCGCACACTGCTCGCTCACCTGAAGGAGATCGCATGATCGCCGGCCGCTCGCGCTCGGAGCACGAGCGCGAACCGGGCAGCTTTGGCTGGCTGCTGTTGCTGGTGCCGCTGCTGTGCTGCGGCGGACCGCTGCTGATCGCCGCAGCCACGACGCTCGGCGCGCTCGCCTGGGGAGCGGTCGGCGGCGCGGTCGCGCTACTGACCGTCGCTGGCCTAGTGGCGGCACGCCGGCGCTCGCACCGCTGCTGCGAACCCGAGACCAGCCGCCCCACGGAGCCTGGTCCCAGCAGCGCCATCAATGGCAGGACGGTCACGCGGTGACGGCAGGCTCGCCCGAGCCCGCATCAAGCCGCTCGCCGGCTTCAGCGCACAGCTGGCAGCGCGTCATACGGGAGGTGGCCGCTGATCGCGTCGCCCGGAGAGTGTTTACCCTCACCGCACTGCTCGTCGGCTTCGCGTACTCGCTGGTGCTGCCGTTCGACTACACGCCGTTCGCGCTCGGGATGGCATGGCTCCTGGCACTCCAGGTGCATGCCGCGCGCCGGGTCGCGGCGAGCGCGATCGATGGTGCTCGGCAGGCTGGCCGGGCTGGGCCGGTCGCGGTGCTCGTGCTCAGCGTCCTGTGGTCGACGCGCAAGCTGACACGCGCCGCCTGCCTGCAACAACAGAGCTGCACGCCGTCCCCAGCGCTGGGTATCGGCGCGACCGGCCAGCACGCTGCGCGCGACAACCCAAACGCCCCGAGCCGTACCGGCATGAGGCACGGATGAGCAAACGCGCACGCGCCAGGCGGGCCACACCCATCATGCGCAACGCAGGCAGCCCGCGGAGAGAGAACCTGCGCAAACCGCCGCCGCGCGAGCCCGCTGCGCGAAGTGTCCCCGGGCCGGGCGGGTCGCGGACGCGCCGCACCTTCCTGACATGGGCATCCGGGGCTGCCGTGGCGATGATCCTCGTGGCCATGGTGGCGGTCGCCGCCAGCGGCGGTGTCCCCTCGACGCCGACGGCCGGCGGCGCCGCGCCCAGCACCGGATCCGCCACCCGAGCGCTCGCTCCGGACGGCAGCTTCACCACCGCCGCCGGCGCTCGCGAAACGGTCTTTGTCCTGCACGGCCAGCCGGCGCTGCTGTGGTTCGTGACGACCTGGTGCTCCAGCTGCCAGGCCGGCACACGGGCGGTGAGCAAACAGATTCCCAGCCTGGCCGCCCAGCATGTGCGCGTGGTCGAACTCGAGCTCGCGCGGGACAGCGGGCAGCCCGGACCAGGCATCACCACCTTCGCGAGCCAGCTGGCCGGCGACCAGTACGACAACCCTGACTGGACGTTCGGGAACGCCTCAGCAGCCCTGACCCGCACCTACGACCCAAACGGGTACCTCGACGTCTACTACCTGCTGAACGCGCGCGGCCAGATCACCTACGCCAACAGCAGCCCAGCCGCAACGATGAGCCAGCTGCTCGCCGCGGTTGACAAGATCACCAGGCATGCCTGACAACACTCACCACACCACAGCCCGCGACCTCCGAGCCCTCAGCATCCCGCTCCCCCGGGGGCGGCAGAGATGAACGAAGCGCGACGCTACGTATGCGGACACCGGCTCCCCGCACTGGAAGCCGAAGTGCTCGAGCTGCTGCTTGCCGCTCCGGCGCCGATGACCGTCAGCGAGGTCCAGAATGCGCTCGCCGGCAACCGTCGCGCCCACACCACCGTCTCGACCCTGCTCACGCGCCTGCGCGACCGTGGACTGGTCGTCCGCGGCGCCCGTGAGCGTGTCTACGAGTGGGCGCCAGCCGCGAGCGCACAGGCGCTGACGATCGCCGCACTCCAACAGGTGCTCGACGGGATCGAGGACCCAGACGCCGTCGTGCTCGGCTTTCTTGACAGCGTCCGCAGCAACCGGGCCGGCCACCGGCCAGGCGGCTGAGGTGGACGCCGGGGCAATCGCAATCCTCGCCCTGGCCGGCGTCCTCCTCCTGCTGCCAGCGCCGGTCGATCGCTGGGCGTTGCGACACGGCGCCTCACCCGAAACCCTCATTGCCCTCGCGACCATCACTCTCACCGGGATCGCGGCGATCCCGATGGCGTTCCTGATCTAAACAAGCCATCCCGCCGGCGGCGATCGCGACGACCAGCTCTCCCGCAGACAGCGTCATCCCGGTCACGGGAGTGCTGCTCGTCGCGATCGGCACCGGAATCCTGCTCGCCATCTGCCTCTCGATCCACAGCACGAGCATCTGGCTCGGCATCGCCGCCTGCACCCTGCTGATCGCCAGCATCTACACGTTCACCAGGCCAGCGCTCATCACGGCACGCGCAACTTCCCCGGCAACGCCCACCGGCGCCGCGGGCCGTCAACCCGCGGCGCCGCAGGCCGGCGGGCGAGACAACGCCGCACCGGCACGCGCCAGATCGCACGCACTGTCTCCACGTCGCCGGTAGCTGCCACGCACCGGCCCGCCACGGTCACCTCAGCCGTGCCGAGGGAGGGGTTTGCGGCCCTACGGGCCGCAAACCCCTCCCTCGCGCCACCGGACGCGATCAGCGTCTCAGGCCGCGCAGGTCCAGCTGCCCGTGGCGCTGATGGTCTTCCCCGCCCGAGCCCGGCCGGGTTTGCCGCCCAGGGTCCTGGCGTAATGGAAGCTGCCGCC
>JAJYHG010000109.1 GCA_021784895.1 Actinomycetes bacterium
GTAGTTGTACTGGTGGCGGCGCGGGGTGACGATGAAACTGGCTGAGGTCACCCGGGCGCGGCGCACACCCGGGCTGGTGGTGCTCGAGGGCTTCCACGCGGTCAAACACGCGCTTCGCTTCGGCGGTGAGCTGCTCGGCACATGGACGGCTGACCCCGACGAGCTCGAGTCTCTGCGCGAGCGACTCGCCCCGGACATCACCCTCACTGCGGAGGTCGTCGCCCTCGACGACCTCCAGCGGGTCGTGCCGCGGGCGCAGGTGGTGGCCGTCGCGCGCCGACCCTCGCAGCCCGCTCCGGATGCCGTGCTCGCCGGCACCGGGCACGTGGTACTGCTCGAGGACCCTCGCCACCTGGGAAATCTCGGTGCCGTGGTACGGGTGGCTGCCGCCGCCGGCGCTGCGGGCGTGATGACCACAGGCAGTCAGAACCCGTGGCATCCAGACGCGCTGCGGGGGAGCGCCGGGCTTCACTTTGCGCTGCCGGTCCACCACCTGCGCACAATCAGGACCGGCGGTCGCGAACTCGTCGCGCTCGACCCGGACGGCGACCCGCTGGCGCCCGGCGTGGCGCTGCCGGCAGATGCCGTGCTCGCCTTCGGCACCGAGCGCGACGGGCTCAGCGAACAGCTGCTCACAGCCGCCTCGCGCCGGGTGGCGCTGCCGATGGCCGCGGGCGTCTCGTCGCTGAATCTAGCCACCGCGGTCGCCGCGACGCTCTACTCGCTGAAGCTGTCCAGCAGCTGAGACCGGACCCGAGACGCGGCTGCGGCAATAATCGCGTCGGTGCACGTAGCCGCGCTCTGCATCGAGGTTTACATCCCGGCCGCCGGCTCGCTGAAGGCCAAGCGGTCGGTCGTGCGCCACCTGGTCGAGGCGGCCCGCCACCGCTACGGTGTATCGGCGTCGGAGGTCTCCCACCACGACCTCTGGCAGCGCGCCGGCCTCGGGTTCTGCGTCGTCGCACCGTCCAGCGCGCACGCCGAGCAATTGCTCGACCGGGTCGAGCGGTTCGTGGTCTCACACCCGCAGATAGAGGTCATCTCAATCAAGCGCCACTGGCTCGAGACCGATTGAGCCGCGGGCCGGCGCCCTTGCCGCCGCGGCGCTTTAGCCCACGGCGCCCGGCTGGTAGCCTGCTCTGATCCACACCCCGGAGGGGTGGCAGAGCGGTTGAATGCACCGGTCTTGAAAACCGGCATGGGTTCATAGCCCATCGCGGGTTCGAATCCCGCCCCCTCCGCTGCCAGGTCTCTGGTGCGTCAAGACCGCGCTCGCCCGCACACCCCCGCCGGGCGGGCAGCTCAAGCGTTGGGCCGAATGGCCCCTCATGGATACTTCGGCCCAAGGGCTCACGACAGAAGGGACAGCGCGCGATGCAGGCGAGGATCGGTAACCCGGCAGTGAGCGTTCCCGGAGCCCTGGACGGGCTACGGGCGTTCGGGAGGTCGGCGAACGCGACCGGCGTACCGGCAGAGACACTCGCGCTCGTCCAGCTGCGCGTCAGCCAGATCAACGGCTGTAGCGTTTGCACTGACATACACTCGCGCGAGCTCGTGGCCCTGGGCACGAGCAGCGAGCGCCTGCACACGCTCGCGGCGTGGCGGGATGCGCCGTACTTCACTGACGCCGAGCGCGCGGCACTTGCACTGGCCGAGGCGGCGACACGCCTGGCCGATAACCCCGGCGCCGTTGCCGACGTGATCTGGTCCGAGGCGGCCGGCCACTACAGCGCGCAGGAGCTGGCCGGCCTGGTCGTGTCGATCGCCGCCATCAACGCCTTCAACCGGCTCTACACCGCCACCAGGCAGCCGGCGGGACCGTGGGTTGCGCAGATTGTCGAGCAGCTGATGGCAGCAAGACGCTGAACCGGTGCCGATGCCATAGCCGAGAGCGAGCACCTGCGCGAAGGCTGGCGCGCGCTCTGGAGATCGCGGACGGCCGGCCCACGGACGGCAGAAAACTTTTCTCCCAGCCGGTGTCGCTCGGGAGTTGCCGTACGGATCCTCTGGCTTCGGTTCCTCACCATGGCGTCGAGCCGGGCCGGGAACCGGTTGGGGCGTTGTCGCCGCCTGTGGTTGCGGACTTCCGGATTGTGCCGCCGGTGGGGTTGGTGCTGGCCGGTGTGGTGCTCGCTGGGCTGGTTGTGGTGGTGGCGACCGACGCGGTCTGGCCGCTTGATTTCATGCATATCGTGTTCGGGTCGGCGTGGACGGGGGTCGACCTGTTTGTGGGGCTGGTGGTCGGGCTGATCGTCGCGGGCGGGATCTATCTCTCCGCGCACCTCCGCCGGGATGATCGAGTTCGTGTTCGTCCGCAACCACGTCACCGGCGCCGCGCTGGTCGTGCTGAGCCCCGGATGGCACCAGCAGCACCGGGCGTCAGAGCGCCGCAGAGCCGACCGAGAGCCCGAGGCGGGGTGCACACGAGCTGGTGTAACTGCCACAAAATGGTTGAGGGGCGCGGCCAGCGGCCGCGCCCCTCAACAGAGCGGGGATGACGTCAGCCCCGGTCAGTGACCCATCGCATCGGGCGTCGGATAGACCTCAGCCACCAGCTCGTCAACGCGGTGCTCAGGCAGCCGCGCGTTGATCGCCCAGTAGTAGATGACGAGCGCCCAGACCGTGGTGGCGGCAAGCGTCCCACCCAGGGTCAGGTCGTCGTTGCCACCGCCGGAGAGCACGTTCTTGAACGGCCCGATCCCGCCGATGATCCCGCCGGGACCAAAGTCGCCGAAGTAGGAGATCACGAGCATGCCGATGAAGAAGGCCGAGATCCAGGGCACACTCACCCAGTCCATCTTCGGAGCGTGCGGGTTCGCCTTGAACGCGTAGGAGAGCCAGATCAGCAGGTAGCCGAGCAGCATCGCCACCGCCAGCGTGGTGAGCGTCTGCCAGCCGGAGAACATGATGATCCAGCAGGCGCCGATGAAGCCCAGCGGGGCGAGGATCTCGGCCCCGCTCATCTTGTAGGGACGCGGCAGGCCCGGCTTGGTCTTGCGCATCGCCATCAGTGACAGCGGCGCCGCGGCGTACATCAGGACCGAGGCACTGGT
This sequence comes from Actinomycetes bacterium, assembly GCA_021784895.1. Lineage (GTDB taxonomy): Bacteria > Actinomycetota > Thermoleophilia > Solirubrobacterales > Solirubrobacteraceae > Palsa-465. The sequence goes on from JAJYHG010000109.1 coordinate 3,054, forward strand.
CACCACGGCCACGAGCTCGCTCCAGCTCGGGAACGGCAGCAGGAACAGCGCGCCGACCACAGCCGCGATCACGATGCTGAACCACGGCACACGAGTGCGGCTGTCGACCGCCTCGAAGATCGCCGGCAGGAAGCCGTTGCGGCTGAGGCCGAAGCTCAGGCGCGCAGCCGACGTGGTGTACATGAGCCCGGTGCCCGCGGGCGAGACGACAGCGTCGATCCTCAGGATGGTCGCCAGCCACGCGATCCCAGCGAGGCTGGACACGGTGAAGAACGGCCCGGCGTTGAGCTTCACGACCTCGGGGTTGGCATTTGTCGGTCCGAGCCCGGTCCAGCCGTGCTGGCTGGCGAGCAGGCTCGGGCTCATTGCGCCCAGGAACGCCACCTGAACCAGGATGTAGACGACCGCCCCGATGATCACCGACACGATCACCGCCTTCGCCAGGTCGCGCTGTGGGTTCTCGGCCTCACCCGCGAGCTGAACGGCCTGCTCGAAGCCGAGCAGCGAGAACACGATGCCCGCCGGCAGCGTCAGCAGGATCGACTTGATGACGCCGGTGTGAACGAAGAAGCCGCCACCACCACTGCCGAAGTTCGAGGCGTGGAAGTGACCGAGCACCAGGATCACGATCGCGAGCACCGGGATGAAGACCTTCCAGACGGTGATCGCATTGCTGACCTTCGCGAGCCAGCGGATCCCGACCAGGTTGAGGAACACGAACACCACGAGCAAGATGAGCGCCACCAGAATGCCGACACCAGAGAGGGTGCCGGGGCCGACCGTGTGCGGGGTGTACCAGCTCTTGGCGAAGCTGGCAGTCGACGTGTACTGGATCACCGCGAGCACCTCAATCGGCGCCACGGTTGCCGCCTGCAGGTACGACGCCCAGCCAAAGGTCGCGCCGGCGAAGCTGCCAAACGCGTAGTGCGGGAAGCGGCTCGTACCACCACTGACCGGGAAGAGACCGCCAAGCTCCGCGTGGATCAAGGCGAGCACGGCAACGATGATCGAGGCGAAGATCCAGCCGAAAATGGCTGCCGGCCCGGCGATGACGGCAGCGCTGAGCGCACCGAACAGCCAGCCGGAACCGATGATCGACGTCTCCGACGCCCACAGCAGGCCCACAAAGCCGAGCCCGCGCTCGAGACCCTCAGCATCCAGCTTCGGTGCCATGGGCTGATTCAAAGTAGCTCCCAACGTCCCTCCCTAAGGTGTTTGGCAAAGCGCGACTCTAACCGACGCGCCCGACGATTTGTAGAGCGTTTAATACAGCATTTACCGGCTGGACCGCGTTGGTTGGCGAATGCGCGCATGCTGAAGTCCTGTGTGGCCGTCATCCTGACGGGAGCCTCGCAGCTGTCGGCGCCGCTTTGAATCGCCACATGGAACCCCATTCCCGCCTGCTACTTGGCCACTTGGCCGGGCCTGCTCGCGCCGGCCAACCGCGAACGTTCCGGGCCGCTACCATCAACCCTCCGCATTGGGCCGCGAGTCAGAATTCGAACAGCCATGGCCGTCAGTACAGGCGGACGGGCATGACTTCGGATCTCGTCGGGCTCAGGGCGACCACGACATAATCGCAGGTGACACTGCGCTCGCGCCCGTAGCTCAGCTGGATAGAGCGTCGGTCTACGGAACCGAAGGTCAGGGGTTCGAATCCCTTCGGGCGCGCTTCAGAAAGGCCCGTGTTTTTGGGCCTTTCGGCCGTTTGCGGGCCCTCTATGGTGGGCCGAGAGAACAGGGAATAGCGGTTCGCTGTAGCGCACTGACCGAGGACTTCCATCTAGTCTTCGCCAAGATCGTGCCCGCGCCCCTGTCACCGGTCAAGCGCCGATGAGAGCCCGCAGCCGAACAGACCGTTGCCCAGGATGATGTTGCAGGGGGCAGCCGGGCGTCGCGGCTGCGCCGCACGGCTCACCTGCGACCGAGACACTGCGTCAGTGCCGGGGGCGGACGCTTGCGCTGGTCGTGGCGGTCTCAGACGCCGACCTGGTGCGGGTCCATTCACCGCTGATGAGCCCGCTGGTATGGGATCTCGGGCGCATCGCCGCGTTCGAAGACCTGTGGCTGGTGCACCGCTACGGTGGCCGGCCGCTTTTGCGCGCTGAGCTGGCGGCTGTGTACGACGCGTTTGAGACGCCCCGGGCGGGGCGCGGGGCGCTGCCGTTCCTTGGCCCGGCCGAGGCGTTCGGCTACCTGGAGAGCGTGCGCGAGCGGACGCTCGAGGTGCTCGCCGCGCGCGGTGCCGGGGATGGCAGCCTGCTCGAGCTGACGGTCCGCCACGAGATGCAGCACAACGAGACGATGCTGCAGACCATCCAGCTGGCGCGGCTGGAGGGTTACGAGCTTCGTGGGGGTGCTGGCTCGTGTTGCCAGCACCCCCGGGTGGCGCCCAAGCGGGGCGGCCACCCGGGCAGTGAGCTGACCTGGCTGGAGCTGGTCGAGATCCCGGCTGGCGCATGCACGATCGGTACCGCTGGCGGCGTGTTCGCCTACGACAACGAGCGCCCACGTCATCGCCGGGACGTGCCCGGCTACCTGATCGGCCGTAGCGCGGTCACGAACGCGGCCTGCCTGGATTTTGTGGAGGCTGGCGGTTACGAGCGGCGCGAGTGCTGGTCGCAGGGTGGCTGGGCCTGGAAGGAGCGTCACGGGATCACGATGCCGGGCGGCTGGACGGCGGACCACACCGCCGAGTGGCGGCTGTGCGGGCTCGTACCGATCGACCGGCAGCGGCCGGTTGTGCACGTCTCGTGGTTTGAGGCCGACGCGTTTGCGCGCGCCCACGGCGCCCGCCTGCCGACCGAGACCGAGTGGGAGAAGGCGGCCGCCTGGGATCCGCAACTTGGTGCCGCGCGGTCGTTGGAGCGCGGTCGTTGCCCTGGGGTGAGGAGCCTGCGCTCCCCGGCCTTCACACCAACCTGGATCACGGTGCGCTGGGGCCCGCGCGGCGGACGCGCACCCCGCTGGCGCCTGTGCGTACGGCTGCCTGGGGATGATCGGCGATGTCTGGGAGTGGACTGCGAGCAGCTTCGGCGGCTACCCGGGGTTCGTGGCCGAACCGTACCGCGAGTACTCGGAGGTGTTCTTCGGGGACGAGTACCGGGTACTGCGCGGCGGCTCGTGGGCTACCCGCGCGCGGGTGATCTCCCCCACGTTCCGCAACTGGGACTACCCGCAGCGGCGCCAGATCTTCACCGGCTTGCGGATCGCGACAGACGCGTGAGGTGATGTCTGAGGCGCTGCGCGCCGGCGCCGTCCGGATCGAGTCGTTTCTGTCCGAGACGGAGGAGCGCTGCCTGGCAGAGGACGTGCGCGACGGGCTCACGCGCCCGTTCAAGGAGATCCCCTCCAAGCACTTCTACGACACCCGCGGCTCGCTGCTGTTTGAGCAGATCTGCGGACTGCCGGAGTACTACCCGACCCGAACCGAGACCCAGATCCTGCGTGACTGTGCAGACGAGGTGGTCGCACGGACCGGCGCCGGCGAGCTGGTCGAGCTGGGCTCGGGGGAATCTGGCAAGGCGCGAATCCTGCTCAACGCGATGGCCGGTGCCGGCACCCTGCGCCGCTACATCGCGATCGATGTGTCGGAATCGGTCGTGCGCAGCGCGGCCGACGCGCTCCTTCGCGACTACAACGCGCTGTGCGTGCACGGAGTGATCGGCGACTTTGAACGCCACCTCGACCGGATCCCCGAGCCTGACGGCGTCCCGCGGCTGGTCGCGTTGCTGGGCGGCACGATCGCCAACTTCCCGCCCGCCAGCCGCCGGGAGCTGCTGCGCGGCAGCCGCGGCCCGCTCGGGCCGCGAGGCCGTCTGCTGCTCGGCACCGACCTGGTCAAGGACCGGGCGGTGATCGAGGCCGCCTACAACGACTCGCAGGGCGTCACGGCCGAGTTCAACCGCAACCTCCTGCAGGTCGTCAACCGCAAGCTGGACGCGGACTTCGCCACCGAAGCGTTTGACCATGCGGCCTTCTTCGACCGGGAGCAGGAGTGGATCGAGATGCGGCTGCGCGCCCGGCTCGAGGCTGATTACGCCGCCGCCGGCCTGCGACTGGACCGCTGGTTCACCGGCCCAGAATCGCTGTTTGGGCTCTCACTCGCTGCCCGCGCGTAGCGCCAGGTGATCCGCCACCCAAGCGGTCGCGGATATCATCCACAGACGCCGCTCTCACCACTTGTGTGTCAGCGACGGCGTGCTCATCGAGAGGAGATCGTGATGCTGGTGAAAATCGACGGCAACGCCCGCGAGCGCATCGAGCGGGCAGGCGGAGAGTTCACCCTGGAAGCCCGCGCCAAAACCGGGTGCATGATCAGGATCCAGCTCGACCCTCGGCTTGGCCGGCCAGAAGAACCCGGTGCGTTCGAGGTGGTCAGCGTCGGGCAGCTCCGCGGCTACGTCCGGGGACTGTTCGAAAGACCGGACGGGACGCTGCGCCCAACCAAGGGCGTGCTGCCCAAGCGCGTGCGCATCCGCGAGCGCGACGGCAGCCTGGTAGCGGAAACGGGCTAGTGAAGCCGCAGCGGGGAGCGAGCCGCACCGGCGACTGACCGGCTATCCGCCCGGAGCCATGCCCGCCGCGGCATCCAGCCACGCGTGCGGGGGCTGATCGTCGCCGGCGCGGAGCCGCTCCGGGTGGCGTGAGAGCAGGTCTCGGCGCTGGGCGTGCGTCAGCGACTCGAGCTGCGCGAAATCGGCGAAGCGGTGACCGACGAGCAGAGGTGCCCGCACGAGCGGCAGCACGGTGTGGGTCACCGGCGCCTCCGGCATACCGCCAGCGCCCGGATCGAACAGGTGAACCATCGCGATCGCCTGTCCGGCGTCGCGCACACCGTAGCTGCGCCCAGACCCAGCCAGCTCCATCGTCGAACAGGTCGCGGATGCCGTGAACACGGGGATCCCGGCGAAGGTCGCGTAGATCGGGTAGTGCAGGTGTCCTGAGAGGATCGCGCGCACATCACTGCCCCGGATCACCTCTGCCAGCGCCGCCTGGCCGTCAAGCTCGATCACGTGCGATACGCGGTCCAGCGCCATCGGCAGCGGCGGGTGGTGCATCACCAGCAGGGTGCCGTGCTCGGCCGGAGCGGCCAGTACTGTCCGCAGCCAGGCCAGCTGGCCCGGCTCCAGCTCGCCGTGGTGGTAGCCGGGAACCGTGGTGTCGAGGCTGATGATCCTCAGGCCAGCGAGGTCGTGAACCCGGTCCTGTGGCGCACCCGACTGGTCGCCGAAGAGCACCGCCGAGTAAGCGCGGCGATCGTCATGGTTGCCGATCGCCCAGAACACCGGCGCTCCCAGCCGCCGCGCGGTCTCCTCGACGTGCCGCTTGACGGTACGGTAGGCACCCGGCTCACCGCGATCGGCCAAGTCGCCGCTGACGATGATCGCCTGCGGCGGCTCCTCCAGGTTCGCCAGCAGCTCGAGCGCGTGCAGCAGGTGCGCTTCGGTGTCGACAGCGCCGAACTGCCGCGCGCCGCCGTCGAGCAGATGCGTATCGGATAGGTGAGCGATCGCGTAACGCGGAGCTGGGTATTGGCCAAATTGAGCGAGCGCCACCCAGGGGAGGGTAGTCGCTCGGTCGTCAGAGAGACGTCCTGGAGACAGCCGCTGTATCGCCGCTCGGCTGAAAGTGATCACCGGCCGCCGGCTCGCGCTTGAGCCGGCGGCCGCCCGCAGCGAGCACCGAACCGGCGAGCACAAGCCCGAAGCCAACACCCATGCCGGTGGTGAAGCGCTCGCTGAGGATGAGCACGCCGAGCACCGCCGCCACCGCAGGGTTCACGTAGGTGACCACGGTGGCCCGCACCGGCCCGATTGACGCGATCAGCGCGAAGAACACGATGAAGGCACCGGCCGTGCAGACGACCGCCAAGCCCGCCAGTGCCAGCGCCACATCGGTACGCAGGTGCGCTGGCATCTGCAGCAGCGCAGGTGTCGCGTAGACCGCCGCTGTGAGCGCCAGAGCAGCCGAGATGACCCCGAGCGATGGCAGGCTCGCCAGCCGGCGGGCGAGAATCAGCGGACCGCAGGCGTAGCCGACCACCACCACGCAGACCTCGAGCAGCGGTCCGAGACCGACCCGGCCAAAGTCCAGGCCCACAAGCGCGCCGACACCGAGAAACCCCACCAGCAGCCCACTCCAGGCACGCCGGTCAAGCCGATGCGCGCCGCCGTCACGGGCCGTGATCAGTGCGCCAATCAGCGGCACGGCGGCGATCAGCAAACCGGTCAGTGAGCTCGTCAGGTGTTCCTCGGCGCGCGAGAGCAGAAACCACGGCACGGCGATCTCGGTCGCCGCGAACAGCAACAGCCAACGCCACTGTGGCAGCAGCGGTCGCAGCTGGCCACGGCGTGCGGCGAGCGGCAGCAGCAGGAGCGCTGCCAGCCCGGTCCGCACGAACACCAGGAAGGCCGGTGAGACCTCGCTGACAGCGACCCGGATGAGCAGATATGGGATGCCCCAGATGACACAGAGCGCCGCGAACAGCACCGCGCCACGACGGCTCATCGCAACCCCCGCCACGCCCGCGCGCAGGCGTGACGACGAGCTGGCCCATGCTGACTCGACTCCACAGACCGCAAGCATGCCAAGAGTACGGCGACGGCGGGGCTCACGACCAAGTTCGTGGAGTGGTTTGGCGAGTGGCTGGGCGTGGCTGGGGTCACACGACAAACCGCCCGTTAATTGAGTCGTGAACCCCTAACCTCAAGCGATGGCCACACCGGCAGAGGAGCCCGTCCCCGAGGCCCGGAAGCTGCCTTCCGGGCGGGTCGCACGCACCGCGCGGATCGGAGGGCTGGCCGCCGGCCAGGGGGCCCGCTGGGCGGGTATGCGCGCAGCCAACCGGATGCGTACGCCCGAGCGCGCGCTGGCCGCCGAGCAGGCACGCACGGCAGCGACGCTGCACGAGCTGGTGGATCGCCTCAGCCAGATGAGAGGTGCCGCGATGAAGGTCGGCCAGATGCTCTCACTGGCGGACTTTGACGGGCTGCCCGACGAGCAGCGCGACGAGCTGCAGCGCAAGTTCGCGACCCTGCGTGACGACGTCCCGCCAGTCAGCTTCGCGAGCATCGAGCGGTTGCTGCGACGTGAGCTTGGAGGGCCGCTCAAGACCTTCTTCTCGGAGTTCGACGAGCGCGCCTTTGCCGCCGCCTCGATCGGTCAGGTACATCGCGCTACCACCGTGGACGGCGCCGAGGTGGTCGTCAAGGTCCAGTACCCCGGAGTCGCCGAGGCAGTCGAGACCGACCTGCGCAACGCGATGCTGCTGGTGCCGCTGATCAAGCGGCTGGCACCGGGACTTGACGCCAGAGCGCTCGGCGCGGAGATGCGCGAGCGAATCAGCGAGGAGCTCGACTATGAGCTCGAAGCCCAGAACCAGCGCCAGATCGAACGGCTGCTGCGCGGCCACCCGTTCATGCGCGTTCCGCTCGTTCACAGCGAGCTATCACGCCGTCGGGTGCTGGTGACGGACTACGTCGTCGGCGACCGCTTCGAGGCGGTGCGCACCGCTACTGAGCCGGCCCGCGACCGCTACGCGGAGATAGTGTTCCGCTTCTTCTTCGGGCTGCTCTACCGCGAGCGGATCGCGCTCGGTGACCCACACCCCGGCAACTATCTGAGCTGCCCCGACGGGGGCGTCTGCTTCCTCGACTTCGGGCTCGTGCGTCAGGTCAGCCGCGAGCGTGTCAGCAGCGAGGCTGCCATCGCGCTGGCCGTGCGTGGCAATGACCCGCAGGCGCTCAAGCAGGCGCTGGTCACCGCCGGCTACCTGCCTCCCGAGCGCGCCGCCGCGCTGGATGCAAGCTTCGCGCTGCGGCTCATGCGCAGGGCTACCAGCTGGTATGCGGTACCCGGAAAACGGCGCTTTGCCACCGCTGACCCAGCGGACGGTGGTCCCGCGGGCGGCCCCGCGCAGACGGGGGCGGGCCGGACAGGTGAGGGGCGCACGCCTGAGCACCGCGACGGCGCGCGCGAGCAGGTCAACCAGCTCACCCTGCCGCCCGAGGCGGTGCTGATCAGGCGCATGCACGGCGTGGTGGCAGCGGTGCTGCAGACACTGGGGGCCGGGGCCGACTGGGGCGCGATTGCGGCCGAGTACCTCCACGGCGAGCCGGCGGCGAGCGACCTCGGCCGCCTCGAAGCGGGCTTTATAGCTGGGCGCCGGGCTCGATAGCGTGCTGGCGGCAGCCCCGTTCACCGACCGCATGCGCTGCGGGCAGGGCTATCTGGCTCCGGTGGTCCAGGGGCCGTCAGGAGACTCCCGCCAGCTGGGGCACATAGGCCGGATGCTCGGCGACTGGGCGCACATCAACAGCCACAACCTTGTACTCGGGACAGGAGGTGTTGACGTCAGCGGACTGGCCGACGAGCAGGTTGGTCCGAGTTTCGGGAAAGTGGAAGGTCGTGAAGACGTGACCGGGCTGGATCCGCTCCGTCACCCGCGCCTCGAGCTCGATCCGGCCCACACGGCTGCGCACCGACACAAGGTCGCCGTCTGATACCCAGAGCCTCTCCGCGTCCTGCGGGTGGATCTCCAGCAGATCGCTGTCAACGAGTTCGACGTTACTGGTACGGCGCGTCATCGTGCCGGCGTTGTAATGCTGCAGCACGCGACCGGTGACGAGGATCAGCGGGAACTCATCGTCGGCAGCGTCGCCGGGCGCCTTGTAAGGCAGCGCGGCGAACTTTCCCCGCTGCTCGGGGTTGTCAAAGAACGTGTCGTAGAGCACCGGCGAGTCTGAGCCGTCGGCCCGAACCGGCCATTGGGCACCGTGGCGCCCGATCCGCTCCCGGCTGACGCCGGCGTACTGCGGCGTCAGGCTCGCGATCTCGTCCAGGCAGTCCCACGGCGTCTCAAAGCCCATGTCGTGGCCGAGCATCCTGGAAACGGTGGTGATGATCTCAAAGTCCGTCTTGGCACCGCCCGGCGGATCGATGGCGGGTTCAACGAGCTGGAAGCGGCGCTCCGCGTTGATGAACGTGCCCGCCTTTTCGAGAAATGACGAGGCTGGCAAGATCACGTCCGCATACCTGCTCGTCTCGGTTTCGAAGATGTCCTGGCAGACCAGGAAGTCGAGCTTCTCGAGCGCTGCAACCACGTGCGCGGTATCCGGGTCGGTCTGTGCCACATCCTCGCCGAAGATGTACATCGCCTTCAGCTCACCGCTGAGCGCAGCGTCGAACATCTGCGGGATCGTGTAGCCCTTCTTACGGCTGAGCGGCACCCCCCAGGCCTGCTCGAACAGGCGCGCCGTGTCTTCGTCGGACACCGGCCGGTAGGCCGTGTACGTGTCCGGCAGGGCCCCCATGTCCGATGAGCCCTGCACGTTGTTCTGGCCGCGCAACGGCAGCAGCGCCGAACCCGGCTTGCCGACCTTGCCGGTCATCAGCGCGAGGTTGCAGAGCAGCTGGACGACCTCCGAGCCGTACTTGTGCTCGGTCACCCCGAGACCCCACAGCAGGCAGCCGGTCTGCGCCTGCGCGTAGATGTGCGCGGCCTGCTCAATGTCCTGTGCCGGGACCCCCGTAATCTCCTGGACCACCTCTGGCGTGTAGCCGACGAGGAGCTCGGCCAGCGTCTCGTAGCCCTCGGTGCGCTCGGCGATGAAGCCTGCGTCGGTGAGCCCGTCGCGGGCAACCACGTGGCAGAGGCCGAGCATCACGGCGGCGTTGGTCCCAGGGCGCGGGGAGAGATGCAGCACACCGTAATCGGCAAGCTCGATGCGGCGGGGATCAATGGTGATCAGCTTGCACCCGCGGAGCGCGGCCTGCTTGATGCGCGCACCCACAACCGGGTGTCCCTGGGTTGGGTTGACGCCGATCAGGATCGCGACATCAGCGAGTTCAATGTCGTCAAACGAGCCGGTGGCGCCAGAGAGCCCAAACGACTTCCTCAGCGCGAAGGATGTAGGCGAGTGGCAGACACGGGAGCAGTTGTCGATGTTGTTGGTGCCGATGGCGGCGCGCATCAGCCGGGCCATCGCGTAGCAGTCCTCGTTGGTCGCCCGTGACGACGCCAGTCCAGCGATCGAGTCGGGGCCGTGCTGATCCCTGATTCGCCCGAGCTCGGACACAACCCTGGCGTACGCCTCCTCCCAGCTGGCCGGCCTAAAGCCGTCGCCCTCGCGGATCAGCGGTGTGGTCAAACGTTCACGGGAGCGGGTGAACTGATGCGCGAAGCGGCCCTTCAGGCAGGTGTGGCCGCGGTTCGCGGGACCGTCGGCCGCGGGCGAGATGGAGGCGATCCGCCCTTGGCGCACGTGTGCCTCCAAGCGGCAGCCGACACCACAGTAGCCGCACGTGGTTGTGACAGTTCGATCAAAGCGCTCAGTCTCCATGCTCGTCACCTCTACTCAGTTGGTCACCGGCGCTCGCGTAGACGCGGAGCCTCCGGCGGTGGTCCTCCGTTGATGCTGCCGTCCAGCAGCAGGCGTTCTGTGATCGCGTCCGTGGGGCAGGTGTCCGCACAGGCCCCGCAGGACACGCAGCTTGACTCCAGGAAGCCGGACCCGATGCCAGCCGCGACGTTGGCTTCAAACCCGCGGCCGACGGCGGTGAGCGCGAACGCACCCTGGACCTCGTCGCAGGCACGCACGCAGCGGCCACAGGAGATGCACAGTTCGTGCTGGAATGCGAGGTATGGGTGGCGCAGGTCATGGTCGACAGGATGCACCGCTCCCGACCAGCGCGAGCCGCTGACACCCAACCGGGCGGCCACCTGCGCCAGTTCCGTGTGCGGCGCGGGCGCCGACGGCAGCTCAGAGAGGACAAGCTCGACGACCGTCCGCGCCACTCGCCGGCTAGCGGGGTCGTTGGTATCGATCACCATGCCCTCCCGGCAGAGCGTGGTGCAGGCGGGCACGGGCTTTGGCGTCCCGTCGACTGCAACCATGCAGGCACGGCACGCGCCGAAGGGCGCCTGGCGCTCGTCGAAACACAGCGTTGGCACCCAGGCGCCTGCCTGCCTGGCCGCGTCCAACACGGTCGCGCCGTCAGCCACCTGGACCTGGAGCCCGTCAACCGTGAGCTGCATCAGCACCGTCCGACGATCGCCAGCGTGTTTGCCATCTCATCCCGCCAGTCCCAGCTCGCCAGGGAAGTGCCTCAGCAGGCTGCGCAGCGGGGCCGGCATCCCCGATCCGTGGGCGCAGAGCGAACCGAGCTCGAGGGTTTCGAGCAGCTCCTCAAAGCGCTGCCGGTCGACCGGCGCGCCTGTGCTGAACATCTCGTGTGCGCGGCGCAGCCCGATCCTGCACGGGAAGCATTTCCCGCAGCTTTCGTGCGCGCCGAACTCGAGCAGATGAACCGTCAGTGCCCGCATGTCGGTGGTCTCGTCAAAGGCGACGATGCTCCCGTGGCCGACCATGCAGCCCTCAGCTGCCAGAGGCTCGAAGTCAAAGGCCGTCTCCAGCAGGCCGGCCGGCAGGATCCCGCCGAGCGGGCCGCCAATCTGCAGTGCCTTCACCGTGTGGCCGTCGCGGATCCCGCCCGCTACCTCCTCGCACAGCTGACGCATCGTCATGCCGAACGGCACCTCGTAGACGGTGGGCCGGTTGAAGCGCTCGTTGAAGCACACCAGTTTGGACCCGGCAGACTTTGACCCCGGGCTGAGGTCGTGGTACGCCTGAGCGCCGCGCCTGGCGATGAACGGGATGTTCGCGAGCGTCTCGACGTTGTTGACGACCGTAGGCATGCCCTGCACCCCCCGCTCAGCGGGAAACGGGGGTCGTGCCGAGACCGTGCCACGCAAGCCCTGCAGGCATGCCAGCAGCGCCGTCTCCTCACCCACGACGTAGGATCCGGCGCCCTCGACGACGGCGATATCGAAGTCAAACCCGCTGCCCCGGATATCGCTGCCCAGCCACCCGTCAGCGTGAGCCTGTCGGATGGCTCGCTCGAGGACCGGCTTTGACAACGGATACTCCGAACGGACGAGAATGTAGCCGTGAGCAGCACCGACGGCGTACCCGGCAAGCGCCAGACCTTCGAGCAGCAGGTTCGGGTTGCGCTCCATCAGGTACTTGTCGATGTAGGAGCCGGGATCGCCCTCGTCCCCGTTCGCAACGATGAACTTGACGGCGCCGGGAGCGGCCCGCGTGAAACGCCACTTAACGCCGGCTGGAAAACCCGCCCCTCCGCGGCCGCGCACGTCGGCGGCTTCAACCTCGGCGAGCAGCTGCTCAGGCTGAAGCTCATGCAGCGCGCGGGCTAGGCCCGACCAGTCACCCGTGCGCGTCAGCACTGGCTCTGAGAGCAGGCTGATCCAGTCCGGTTCGCCAGCCGCGGACGGTCTGCCTGCCAGCAACGACTCCAGGGCGTGCGGACCGGCGAGCACGGTCGTCCCGTCAATGAACGCCGGGGAGCTGTGACAGAACCCCAGGCACACAGCCTCGCCGAACGACACCGAGCCGTCGGCGGCGACCTCTCCCAGGCCGACACCGAGCCCGGCGCCGAGCCGTTCGATGTGAGTTCCCGCAGTCGCAGCAAAACATGCCGTGCCGCTGCACGCCCTGACATGCCGGGCTCCCCTGGGTCCCTTGAGGTCGTCGTAGAAGGTCGTGACCCCGTAGACGGTCGCTTCCGGCAGGCCTGACGCGGCTGCGGCGTCACGGATGTCGTCGGCGGTGATCTTGCCGTGATCCTCGACCGCAGTCTTGAGCAGTGCGAGCGCCGTTGGCGCGGCGCCTTCATGGTGTCGCCGGGTCAGCTCGATGAGATTGCGCGACATGACAGCCCTAGTTTGCCACCACTGCGCTGCGTTTCGAGCAATTTCCTCCATACGCAAGCTGCCGCGGCTGGCGGACGCGGGCGAAACGGAGATTGCGGTCGGTAACCGGTCCGTCGCGCAGCATGCGCGCGTCCGTGCTCAGGCTCATCGGCTGAAGCCACGGAGCGCGCAGGCCCTGGCGCGGCAGCGATTGCGCGCCTCGCTCCACGTAGCCTGAGCTCAGGTCCAGCAACGGGCGGACAGACATGTGCGGGTAAGGCAGCTCCGCCACACAGGTGTCGCAGCCGCCTGAGTCCATGTGGGCAAGCAGCCGGCACATGTGCTCACAGACCGGGCCCACCTTGAGCGTCCAGGACGCGTTGGTGTAGCCGATCAGAAAGGCCAGGTTCGGGACGCCGTCGAGCATCATGCCGCGGAACACCACCCGCTGGGCGACCTCTGCTGGCAGGCCGTCCAGCCACAGCTCGATGCCACCCAGAGCCTGCAGGCGCAGACCGGTGGCGGTCACGACGATGTCCGCCTCGAGCTCGTCACCGGAGTCGAGCCTGACGCCGCTGGCGGTGAAGGTCTCGATCCGGGCGGTCACGACCGAGGCCGTGCCCTCGCGGACCGCCCTGAACAGGTCCCCGCCCGGCGCGAAGCACAGCCGCTGGTCCCAGGGGTCATAGGCGGGCCTGAAGTGCCGATCCACCGGATAGCCAGCCGGCAGCTGCCGGGCGGTGAGCGTGCGTATGAGCCTGCGCGCTAGGCGCGGGTAGCGGCGGCAGAAGCCGTAGATCCCGGACTGGATCAGGATGTTCTTACGCCTTGCCAGACGGTAACCACGACGCTCCCCGAAGCGATGCTGCAGCCAGAGCGCGAGCTCGTCGCGCCGCGGCAACGACAGGATGTAGCTCGGTGAGCGCTGCAGCATCGTGACGTGAGCCGCCGTGCGCGCCATCGCGGGGACGAGCGTCACCGCGGTGGCGCCGCTGCCGATGACCAGCACCTTACGGCCGGCGTAGTCGAGATCCGGTGGCCAGCTCTGCGGATGCACGACGCGCCCCCGGTAGGCGCTGATGCCGGGCAGGGCCGGCAGATAGCCGGCGTCGTAGCGGTAGTAACCCGTGCCGGCAAAGACCCAGTCAGCGGTGAGCTGCAAGGTGCCCGCACCGGGCCTCTGCACCGTTGCCGTCCAGCGCGCGTCAGCCGATGACCAGGCGAGCGCGGTGACCCGGTGCCCGGTGAGGATGAGGCCGCCGAGAGCGTCCTCAGCTACAGCCTCGGAGAGGTAGGCGAGGATCTCCTCGCCGTTGGCGAACGCGTGCTCGCCAACCCACGGCTTGAACTCGAAGGCGAAGGTGTGCAGGTCGGAGTCCGAACGGATTCCCGGGTAGCGGAACAGATCCCAGGTCCCACCGATCCGTTCACGCGCCTCGA
>JAJYHG010000091.1 GCA_021784895.1 Actinomycetes bacterium
ATTTCGCCGCTTCAGTCAACCGGCTGCTGTCCAATCCGGAGCTGGCGCGCGAGCTGGGGCGCGCCGGGCGACAGCGGGCAGTCGCGGCGTTTGGCTGGCGCGCGGTGGCCGAGCAGACGCTCGCGGTCTACGAGTTCGCAGCCAGCCACCGGCGCTGAGCGCCCACGCGGGCTCGGGTTCCGTCTCGGCCGTACGCGTCCCCCAGTGGAGCAGCCCGCCTGAGCCGCCCAGCACGCCCTCCAACCGGCCGTACCTGACAAACTGCCCGCGCGCAGCGCAGTTTGTCAGATACGGCCCCAAATATGCGCGGTTTTGAACAAACTGCCGCCGGCGCGGCCAGTTTGTCTGGTTGGACCGGTGCCGCCGCACGCAGCGTCAGGCACTCCCCGGCTCACCCCGCCCAGCCGTCAGCTCCCCCGGCCCGGGTGCAACCGGTCAGGCGGCGGGCCCGGCGGCGTAGGCAGCGGCGATCTGCGCCGCCAGCCGGCAGTTGCCGCGCACGATCTCCAGGTTCACCTCGACGCTGCGGCCACCCGTGTTGGTGTGCATGTAGTCCAGCAGAAACGGGGTCATCTCTTTGCCGCTCACGGCCGCGGCATCGGCCGCCGCCAGGGCGTCCGCGAGCAGGCGGTCGTGCAGCGCCGGGTCAAGCTGAGCGGCGAGTGGCAGCGGATTGGCGACAAGGATGCCGCTTTCGCGCTCGAGCGCGTCGCGGGCGTGCATGATCGCCGCCACCTCGCCGGCGCTCGTGACGGCAAAGTCGACCGGGATGCCGCTGTCTGCCAGCCAGAAGGCGGGGAACTGGTGGCTGCCGTAGACCAGCACGGTCACGCTCAGCGTCTCCAGGCGCTCGAGCGTCGCGCGGATGTCGAGGATCGACTTGACGCCGGCCGAGACGACGGTGACCGGGCAGCTGGCAAGGATCCCGAGGTCGGCCGACTCGTCGAAGGTCTCACTGGCGTGGCGGTGCACACCGCCGATCCCGCCGGTGGCAAACACACGGATCCCGGCGCGCACAGCCAACAGCGCCGTCGCCGCGACGGTCGTGCCGCCGCTGGCACCGCGCGCCAGCGCGACCGGCAGGTCGCGGGCGCTCAGCTTGAGCGGTGACTCCGATTCAGCAAGCCGTTCGAGATCGCCACCATCGACGCCGACACGGCAGACACCATCAATCACAGCGATCGTGGCGGGCACCGCGCCGCTGTCTGCAACGGTCCGCTCGAACTCCAGCGCCGCGTGGACGTTTTCGGGGTGCGGCAGGCCGTGCGTGATGATCGTCGACTCGAGTGCGACCACCGGCGCGCCAGCGCGCAGGGCTGCCGCGACCCGCTCGGAAACCACCACGCGCTCAGAGGAGTAGGTCATCGACACGGGAGCCACGGTAGCGGCCCATGGCGGCGAGCGTCGCCCAGCCGCAGCGGCGATCATTGATCGCGTGAATCAGCCCACCGGCGAACCCGATCCCGACCCCAGGCCCTTGATCTGCACGATCGGCGACCTGATCCTCGACGTGGTCGTGCTGCCGCGGGCGCCGCTTGTGCCCGACGCCGACCGGCCGGCCACGATCAGCCTGACCGGCGGCGGGCAGGCGGCGAACGTGGCCGCCTGGGCGAGCGCCCTGGGCGCCCGCAGCCGCCTGATCTGCGCGCGCGGGACCGACGGGGCCAGTGAGATCGCAGCAGCCCACCTCCAGCGCCAGGGCGTTGAGATCTGCGGCCCGGTGATCGCCGGCAAGGGCGGGGTCGTCGTCTCCATCCGCGAGCCGGACGGGGCGCGGACAATGGCCTCGGACCCCGGTACGGCGGCCCTGCTGGAGCCGGCCGCGGTGGACCCCAGCTGGGTGCAAAGCGCCGACGTTCTGCACGTCTCGGGCTACTGCCTGCTGCGCGAGCCCGTGGCGCAGGCGGCACTCGCGGCCTCGCGTGCCGCACGCAGGGTCACACTCGACCTCGCCTCCGCGCAGGACATCGAGACCTACGGCGCGGAGCGCTTCAGCGCGCTGGTCGCGGAGCTGGGCCCCGAGCTGATCTTTGCCAACGAGGCCGAGCGTGCCGTCGTGCCGGGCCTCAGAGCCCCGGGCTGGGTGATCAAACGCGGCGCCGGCGGCGCCCTCTTCCCCGACGGCCATTACGACGCGCTCCCCGCGGAGGTGGCCGACACCACGGGGGCGGGAGACGCGCTGGCGGCCGGATATCTCGTCGGCGGCCCACGGCTCGCGATGGTCGCCGCGAGCCGCTGCGTGGCCGCGATCGGCGCGATGCCGGCGCCGACGGCACCCACAGGTCGTTTGCTATCTTCGGCGCCTCACGAAGGAGGGTCGGTATGAGCACCATCGTTCGAGCGGCAATCTCTCAGACCACATGGACCGGCGACAGGGTCTCGATGCTGGACAAGCACGAGCGCTTCGCCCGCGATGCCGCCGCCCAGGGCGCGCAGGTGATCTGCTTCCAGGAGCTGTTCTACGGCCCGTACTTCGGCATCACCCAGGACAAGAAGTACTACCGCTACGCCGAGCCGGCTGACGGCCCGGTGGTGCAGCGCTTCGCGGCGCTGGCGCGGGAGCTGTCGATGGTCATGGTGCTGCCGATCTACGAGGAAGCGGATACGGGCGTCTACTACAACACGGCGGTGCTGGTCGACGCTGACGGCCGCGTGCTCGGCAAGTACCGCAAGCATCACATCCCCCACCTGGAGAAGTTCTGGGAGAAGTTCTATTTCCGCCCCGGCAACCTCGGCTACCCGGTCTTCGACACCGCCGTCGGGAAAGTGGGCATGTACATCTGCTACGACCGTCATTTCCCGGAGGGCTGGCGCGCACTGGGACTGGGCGGCGCCCACATGGTGTTCAACCCAAACGCCACCAAGCCGGGCCTGTCCAACCGCCTGTGGGAGATAGAGCAGCCGGCGGCCGCGGTGGCCAACGGCTACTTCGTGCTGGCGCCAAACCGCGTCGGGCGTGAGGACAACGAATTTGGGCCGGAGGCCGTCGACTTCTACGGCAGCTCGCAGGTCGTCGATCCGCGTGGCAACCACGTCGGATCGCTTGGCTCTTCAGAACACGAGGAGCTGCTGGTGCGAGACCTCGATCTGGGTCTCGTCCAGCAGATGCGCGACGACTGGCAGTTCTACCGTGACCGCCGGCCCGACTCCTACGCAGCGATCTGCGAGCCATGAGCACGCTGCTGATCAGAGGCGGCACCGTTGTCAGCGCGACCGGCCGCAGCGAAGCCGACGTGCTCGTGGACGGTGAGCGGATCGTCGCGCTGATCGCGCCCGGCAGCGAGCCGCTCGGTCCGATCACCGCTGACGCCACGATCGACGCCACCGGCAAGTACCTGTTCCCCGGCGGCGTCGACGCCCACACGCACATGGAGATGCCGTTCGGCGGCACACAGGCCTCTGACACGTTCGAGAGCGGCACCCGCGCCGCAGCCTGGGGTGGGACCACCACGATCGTCGATTTCGTGGTCCAGTACGCCGGCCAGAACGTTATGGAGCAGTACGAGCTCTGGCACGAGAAGGCGAGCGGCAACTGCGCCATTGACTACGGCTTTCACCAGATCCTCTCTGACATCCAGGA
>JAJYHG010000263.1 GCA_021784895.1 Actinomycetes bacterium
CATCGAGGCCGCCCGTGCGACGATCGGCCCCGACCGGCTGCTGGGGCTCTCAGCCGGCACACCGGAAGCGATCCACGCCGCGCAGACACTGCCGCTCGACTACATCAGCGTCGGGCCCGTGCACGCCACCCCGATCCGGCCGCAGGCGGCCCCGGTGGGTCACGCGCTCGTCACCTACGCCTCACGCAACTCGAGGCTGCCGTTCTTCGCCGTCGGCGGCATCGAGCCGCACAACGCCGGCGCCGTGGCAGCCGCCGGCGCCCAGCGGATTGCCGTCGTCCGCGCGATCACCGAGAGCAGCGACCCGGGGCGCGCGGCCGCGGTGCTCAGGGCCGAGATCACCGCGCCGGCCGACTTCCTCGAGCGCTACCGCGCGCGCACCGAGGCCCAGAACGCCGCCGCGCGCGCGCGCCTGCGGCCGCTGGCCGATGGCGAGCGCCCCTGGCCACTGCTGCTGGCGGTGGCACTCACGGCGCTCGCGGCGGTCGTCAACCTCGCCGCCTTCCTGGCTGGGGCGAAGGTCAACGGTGCCACCCTGTCCGCATCGGAGCTCGTGCCCTTCGTGGTGGTGATGCTGATCCTCGCCGCCGGCATGTGGCAGCGCTCCGCCGCCGCCGTGCTCGCGTTCATGGCGCTGCTGGCGGTGATCATCGTGCTCTTCTCGCTGTTTTTGGTCGAGGCCAGCAACCTGCTGGGCGTGCTGGTGCCGCTCTGCTTCATCGGCGGCGGCGGCTTCATCTTCTGGAAGCTCGTGCGCGTGCTGGGCCGCATCCAGGCCCCCCGTCCTTGAGCGGCCGGCGGTCCCGCTGGACCGCCGGCTATGGCGGCTGGGCCGGCCGGCCACACACCCGCCGGGCCGCTTCACGCTAGCCTGCAGAGCGTGCCTGAATCCGCTTATGACGTCATCGTGATTGGCTCGGGGCCGGGCGGCTACGTCACCGCCATCAGGGCCGCCCAGCTCGGTTTCAAAACCGCGGTCGTTGAGAAGGACAGGGTCGGCGGCCGCTGCCTGAACTATGCCTGCATCCCCGCCAAGGCGGTGCTGCGCACCGCGGACGTGGTGGCCGAGATCCGCGAGGCGGGCGATTTCGGGATCACGGTGGGCGAGCCGAACGTCGACTTCGCAGCCGTGATGGAACGCCGCAACAGGGTCGTGCAGACCCTCACGGGCGGTGTGGCTGGACTGTTGCGCAAGAACAAGGTCGACCTGATTGAGGGGTCTGGCGCACTCGCGGGCGAGGGCAGGGTGACGGTCGGCGGCGCGAGCTATGAGGCGCGCTTCATCGTGCTGGCGACCGGTTCCGTGGGGCGAGCGGTACCGGGGACCCAGTTCGGCGGCCGCGTGATCGGCACCGAGCAGGCGTGGGCGCTGCCGCAGCTGCCCGGCTCGCTGGCCGTCATCGGCTCGGGGGCGTCAGGCTCTGAGATCGCGAGTGCATACGTGCGGCTGGGCGCCCAGGTCCAGCTGTTCGAGGCGCTCGACCGCGTGCTGCCCGCCGAGGACGCCGACATCTCCAGGCTGGCGGAGCGGGGCTTCAAGAAGCAGGGGATCGACGTGCACACCGGCACGCTCGTCAGCGACGTGGTCAGCGGCGAGGCGTCTGTGACCTTCAGGTTCGGTGAGCAGTCCGGCGAGGCTGACTATGTGGTGATCGCGGCCGGCCGCGGGCCGGATGTGGAGGGGCTCGGGCTGGAGGCCGCGGGAGTTGCGCTGGACGACCGCGGGCTGATCGCCGTCGACGGCGCGATGCGTACGAGCGTACCCGGCATCTACGCGATCGGTGACCTGGTGGCGGGGCCGGCCCTGGCGCACAAGGCCTCGGACGAGGGCGTGATCGCGGTTGAGGACGCGGCCGGTCTGCACACCCACCCGATCAGCTACCCCGACATCCCGCGCGCGACCTTCTGCACCCCCAACGTCGCGAGCTTCGGCCTGACCGAGGAGCAGGCGCGGGCACAGGGCCATGATGTGGTGGTCGGCAAGGTGCCCTACGGCGCCGTCGGCGCCGGCACCGTCTACGGCGACCGCCAGGGGCTCGTGAAGCTGGTCGGCGACCGGCGCTTCGGTGAGCTGCTCGGCGGCCACATCATCGGCGCCAAGGCGACCGACCTGATCCAGGAGCTCGTGGGCACCAAGCTGCTCGAGGGCGGCTACCCGGAACTCGCGCACACCATCCACGGCCACCCAACCCTGTCTGAGGCCGTGATGGAGGCCGCGCGCGCACTCGACGGCTGGCTGATCCACGGGTAGCCCCGCCCGTGGCGTCAGCGCCAAGCGTCGCGTCGCGCTACTGACCGCCATCCGGCGTCGCGGACAGGTATCGTGACGGCCGATGAGTGAGCCGGCGACGCCGATCTCCGAGCACGGCCTGAAGGGCGAGACCACGACGCTTGAGCCCGATCGGCAGGAGCGCTTACTCGCTCGGCGCAGCGCCGAGAGTCGCGCGACGGTGCCCGCGGCAGACCTGCACACCGTGCTGGACGCGGGTGCGCTGCTCGCAAGGGAACGCGAGCTGGGTTGTGGAATCACCGCCGCCGTGATCGCGGCCGCCGCCCGTGCGCTGCGCGCCGTACCACGCCTGAACGGCTCCTACCGGGACGGCCGCTACGAGCTCTATGGACGAGTGAACGTGAGCGTCACCGCGATCCACGGAGACCTACACGCCACCCCTACGATCCTCGACGCCGACCAGAAGCCCGCCAGCGAGATCGCCGGCGAACTCGCCGATCTGTACGCGCAGGCCCGCGCCGGCGAGCTGTCCCCAGCGCAGACGGCGGGGTCGACGTTCACGGTCCTCGACTCGAGCGCCTACCCGCTGCTGGCGCTGACGCCGGTGATCATGCCGCCGCACGCCGGGGCGCTCGGCTTTGGCCCGCTGCGTGAGACACCGGTGGTTCGCGGCGGAGAGGTGGTCGCAGGCCATACGATGCAACTTTCCCTGGCGGTCGACCACCGGATCGCACACGGGCACCATGCCGCAGCCTTCCTCGAGGAGGTCAGGGCGTTTCTGGAGGAGGCACGCATATGACAGGTACCGAGGTCGGCATCGAGACGGTCGCACAGCGGATTGCGTCCGCAGGGCACGCGGCGCTGGTGGAACGAATGCGCACGACCTACCGCAGCGCCGCGGCCGCACATGCCGATCTGATCTCACTCGACGGCGAGCGGATCGAGGCGATGGTCCAGGCGGCCGCCGGGCGTGCCGACGGACTGCAGTGGCGGCGGGCCCTGGCGGATGTCGCCTCCAGCCAGCTCGGGATCAGCGCCACCGAAGCGCTCAGGCATCCGGCCGTAGCACGCGCGCAGGTGCTCGTGGGCGCGCCATCCTACGAGCAGAGCCTGGCGGAGCTGATCGCCTCGCCGGTGCCGCAGCCGGACGCAACCGCGGCCGTGGTCGCAGCCGAACCGCCACCCGAACCGATCGGCTACGAGACCCAGGCCTACGACGTCGAGGCCGCCTTCGCCGCCGACCCCGCCCAGGCCTACGGGGCCGCCGAAGTCATGGAGCCGTACGCCCCTGACCTGGGCGCACCGGAC
>JAJYHG010000216.1 GCA_021784895.1 Actinomycetes bacterium
GGTGAAATCGGTCGTCCCGGCCGAGCCGCCGAGGTCGAAGGTCTTCACACCGGCCGCGACGGCCTCGAGCGCGGCCTCGTAGATGGCCCTCGACGCGCGCTCGGCCGCAGCGCCGTGGCGCTCGGCTGCGTGGTGCATCACGGCGCCGCAGGCCAGGATCATCGCGAGCGGGTTGGCCAGGTCCTTACCCTCGAGCGCCGGCGCCGTGCCATGCGGCGCCTCGGCCATCGCGACAGTGGTGTTGTACTGCTCGTCAAAGGCCAGCAGGATCGACTCGGCGCCCGCGATCGAGCCGAACATCGGCAGCACCAGGTCAGAGAGACAGTCGCCGTCACGGTTGAGCGCGGGTATCACGAGCGCCCGGTCGGTTGCTCCCGAGAGCAGGCCGGCGTAGGTGGCGTCTATCAGCACCGGCCTGTACTCGACCTCCGGGTGGCGTGCGGCCGCGGCATCCATCTCCTCCTTCAGCATCCCCTCATAGATCGCCGAGACGGTCCACTTCGGTCCGCCGTACACGGTGGCGTCCAGGCGCGCAGCGGCGCGGAAGGCGTATTCGGACACGGCCCGGCAGGTGGAGCGCGTGATCCGCTCCTCGCGGAAGGCGACCTCGGCATCACTGCCCGGCTCGCCGGTGCGCCACTGCTTGGCGCCGTAGGCGTCCTCCACCGCCATGCGCACCACCGAGATCGGGTAGTGCACTCCGGCCATCGGCGGGATCCCTGGAAGCCGGCGCCCGGTGCGGACGATCACCTTCCCGCCGATGCCCTCACGCACGATCGCATTCGGGGTGCCAACATCATCCACGCCCTCCGGCGTGATCGTCGCGGCCTTGATCCCAAGGCCAGCCTCGCGCATCGCGGCGGCGGCTTGGTGCACGACGTCGTTGCCGGTGGCCCGGCGGCTCGACAGCGAGAGATCGAAGTGCTGGAGCTCAACGGGAAAGCCGAGCAGGTCAGGATCCAAGACGCGCAGTGCCTGGTCGAGAAGCTCCTGCCCGGTCTGATCGCCCTCGAGCACGGCGATGGTGATCGTGTCGCCCATGGGCGCTGAGGTTAGCCGAGTGGCAACTCGCGAGGCTGCCGGCCAGGCGGCGCCTCCGCCGGGTGAACCGGGGGTCGCCTACGCCACCGGCAGCAGGTCGCCCGACACCGCCGCCAGTGCGCCAATGACCAGCGCGACGTGCTCGTCGAAGTCGACGCCGAGCTCCTCTGCACCGGCGAGCAGCTCCTCGCGCCCGACCGCGGCAGCAAAGCTCGGCTGCTTCATCTTCTTCCTGACCGATTTGACGGTCATGCCGGAGAGCCCCTCTGGCCTTACGTAGGCGACGGCGAGGATGAAGCCGCAGAGTTCGTCCACGGCGTAGAGCGCCCTCTCCATCGCGCTCTCGCGCGGAATCCCGAGGAAGTCCGCGTGCGATCCAACCGCCCTGATCAGCTCATCGGGGTAGCCGCGGCGGCGCAGCTCCGCCATTGCCTCTCGCGGATGGCCGGTGGTGAGGTCGGGATAGCGCTCGTAGTCGAGGTCGTGCACCAGGCCGGTGAGCCCCCAGAGCTCTATATCGCCGCCAAATCGCGGTGCGTAGGCGCGCATTGCGGCCTCCACCGCGAGCATGTGGCGTCGCAGCGAGCCGCTCGCCGTCCACTCGCAGACCAGCTCCCAGGCGGCGCGGCGCGAGGTGTCGGCTCCCATACCGTTACTTTAGTTGGAGTCATGGAAAAGTTCGTCATCGAGGGCGGGGTCCCGCTGTCTGGGACCGTCACACCCGCCGGCAACAAGAACGGGGCGCTGCCGATCCTCGCGGCTTCGCTGCTGACCGACGAGGATGTGACGCTGCGCAACGTCCCCCGCATCAACGATGTGGACGCGATGCTCGCATTGCTGGTCTCGCTCGGGGCGTCGGTGAGCTGGATCGGTGCCGGCGAGGTGCGGGTCAACGCCGCCGGCGTCAGCCAGACCGCGGTGGACCGCGATCTTGGTGAGCAGATCCGCGCCTCCTTCCTGCTGGCCGGGCCGCTGCTGGCGCGTTTTGGCCGCGCCCAGATGCCGCCACCCGGCGGCGACGTGATCGGCAGGCGGCGGCTTGACCCGCACTTTGACGCGATGCGGGCGCTGGGCGCGAGCGTCGAGGCCGGCGCCACCATGCAGCTGCGAGCGCCGGCTGGCGGCCTCAAACCTTGCGACTTCCTGATGGACGAGCCGTCGGTGATGGCCACCGAGAACGCGCTGATGGCCGCGGCGCTCACGCCCGGCACCTCCGTGATCCGCAACGCCGCCTCCGAGCCGCACGTCCAGGACCTCGCTCGCATGCTCGTCTCGATGGGTGCGGAGATCGAGGGGATCGGCTCAAACGTGATGGTCGTCTCCGGCCGTGACCGCCTGCATGGATGCGTGCACACAATCGCACCAGACCACATCGAGATTGGCTCCTTCATGGCTCTGGCGGGCGTGACCGGCGGTGAGCTCGTGGTCAAGGACACCGTTCCCGAGGATCTGCGCATGATCCGCCAGGTGTTTCTGCGGCTGGGGCTCGAAAGCCATCACCGGGGCAACGATGTGATCGTCCCGGGCGGGCAGAAGCTCGTGATCAGAAGTGATGCGGGTGGCTATACGCCAAAGATCCAGGATGGGCCCTGGCCCGCGTTCCCGGCTGACCTCACGAGCGTTGCACTCGCGCTGGCGACCCAGGCTGACGGTTCGGTGATCGTCCACGAGTGGATGTTCGAGAGCCGGCTGGTGTTCACCGACAAGCTCCAGCTGATGGGGGCCGCGATCACCATCTGCGATCCCCACCGGGCGATCGTTGTCGGGCCACGCCGGTTGCGAGGGCAGCGGGTCGAGTCACCGGACATCCGGGCCGGCATGGCGATGCTGGTGGCGGCGCTGTGTGCCGAGGGAACGACTGAGATCGGCAACGTACGGCAGATCGATCGCGGCTACGAGCGCATAGACGAGCGCCTGCGAGCGCTAGGTGCCCGGATCACGCGCGCAGAGGACATCAACGGTCGCGCCTGAACGCGGCCGTCGCCCGTATCCGGCAGACTCAGGAGACGCCCAGTGCTCGACCGCACGCCCAGTGGAACCCGTGATGTGCTGCCCGACGAGATGCGGGAGCTGCGTGCGTTGACCGAGCGCATGCGCGCGGTCTTCGAGCGGGCAGGTTACGGCGAGGTATACACCCCCGCGCTCGAGTACGAGCGCACCTACGCGCGTGAGCGCACCCAGGCGAGCTCCCCGTACCGCATGTTTGACGAACACGGCAATGTGCTCGTGCTGCGCTCCGACATGACCGTGCCGATTGCGCGGATGGCCGGCAGCCGCTACCAGCAGGCCGCGACGCCGCTGCGTTTCTGCTATTTCGCCCACGTCTACCAGGGGGTCAGGCCACAGCGCGGGCAGCCGCGCGAGGTCCTGCAGGCGGGGGTCGAGCTGCTTGGCGCCGGCGGACCGGAGGGGACCGCGGAAGCACTGACGCTCCTGTGTGACGCGCTCGAGGCGGCCGGACTCGAACGCTTCCGGGTTGGTCTGGGTGATGT
>JAJYHG010000120.1 GCA_021784895.1 Actinomycetes bacterium
CCGATCCAGGTGCGCTTCACCGCCGACCAGAGCGACGGGCGCCTGCTCGGACTGCAGCTGGTTGGCCAGCTCGGCAGCGAGATCGCAAAGCGCCTCGATGTCGCCGCCGCCGCCATCCACAACGAGCTGACGATCGCGGCGCTCTCAGACCTCGACCTCTCCTACACGCCGCCGCTCGGCTCGCCCTGGGACGCGATCCAACTCGGCGCCCAGGCCTGGGAGCGCGCGGCGCGCGCCGCCATCGGCTGAAGGCTTGACTTTGCGCCCCCCCCCCAAATATCCTGCTCACCATCCGTAAGCTCAGACCCGCCTTGGTGGCTGTGCTCGCCTCCTGTCTGCTGCTCGGCGCGGGCAGCGTGGGGGCCGGGGCGCACGCGGCCGCCCGCGCAAAGCCCAAGCGCGCGGCGTATCCGGTGATATCGCTCGAGCGGGCCGGACTCGGACGCTTCTACATCCGCACGTTCGAGGGCCTGACTAACACAAGGCAGCCGACGTACGCGCTCAGCGGTCCCGGGCCGCTGCTGATCGCGCGCACAAGCGGCCGGGGGGACGGCTACATCCGTGTGCTCAGAGCCAGGGGCCGTTTCATCCACATCGAGGTCACCTGCGCCGTCGGCGGCGGCTGGCTGAAGGTGATGCATGGACGTTCGGAGATTTTCGCTGTCAAACCGTGCGACGGCACCGGCTCATGGGGCAACGCCTACCCTGCGAGCGTCCTGCGCGGGCATGGCCGCTGGCGGATCCTGGCGCGACCAACGACGACCTGGACGATCGCGGGGATCGCCGACTCACGGCAGGGCCAGTAGGGCGCGCGCCTGAGCCGCGAGCAGGGCAAGCGACTCCTCCCAGCGGCCCGGCCGTCTCACCGCCAGGCTTGAGCCCGGAGGTCGGCGGATCGGCATTGGTGGTCCCAAACCCCCGAGCCCTCGGGTCTGAGGTGCATCCAACCGGCGCCTACTCGTGGTGCCCAGCGATGCCCGTGTTACCTGTCATCCACGGCCGCGGTGCTCACCGTTGCGGACCCCAACTCAACCCGCTTGTCGACGAGCTCATCCATCCCCGGCGGCAGGCCGCAGAAGTCATCGCGCGCGTTACTGCTGGCACGCTTGCGGCGCTTCTCGAGAACATCGCGTGCCCAGACTGGCCCACCTCGGCAAGCGGCGTGAAGCTGATGCACGGCTCGCGGGCCGGATGCCGGCGTAGCGCGTGTTTGTTTCTCGTCGTTACGGGCTGGGCCTGATCGAACGCAGCCCACCCATCGGTCAATGTCCGGCCGATCTCGCCCTCACGCCCAGTGAACTCACACAAGCGGCTGTCTCACACGAGCCTGACAGCGAGGGGCGTCGCATCCCTGTCGTGGGAGTCGGCTTCTCAGTGTTCGCTGAGGCTGAGATTTTGTTGCCAGGCCGGCGGGTGGGTGCGGCGATGGGGTTCGGTTTCGTCGAAGAGGATGAGCAGGAGAATCCCGGAGGCGGCCATCAGGGCGGCAGCGGTCCAGAAAGTGGTGGTGAGGCTGGTGAGGGTGGCAATAGCACCGAACAGGAGCGGACCGATGGCGTAGCCGCTGTCGCGCCAGAGGCGGTAGATGCCGAGCGCGCCGCCACGCCAGGAGGGATGGGCGGTGTCGCTGACGGCGGTGATGAGGTTGGGGTAGACGAGCGCCATGCCGGTCCCCATGATCGCGGCGCCGGTGTACCACAGGACGTGTTGCTGGCTGGCGGTGAGGGTGGCAATCCCTCCGGCGATGAGCAGCGTGCCGAGCGTGATCGGTGTTTTGCGGCCGACGCGGTCGGCCAGCGCGCCGGCGGGGACCTGGCCCAGGCCCCACACCCAGGCGTAGATGCCAACGAGCACCGCGATCGCGGTCAGGGATAGCCCGCGCCGCAGGAGGTAGAGGGGGAAGAAGCCGATCACGAGGCTGTCTGTGAACTTGTTGAGCAAGCCGGCTTGGCAGACGGCGAGCATGCTGCGGTCCTGCCAGCTCATGTAGCGCGCCAGCGCCCACAGGGTCGGAGCCTTTGTAGGCGGACCGGCGGTGTCGCCTTGCCGGGTGTGTTCCGCGAGAGTCCACGGCAACGTCTCACGGGCGAGGGTGAGGGTGAGTAGCGCCCCGGCGCCGATGACGCCGAGGGCGAGCAGGTAGGGGGCGGGGCGCAGCCCGTATGAGGAGACCAGCAGTCCGGCTGCCAGGCCGCCGAGGCCGGTGCCGACATAGCCGGCGGATTCGTCGATCCCGACCGCCAGGCCGCGGTTGACGGGGCCGACGAGGTCGATCTTGGCGGTTACCGCCATCGTCCAGGTCAGTCCCTGGTTGACGCCGAGGAACAGGTTGGCGGCAACGACCCACCACCACGCTTGGGCGAAGATGATCAGCAGCGCGTAGGGCACCCCGAACGCCCAGCCTATGAGCAGCAGCAACTTGCGGCCGTGGTGGTCTGATAGCCGTCCGGAGACCAGGTTCATGACCGCCTTGACAGCCCCGAACGCCGTGATGAAAGCGACCGTGTAGAGGATCGAGGTGATGTGGAAGGCGTGGCGGGCGAGTGGTGGCAGCGCGACGCGCTCAACTCCGATCGTGATCCCGATCAGCAGCGTGATCATCGTGAACAGCGAGAACTGCCACCAGTTCTCCCGCAGGCCGAGACGGGGGTGGCGCTGTGCAGTCATCCCTTGGCCAATATGTCAACTAGTATCTTGAATTCAAGATGAGTCGTGAGGACACCAAGGCGGCGCTGTTTGAGGCGATCGCGATGACCGGCAGGGCGTTCTCGAGCCCAGTTCGGCTTGAGCTGCTTGATTTGCTGGCCCAGGCGCCGCGGACCGTGGAGCAACTCGCACGCGCATGCGACCAATCGACGGCGAACACCTCCCAGCACCTGCAGGCGCTGCACGCCGCCGGATTGCTGGCTCGCGAGCGTCGCGGTACGCGGGTGCGCTATGCGCTGGCCGACGAGCGGGTCCTCGCGCTCTGGCTGGCGCTGCGTGACACCGCCTTGGCCCAGCTGGCCGAGGCCGAACGCGCCGCGCGGGACTATCTCGGCGAGGAGGTGCAGACGATCAGCCGTGAGGAGCTTGTCAGCCGCCTGGCTCGCGGTGACGTCGTGCTGATCGACGTGCGCCCCGCCGAGGAGTACGCCGCCGGGCACATCGAGGGGGCTCGCTCCATCCCGCTCGCCGAGCTTGAGCAGCGGATCGCCGAGCTGCCCCCAGACACCGATGTTGTCGCCTACTGCCGCGGACCGGTCTGCGCATACGCCCACGAGGCTGTGCGCACCTTGCAGCTGGCGGGACGATCCGCCCGGCGCCTGACCGACGGCTGGCCCGAATGGCAGCTGCGCCAGGCAGCCGCTGGACACAGAGCCGCGTGAGTTCGCATCCCGCGGGATCGGCATGCTTACCGTACGCCGGCGGCGGTCTGGTGGGCGTCGGTGACCGTGTTCCGCGGGGCTGACGGCGCAGCGCCCGCCGGCTCTTCGCGGGTGACTGCGAGTCCTGCTGCGGTCCAGGCGTTGTAGGAGCCGGGCACGGCGGC
>JAJYHG010000081.1 GCA_021784895.1 Actinomycetes bacterium
GGGCTTGACCGCACCGAGCCGCTGCCGTTCGGCATCTACGGGCGCGTGCTCAGCCCGGGCGCGGTGCGGGTCGGCGACACCGTCACGCCACTGGCCTGATCGCAGACAAAGTCAGTGAACGCGCCCACCAGCGGCCGCTGTGGCCCGACCGCGGAGTGGATCACATACCACCAGCGTTCGCTCGGTGCGCCACTGAAACGGATCTCGCCCAGCAGGCCAGACTCGAGCTCGTCCGCCACCGCGACCTTCGAGATCAGCGCGATCCCCAGGCCGGCTCGGGCCGCCTGCTTGATCGCTCCATTGGAGCCCAGGGTGAGGGTCCGCGGCGCCAGGCCGTGCACCAGCATGTAGTCGACTGCGAGCGACCGCGTACCCGACCCCGGCTCACGCAAGAGCCAGGTGCGTTCACCAAGCGCCGAGGCAGGCTGCTGCTGACCAGAGGACAGGGCATCTCCGGGCGCCGTCACGCACGCGATCTCGTTCACCATCAGCGGGCGCGCGACGAGGCGGTCATCACCGGGGGGTGTGCCGGCGATGGCCACATCAGAGCTGTGCGTCAGCACACGCTCGAACACCTCGTCGCGGTTGCCGACATCGAGCACCAGATCGGTGTCCGGCTGCGCCCGCACCCAGGTGCGCATCAGCGGCGGCACGAACGACTCCGCCGCTGTTGTAACGGCAGCGATGCGGATCGTCCGCATCGAGAGCGCGCCCGCCTCGAGCGCCGCCTCGCGGCCACGCTCGAGCAGCCCGAGAACGTCGATCGCGTAGGGGGTAAAAGCCTCCCCCGCCGGCGATAGCCTGACGCCCCGGCCGGAGCGCTCGAAGAGCTCACAGCCCAGTTCGCGCCCGAGCGCCGCAAGCGCCGAGGAGACCGTCGGCTGCGTAACGACGAGCTCCTCCGCCGCGCTGGTCACCGAACCCGTCCGGACCACCGTTAGGAAGGTGCTCAGCTGCGTGAGCGTGATTGACATTGGCCCATGTTAAAGGCTC
Organism: Actinomycetes bacterium; assembly: GCA_021784895.1. Classification (GTDB taxonomy): domain Bacteria; phylum Actinomycetota; class Thermoleophilia; order Solirubrobacterales; family Solirubrobacteraceae; genus Palsa-465. The sequence goes on from JAJYHG010000081.1 coordinate 994, forward strand.
GATCGTTAGTGAAACGCTCATGCACGCGCACCCTCAGCGGAGCGCCGCCGCGGTTTTCGTGTCGGCTGCGGCTACGCCCCGGGCGATTTCGGCGTAGGCGAGCGCCGGCACCGGTGCGCCGAGGATCGCCGAGCCAGCGACGATCAGGTTGGCGCCAAGCGCAGCACAGATGGGTCCGGTCATCCTGTCGATCCCCCCGTCAACCTCGACCGACGCGTCTGAATCGAGCAGCGTGCGCATACGTGCAATCTTCGGCCGCATGCGGTCGATGAACCGCTGGCCGCCCCAGCCGGGGTTGACGGTCATGCAGAGCCCCACGTCGATGAGGTCGGCGAGCGGCTGCACGACCTCCGCGCCCGTCCCAGGGTTGAGCGCGAGCCCGGCCAGGCAGCCGGCTGCACGAATCTGCGAGAGCACGTAGTGGGGATGCGTGAGGGCTTCGATATGCACGGTTATGACGTCTGCCCCGGACTGCACCACGGCGTCGATCTGCCGTTCGGGATGCTCGACCATGAGATGGACATCAACCACGCCGCCGCGGGCGTGAATGCGCTCGCTGAGCGCAGCAATCACGCCTGGCCCAAAGCTGATGGGGGGCACAAAGTGGCCGTCCATCACGTCGAAGTGGAAGACGCGGGCTCCCGCATCTAGCAGCCCGTCGACCTGCTCGCCAAACCGCGCAGGGTCGGCTGCGAGCATCGACGGGGCCACGACGCGGCCACTGATGTCAGCCCGGGCCGGAGGCTGCCCGTGGCGGGCGTCGGTTTCAGAGGCCATCGCCTGGCCCGACCTCGCCGAGCACCGCAGCCGTCAAAGCGCCGCCTCAACGGCCACCGGCTCCTCGGCTCTGCTGCGAGCGCCCTCAGCTCCGAGCGCGACGCTGGCCTTGGCGGTGACCAGGTGGTAGAGGATCAAGAGCTGGACGATCGCCAGCGACTCGGAGCGGCGCAGCTCCGTACCGACCGTGAACTCACCGAGCCGGCGGCTGCGCAGATGGGTGGCGAAGTGCATCCGGCCCCAGATCGCCTCCTCGACCGCGGCGGCGCGCTCGGGCTCGAGCGAGCCGGGGATGTGAAGGATCTGGCTGCCGCCGGATGCCGCTGGCGAGGGAAGGCCGCCGACTGCGGCGAGTGGCGAGAGATCGGGGTGCGGCAGTCCCTCACAGAGCGTGATCTCCGCATCCAGGTGCGCCTGTCCCGCGCCGATCTCCGGCGCGGACTCGACAAACCGGATCACCATGTCCGCAAACCGCCGCTGCGGCCGGATGAACTCCGCGGAGTCAGGTTCGCGGCGATCCAGCTCGCTCAGCACCTGGTCGGTGGTGTAGCCGCGGCGCGAACAGTCACGCTGCACCTTCCATCGCCGCCGTAGATCTTCCGGCGGGTTCAGGAAGATGCGCACGTCGTAGGCGTCACGCATCTCCGGCAGGTAGTAGCCGAGCAGCCCCTCAACGACGGTAAAGCGCTCCGGTCGCACATAGACGGGCGGCCCGAACGTCCCATCATGGTGCTGGTAGACCGGTTTCAGGATCGCATCCCCACGGCGGAGGTGGAGCAGATCCTGGGCGATGATGTCGAGGTAGTTGCAGTCGGGATGCAACGGCGTGATCGCGCGCTCGGCCCGCTGACGGCGGTCGTAGCGGTGGTAGTCGTCGGTGCAGACGTGCGTGACGTTCTCCTCGCCGAGCAGCCGGACGAGACCGCGTGTAATCGTCGTCTTGCCGGCCGCCGAATCACCTACGACTCCGAGGATCACCGGGCGAGGCATCAGGACGTCTCCTCACCAGTGTCAGTGTCGAAGACGCGACTGGCGAGAATGTCCGCGGCCTCGATCCGCGCAAGCTCTGCGACCGTCGGTAGCTCGCCCGCCAAGGCCGCCTCGTAGATGCGGTTGGCATGGCGCAAACGGGCGCGCTCGATCGCGTTGCGGACGCTGCGGGCGTGGGCAAACCGTGGCTGCTGCATGCGTCGCGCGATGTAATCGTCGAAGGCTTCGCGCGCCTGCGGCGAGAACTCGTAGGTCTCACTGGCGAGCATCAGCTCAGCGATCTTCGAAAGCTCAGTGACGGTGTAGTCCGGAAAGTCGATGTGGTGCGCAACGCGCGAGGACATGCCCGGGTTGAGGCGGAAGAAGTCGTCCATACGATCCTTGTAGCCGGCCAGGACCACCACCAGTTTGTCACGTTGATTCTCCATCACCTGCAAGAGGATCTCGATCGCCTCGACGCCGTAGTCACGGTCGTTCTCGGGCCGGTAAAGGTAGTAGGCCTCGTCGATGAACAGGACTCCGCCGAAGGCGCGCTTGAGCACCTCCTTGGTCTTTGGCGCCGTGTGCCCGACGTACTGGCCGACCAGGTCGTCACGCGTCACCGCCACAACATGGTTGCGCTCGATGTAGCCGAGGCGATGCAGGATGTCGGCCATCCGCATCGCCACCGTGGTCTTGCCGGTGCCCGGGTTGCCGGTAAAGCACATGTGCAGCGTCGGCCGTGCCGCTGTCAGGCCAGCCTCGCGGCGCAGCCGGTCGATC
>JAJYHG010000251.1 GCA_021784895.1 Actinomycetes bacterium
CGGTCGAGGACGTCTTCTCGATCACCGGCCGCGGCACGGTCGCAACCGGACGCGTCGAGCAGGGGATCATCAAGACCGGCGACACGGTCGAGATCGTCGGCGTCAAGGCGACCGCCACCACGGTTGTCACCGGGGTTGAGATGTTCAAGAAAATCCTCGACCAGGGCCAGGCGGGCGACAACGTCGGCTGTCTGTTGCGCGGCACCAAGCGCGAGGACATCGAGCGCGGGCAGGTGCTCTGCAAGCCGGGCTCGATCACCCCGCACACCAAGTTCAAGGCCGAGGTGTACGTCCTCAAGAAGGAGGAGGGCGGCCGCCACACGCCGTTTTTCACCGGCTACCGCCCGCAGTTCTACTTCCGCACCACCGACGTCACCGGCGTTGCCAACCTGCCTGAGGGCACGGAGATGGTCATGCCCGGCGACAACGTCCAGATGGAGATCGAGCTGATCCAGCCGATCGCCATGGACCAGGGTCTGCGGTTCGCGATCCGCGAGGGCGGCCGCACGGTCGGCTCGGGGGTCGTTTCCGAGATCGTCAAGTAAGAAGGTCTGCCTTTTGGGGCTGGTCCCGCTGGACCAGCCCCAAACCGAAGGCTGGTAGCACCCATCGCAGCAGATACGACTGGGCGGGCATGAGCCTCGCAACCGAGGCCGGCCCGCTCTGAACACGAGAAGAGTCAAGAGTCAGCAGTGGCAACCATCGCCCAAAACAAAATCCGCATCCGTCTCAAGAGCTACGACCACTCGGCGATCGAGACGGCGGCCAAGGAGATCGTCGAGACGGCGACGCGCACCGGCGCGACCGTCTCGGGCCCGGTGCCGCTGCCGACCGAGAAGAACGTGTATTGCGTGATCCGGTCGCCGTTCAAGGACAAGGACTCGCGCGAGCACTTTGAGATCCGCACCCACAAGCGGCTGATCGACATCCATCAGCCGACCCCCAAGACCGTCGACTCGCTCCAGCGCCTGGATCACCTGCCCGCGGGCGTCGACATCGAGATCCGGCTGGCCTCCTGATGGCTGCGATTCTTGCCCGCAAGGTCGGCATGACCCAGCGCTTCCTCGAGGACGGGCGCGTGGAGCGAGTGACGGTGCTCGAGGCCGGCCCGTGCCCGGTGACGGCCGTGCGCAGGCAGGAGCGCGACGGCTACAGCGCCGTGCAGCTGGCCTTTGGCCGCGTCAAGGAGAAGCACCTGTCAAAGCCCGAGCTGGGGCACCTCAAGAAGGCGGGCGTCTCTGCGCACAAGCACCTGGTTGAGTTCCGCGACGAGGGGGCCGAGCTGCAGATGGGCGACAGCGTGACCGTTGAGAGCTTCAGCGCCGGCGACCGGGTGAAGATCTCGGGCACCTCCAAGGGCAAGGGCTTTCAGGGGACCGTCAAGCGCCACAACTTCAAGCGCGGGCCCAAGACCCACGGCTCGCACAACTACCGGGCACCCGGCTCGATCGGCGCCTCGGCCTGGCCGGCGCGCGTGATGAAGGGCATCCGCGGCCCGGGCCAGATGGGCAACACGCGCGTGACCCAGCGCGGCGTGACCGTGGTCGATGTGATCGCGAGCCAGAATCTGCTGCTCGTGCGCGGGGCTGTGCCGGGGGCCAAGGGCGGGGTCGTGGAGGTGCGCAGCGATGCCTAGCAAGCTCAACGAGCCGGGGCTCGCGGCGCCGGTGCTGGCGGGCTCGGGGACCGTCGCCCTCGACGCGGCCGCGTTCGGGTCGGAGTTCAACATGGCCGTGGTGCACGAGGCTGTGCGCGCTGAGCAGGCGGCGCTGCGCCAGGGCACGCACGCCACCCGCACGCGTGGGATGGTCCGCGGCGGCGGCGCCAAGCCCTGGAAGCAGAAGGGCACCGGGCGCGCGCGCGCCGGGTCCTCGCGCAACCCGCTGTGGACCGGTGGCGGCACCGCCTTCGGGCCCCAGCCGCGCCATTACACCTTCAAGGTCAACCGCAAGGCGCGCCGGGCAGCGCTGCGCAGCGCGCTGTCGGTTCACGCCGAGCGCGGCTCGGTGGCGGTCTTCGATGCCGGTGCGTTCGCCGCGCCCTCCAGCAAGCAGGCCGCCGCGCTGCTGGCCGGCTGGGGGCCGTCTGCACCGACGCTCGTGGTCCTTGCCGAAGACGAGCTGAACGCCGGCCTCTCCTTTCGCAACCTGGAGCGCGTGCTGGTGCTCCCGGCTGCCGATGCAGGCGTCGCCAACATCGTCGGGGCGGCGCGCCTGCTCGTATCTGAGGCAGCGCTGCCCGAGCTGACGGCGCGCGCCGCTGGCCGTGGCGAGAACGCGCATGCCGCGCCGGAGGACGCAAGCTGATGGACGCCACCCAGGTGATAATCCGTCCCGTCGTCTCCGAGAAGACCTACGTGCTGGCAGAGGTCGGCAAGTACACCTTCCGGGTGGCTGATACGGCGCACAAGACGCAGATTCGCCAGGCGATCGAGGAGCTCTTTGGGGTCCGGGTGCTGGCTGTGCGCACGTCGTCGGTGAAGTCCAAGCCCAAGCGGCGCGGGCAGACCGCGGGCCGCACGCGCCGCTGGAAGAAGGCGGTGGTGCAGGTCGCGCCCGGTGACACGATCCCGATCTTCCGTGGCTTGGAGGCCAGCGAGTAATGCCGATCCGCAAGCCCAAGCCAACCTCGCCCGGCCTGCGTTTCGTCAGCTATCCGGACTTTGCCGAGATCACGCGCTCGAGCCCCGAGAAGTCGCTGACCGAAGGCCTCACCAAGTCCGGCGGGCGCAACGCCTACGGCCGCAAGACCTCACGCCACCGCGGCGGCGGCGCCAAGCGCCTGTACCGCCGCATCGACTTCAAGCGCACCAAGGACGGCGTGCCGGCCAAGGTCGCGCACATCGAATACGACCCCAACCGCTCGGCCTACATCGCGCTTCTGCACTACGCCGACGGCGAGAAGCGCTACATCATCGCTCCGAGCCGCCTGACCGTCGGCATGACCGTCGAATCGGGCCCAGGCGCTGACATCCGCGTGGGTAACGCGCTGCCGCTCGCGAGCATGCCTGCCGGCACGGTCGTACACAACGTCGAGCTGACCCCTGGACGCGGCGCCCAGCTCGGGCGCTCGGCCGGCGTCGGAATCCAGCTTCTGGCCAAGGACGGTGACTACGTCACCCTGCGCCTGCCATCCGGTGAGATGCGCATGGTGCGCGGCGAGTGCCGCGCCACCGTCGGCACGGTCGGCAACTCCGACCACCAGAACGTCAAGGTCGGCAAGGCCGGGCGCAAGCGCCACCTCGGCGTGCGCCCGCAGACCCGCGGCACCGCGATGAACCCGGTCGACCACCCTCACGGTGGCGGCGAGGGCTCGACCACCCCCGGCCGTCACCCGGTGACGCCGTGGGGCGTGCCGACGCTCGGTTACCGCACGCGCAAGAAGGGCAAAGCCTCCGACAAGTACATCGTCCGCGGCCGTAAGAGGGGTAAGAAGCGTTGAGTCGTTCGAGCAAGAAGGGGCCGTTCGTACAGGAGCGCCTGATGGCACGGGTCGAGGCGATGAACTCCTCGGGTGAGAAGCGCATGCTGAAGACCTGGTCGCGCGCGTCCACGATCTTCCCGGAGATGGTCGGTCACACGATCGCCGTGCACGACGGTCGCAAGCATGTGCCGGTGTTCATCTCTGAGTCGATGGTCGGACACAAGCTGGGCGAGTTCGCGCCCACACGGCTCTACCGCGGGCATGCGGGGACGGGTAAGAAGCGATGAGCGACGAGAGCGTTGAGCCGGAGGCGGCGGACGGGGAGTCCGCCGCTCCGGGAGAGACACCGGCTGCGGAGTCCTCCGCTCCGGGAGAGATGAACACAACTCCCTCCGCGGAGGCCTCCGAGCCGGTAGCTGCCAAGCCGGCGCGGAAGCCGCGGGCGGCGAAGGCCAAGGCCGATGTGCCGGTGGCGGACGAGACGGCGGCGGAAGCGGCTGTCGCCGAGAAGCCCAAGCGCGCGCGTGCGGCCAAGCCCAAAGCTGATGCGGCGCCCGTCGAGGCTCCCGCAGCCGAGAAGGCCGCCGAGGTGGAGAAGCCGGCGTCAGCCGCCAAGCCGACGGCGGCGCCCAAGCGGGGCGCCGCCAAGCGTCGTGAGGCGCCGGTGGCTGCCACGGTTGTGCGTGCCCAGGCCAAGTACGTCCGCTCCTCGGCGCGCAAGGCGCGGCTGGTGTGCGACAACATCCGCGGCAAGAGCGTCACCGACGCACGCGCTATCCTCGCGCATACGCCGCGTGCGGTCGCTCGCGATTGGAGCAAGCTGCTCGAGTCAGCGGTCGCCAACGCCGAGAACAATCACGAACTCGACGGCGAGGATCTGGTCATCAAGGCGGTGCACGCCGATGAGGGTCCGACACTCAAGCGCTTCCGCCCGCGCGCGCAGGGCCGCGCGACCAAGATCCGCAAGCGCACCGCGCACCTGACAATCCTGCTTACGCCGAAGAACTGACAAGAGACATCCATGGGTCAAAAAGTCCACCCCGAATCGATCCGCGTGGGTTACATCCACGACTGGAAGTCCAACTGGTTCAACGAGAAGAACTTCGCCGACTACCTGCACGAGGACACACAGATCCGTGAGCACATAGTCGGGCGGCTGTCACACGCGGGCCTGTCGGACATCACGATCCGCAAGAGCGCGGGAGAGGTGGAGGTCAACATCCACACGGCGCGACCGGGGATCGTGATCGGCAAGTCCGGCTCCGAGGTCGACCAGCTGCGCCGTGACCTGCATCGCATCACCGGCAAGCAGGTCAAGGTGAACATCCTCGAGATCAAGCGGCCCGAGCTCGATGCGCGCCTGGTGGCACAGTCGATCGCCGAGCAGCTGCAGAACCGGGTTGCCTTCCGGCGCGCGATGAAGCGCGCGCTGACGAGCGCCATGCGCTCCGGCGCCAAGGGCGTCAAGGTCCAGGTTTCCGGGCGTCTCGGCGGCGCTGAGATGGCTCGCACCGAGGGCTACACGGACGGCCGCGTGCCGCTTCATACCCTTCGTGCCGACATTGACTACGGCTTCCACGAGGCCCGCACCACCTTCGGGCGGATCGGTGTCAAGTGCTGGATCAACAAGGGCGAGATCATGCCCGAGGGCTACACCGGGGCTGACCTCACGATCATGGATGCGCCTTCGCCTCAGGCCGGCGACCGCCGCGACGGCCGTGACGGCCGTGACCGGCGCGACAACCGCGGCCGCGGTGGCTCCGGCGGCCCGGGTGGGCGTGGCCGCGGGCGTGGGCCTGGCCAGGGCGCCACTGCCGGTGGTCCTGGATCAAGTGGTCCCGGGAGCCGTGGCCGTGGCCGCGGGCCGGGCGGCCCGGGACAGGGCGGCGCTGGGCGCGGGCCCGGTTATGGGCAGGGCGGCGGCGCTGGCCGCGGGCCGGGCGGCCCGGGGCGCGGCCCGCGTCCCGGCGGGCCCGCGCCGAACCGCGGACCACGCCCCCAGGGCGGGGCGGGTAGACCTGCCGGAGGGGCCGGTGGCGCAAGCGGCGGCTCTGGTAACGGCAGCGCGGGTAACGGCAGCGGCAATTCGCAGGGCACAGGGAACAGCTGATGCTCGCCCCCAAACGTGTAAAGCACCGCAAGCAGCACCGCGGCCGCCGGGCCGGGCTCTCGCGTGGGCAGGTCAAGGTCCAGTTCGGCGAGTACGGCCTCAAGGCGCTCGACGCTGGCTGGATCACCAACCGCCAGATTGAGGCGGCCCGCATCGCGATGACCCGCAAGATCCGTCGTGGCGGCAAGGTCTGGATCAACGTCTACCCGGACAAATCGTTCACAAAGAAGCCGGCCGAGACTCGCATGGGTTCCGGCAAGGGCTCGCCCGAGGGCTGGGTGGCGGTGGTCAAGCCGGGCCGCGTGATGTTCGAGCTGGCCGGCGTCCCCGAGCCGCTGGCGCGCGAGGCGATGCGGCTGGCGGGACACAAGCTGCCCGTGCGGACCAAGTTCGTCGCCCGTGAGGAGGGCTGAGCGATGAAGGCCAGTGAACTGCGTGATCTCAACGAGCGCGAGCTCAGGGAGCACATCAAGACGGCGCGCCGGGACCTCCTCGGGCTGCGCTTCCAGCACGCCACCGGCGAGCTGGAGAACACGGCGGGGATGCGGCGTGCGAAGCAGGAGATCGCGCGGGCGCTGACGGTCGCGAGCGAACGTGGGATGAAAACAAATGGCTGACGAAACCAAGAACGAGAACACTGCGGACGCCCTGCCGGAACCGGAGGCAGCTGCGGAGCCCGAGGCAGCTGACGACGCCCCCGCGCGGCCGTCCAGGCCGCGTACACGGAGAGCCGTGAAGAAGCCGCCAGCGCCAGCGGTGCTGACGCCAGCGGAGCGCCAGGCTGCGCGTGAGCAGGTGCGCGCGGGCAAGGCCAAGGCCCGCCGCGCGGGACGGGCGGCCGCGCGGATTGAGTGGCAGGCCGGTGCGCATGAGCGGGTGGCAACGCCGCCACGCGAGCATGAGAGCGGAACGCAGAAGACCAGGCAGGGAGTCGTGATCTCCGACAAGGCCGACAAGACCATCACGGTGCGCATTGACGTGGCCCGGCGGCACCGCAAGTACCAAAAGATCGTGCGCACGTCGACGACGCTCCACGCCCACGACGAGAGCAACGACGCCCACGTTGGTGACACGGTAATCGTGCGAGAGGCACGGCCGCTGTCGCGCACCAAGCGCTGGCGGCTGGTGCAGGTTGTAGAGAGGGTCAGGTAATGGTTCAGAACGAGACCAGGCTCCGTGTGGCCGATAACACCGGCGCGCGCGAGATCCTCGTGATTCGCGTGCAGGGTGGGCACCGACGCCGCTACGCCGGCGTCGGTGACGTGATCACTGCGACCGTCAAGCAGGCGAGTCCCCAGGGCTCGGTGAAGAAGGGCGAGGTTGTCAAGGCCGTGGTCGTTCGCACCAAAAAGCCCTACGGGCGCGAAGACGGGACCTACATAGCCTTTGATGAGAACGCCGCCGTGATCATCGACAACAACAACAACCCGCGCGGCACCCGTATCTTCGGGCCCGTCGCCCGAGAGCTGCGCGAGCGCAACTTCATGAAGATCGTCTCGTTGGCGCCGGAGGTGCTCTAGCGATGCCCGCGCGCATCCGGACCGACGACCAGGTGGTTGTGATCAGCGGCAAGGACCGTGGCAAGCGTGGTCGCGTGCTGCGCGTCGATCGCAAACACGACCGCGTCTATGTGGAGGGCTTGAACATGATCAAGCGCCACCAGAAGGCCAATCCTGCCTCCTCGCTTGCGCAGCAGACCAGCGGTGTGATCGAGAAGGAGGGCGGGATTCACGTCTCCAACGTGGCGCTGGTTGACCCCAAGGATGGCCGTCCGACCCGGATCGGGATCGAGGTGGCCGACGGCAAGCGGATGCGAGTCGCGCGCCGCAGCGGAACGAGGCTCGACTGATGGCCGCACGCCTCAAGACCCGTTATGAGCGTGAGATCCGCCCCGCCCTGATCGAGCGGTTCGGCTACAAGACGCCCATGCAGGCTCCGAAGATCCTGAAGGTCACCGTCAACATGGGCGTCGGCGAGGGCAAGCAGGACTCCAAGGTGTTCGACGCCGCGGCTGAGCAGCTCGCCAAGATCACCGGCCAGAAGCCCAACGTCCGCCGCGCGCGCAAGTCGATCGCGCAGTTCAAGCTGCGCGAAGGCATGCCGGTCGGCTTGGCCGTGACGCTTCGGGGCGACCGCCAGTACGAGTTCCTCGACCGGCTGTTCTCGGTGGCGATGCCACGGATACGCGACTTTCAGGGCGTCAACCCACGCTCGTTCGACGGCCGCGGCAACTTCACGCTCGGCCTCCGCGAGCAGATCATCTTTCCCGAGGTCGATTACGACGAGGTCGACCAGACGCGCGGCCTCGATGTCACGATCACGACCAACCGCTGCACCGACGAGGAGTCCTTCGCTCTGCTGGAGGCTCTCGGCATGCCATTCGCGAAGCGCGCCCGCTCCCGGGCCGCCACACAGAGTTAGGAAGCACAAGTGGCCAAGACCTCACAGCGCGTCCGTCAGGCGCGGACCCCCAAATTCAAGACCCGGGGCTACTCCCGTTGCCGTCGCTGCGGCCGTTCGCGCGCGGTTTACCGCAAGTTCGGCCTCTGTCGGATCTGCCTGCGCGAGCTTGCGCACAACGGTTACATCCCCGGCATGACCAAGTCGAGCTGGTGACCTCATGTCGATGACGGACCCGATCGCCGACTTTCTCACGCGGCTGCGCAACGGTGCCAAGGCGCAGCACCACGACGTAACGATCCCCTCCTCGAAACTGAAGCGCGAACTGGCCCGGATCCTCGCGGAGCAGGGCTACATCGAGGGCTACGAAGTGCTGCCGGCCGGCGCCGGCAGGCCCGGAGAGCAGATCACCGTAACGCTCAAGTACACCAAGGACCGCAAGCCGGTGATCAGCGGCATCCAGCGCGTATCGCGTCCGGGCCAGCGCCATTACGTGGACCACGCCAACATCCCCAAGATCCAGGGCGGCCTCGGCACAGCCATCATCTCGACCTCGCGAGGTGTGATGACCGGGCACGAGGCGCGTCAGCTCGGCGTCGGCGGGGAGGTTGTCGCGAAGGTCTGGTAGACCTGAGGACAAGCCGCAATGTCAAGAATCGGTAGACAGCCAATCCCACTGCCGGACGGCGTGACCGTCACGATCGAGCCCGAACTCGTGACCGTCAAGGGTCCCGGCGGTCAGCTCTCAGAGCGGATCTCACGCGACATCACCGTCGAGCAGACGGCCGCTGAGAGCGGCAGCCAGCTGGTGGTCACGCGGCCCACGGACCGCGGCGAGCACCGCGCGTTGCACGGGCTCACGCGCACGCTGGTGGCGAACATGGTGGTCGGCGTAACGGACGGCTTCCACAAGAACCTCGAAATCCAGGGCGTCGGCTACCGTGCCGCGCTGAAGGGCCGCGACCTCGAGCTTGCGCTCGGCTACTCCCACCCGGTCGAGGTCAGGGCGCCGGAAGGCATCACCTTTGAAGTGCCACAGCCGACCAGGATCACGGTCCGCGGCGCCTCCAAGCAATTGGTCGGTGAGATCGCCGCGCAGATCCGCAAGCAGCGCAAGCCCGAGCCCTACAAGGGCAAGGGGATCCGCTACGAGGGTGAGTACGTGGCCAGGAAGGTCGGTAAGCGAGCATGACCGTCAAGACCAAGGAGGCGCTCAGACTGCGCCGGCGACGCCGGGTGCGCGCCAAGGTGCGCGGCAGCGCCGAGCGCCCGCGGATCTCCGTGTTCCGCTCCAACCGCGGTATCACCGCGCAGCTGATCGATGACCAGGCCGGCCACACCCTGGCCGCGGTCAACTGGACCGAGCCGGGTCTGCGCGAGCTCAGGGGCAGTGAACAGGCCAGGAAGGCCGGCGAGCTGCTGGCGCAGCGCGCCGCCGCGGCCGGCATCCAGGCCGCGGTCTTTGACCGCGGCGGTTACCAGTATCACGGGCGCGTGCAGGCGCTCGCCGACGGTGCCCGCGAGGGCGGGCTCAGCTTCTAGGCGCTCTCCGGACGCTACTCTGGACTTCAAGCAATGGCACGAGATCGCACAGTTTCAGCACAGGGACTCGACCTCCAGGAGCGAGTCGTAGAGATCAATCGCGTCGCCAAGGTCGTCAAAGGCGGCCGGCGCTTCTCGTTCACCGCACTGGTGGTGGTCGGTGACGAGCGCGAGGTCGTCGGGGTTGGCTACGGCAAGGCCAACGAGGTGCCGGTGGCGATCCAGAAGGGCGTCGAGAAGGCCAAGAAGAACCTCTACCGGGTTCCCAAACACGGTTCCACCATCACCCACCAGACGACCGGCGTCTTTGGAGCCGGTCGCGTCTTTCTCAAGCCCGCTGCCCCCGGTACCGGTGTGATCGCCGGTGGTGGTGTCCGTGCGGTGCTCGAGCTGGCCGGGATCCACGACATCCTCTCCAAGTCGCTGGGCTCGCAGAACCCGATCAACCTCGTGAACGCAACCATGGCTGGGCTGGAGTCGCTGCGCACGCCCGAGGAGGTCGCGGAGCTCCGTGGTTTGTCCGTCAACAAGGTGCTCGGCCTGAGCGCTGAGGAGCACGCAAACGGTGTCGGCTTGGCGGCCGCTGACGGCGAGGATGACCTGGAAGCCGCTGGCGATGACGGCGAGGCTGCAGCATGACCGAGACGCTCAAGGTGACTCAGCGCAAGTCCAAGAATGGCGCGGACCGGCGCCAGCTCGACACCCTGCGCTCGATCGGGCTGCGCCGCGTCGGCCACACGGTGCAGGTCGGAGACACGCCGCAGATGCGCGGGATGCTGCACAAGGTCCGGCACCTGGTCGAAGTGGATCAGACATGAGCGAGCGCACTGAACCGATTTCGGCCGAAGCGATCGGCCTGCACAGCCTGAAGCCGGCGCCTGGTTCACGCAGGCCGCGCAAGCGCATCGGACGCGGCGAGGGCTCGGGTACCGGCAAGACCTCGGGGCGCGGCCAGAAGGGCGCTGGTGCGCGCAGCGGATCGAGCTCACGCCCGAACTTTGAAGGTGGCCAGATGCCGATCCACATGCGGATGCGCAAGCTGCGCGGGCCGCATATGAAGAAGTCGATGCCGTTTGAGCCGTTCCGGACCCACACCCAGGCAGTGAACCTCAAGGACATCGAGGCGCGGTTTGAAGCCGGTGCTGTGGTCGACCCGGGGTCGCTGCGGGCCAAGGGCCTAGCGACACGTAAGGGGATAGCGATCAAGGTGCTAGCCGAGGGCGAACTCTCAAAGCCGCTCACCGTCAGCGTGCACGCGGTCAGCGCCAGTGCCCGCGAAGCGATCGAGAGGTCAGGCGGCACGGTGCAGCTGATCGGCACGGCCGCGCCCGCGTCCTGAGCACTGGTGGCCGCTGCCGCTTTCAGGACTACTGCCGTGGCGCTTGAGAGAGGAGAGGTGCGCAGGTGATCTACACGATCCTCGGGGCGTTCCGGGTACCGGAGATCCGCCGCAAGGTCCTGTTCACCTTCGCGATGCTCGGGCTCTACCGGCTCGGGGCCTACATCCCGGCGCCGGCGGTGAATGCCAGCGCGCTCAGCCAGATCCAGCAGTCTGTCGGCGGCACGGGTGTGCTCGGCCTGCTCAACACCTTCTCCGGTGGTGCGCTGGCGCGGGTCGCGATCTTCGGGCTCGGGATCACGCCCTACATCACCTCGTCGATCGTCTTGCAGGTTCTCACCGCCGTGGTGCCGTCGCTTGAGAAGCTCTCCAAGGAGGGCGAGGTCGGCCAGGCGCGGATCACCCAGTACACGCGCTATCTGACCGTCGGCCTGGCGTTTGCGCAATCGATCGGCTACGTGTTCCTGTTTAAGAGCCTTGAGACCCAGGCGGGCGTCAACCTGATCCCGAACTTCAATATCGGCAAGGTCTTCATGATCGCGATCACGCTGACGGCCGGCTCCGTGCTGGTGATGTGGCTCGGCGAGCTGATCACCCAGCGCGGCATCGGCAACGGCATCTCGCTGATGATCTTCGCCTCGATCGTCTCGAGCATCCCGAGCGGGGTGCAGTCCTGGTGGAACAGCCCCAACCAGTCGTTCAAGGTGATGATGCCGTTCATCGTCTTCGCCGTGGTGGCCGGCGTCGTGTTCGTGCAGACGGGTCAGCGCCGGATCCCGGTTCAGTACGCCAAGCGCGTGATCGGCCAGCGCATGACGCAGGGCGGGCAGACCTACATCCCGCTCACGGTCAACATGGCCAACGTCATCCCGGTGATCTTCGCGGCGACCGTGATGTCGGTCCCGCCCACGATCGGGCAGCTCATCGGCCAGAACCGGATCCACAACTTTGGGACCGCGCTGTCGGCGTTCCTGTCTCCGGGGGGCTGGCACTACGTGGTCGGCGAGTCGATCCTGATCATCCTCTTCACCTACTTCTACACGGCGATCATCTTCAATCCGATCGACCAGGCTGAGAACCTCAAGAAGTACGGCGGCTTCATCCCTGGGATCAGGCCCGGACGGCCGACGGCAGAGTTCCTTGACCGTGTGCTCGCGCGGCTGACGTTCCCGGGCGCGCTGTTCCTCGCGTTCATCGCCGCGCTGCCAACGATCCTGGTGGCACAGACAGGCGCCACCTTCGCCTTCGGTGGCACCGCCATCCTGATCGTGATCGGCGTCGCGCTGGACACCATGCGCCAGCTCGAGGCGCAGCTCATGATGCGCAACTACGAGGGCTTCCTGAAGTAGCGGCCGGCTGTTCAGTGGTTGCGGGGCGCCTGTTCTCTGGCTACGTCACTGGGACGAAGGGCGCCATAAGATAAGTTCCCCGTAAGCTAGACCTAACGATTACATGAGGGTGCTATAACGCGGCGATTAACTCATGCGGCCTCCGGGTAGTCCCATGGAGTGGACCGCGACCGCGAGATACCGCGCCGGCTCGGACGCCGCCCGGTGCTGGATGGGCTCAGAGGCATCGCGATCTTGCTCGTGGTGCTCAGTCACACGGGCCTGTTGCCAAACGGCTACATCGGCGTCGACCTCTTCTTCGCGCTCTCCGGCTTCCTGATCACCAGTCTGCTCCTGGAGGAGTGCGAGCGCCAGGGCAGGATCTCGCTGAGGCGCTTCTATGCCCGCCGGGCCAGGCGGCTGTTGCCGGCACTCGGCCTGTTGCTGGTCCTCGCGCTGATTGTCAACCTCGCGTGCTACCGCCTGACAGGCTGGCCCTTCATGGTAAAGGCGGCGTCCACAACGCTGTTTATGAACAACTGGCTGGCGGCCACTGGTCACGCGCGGGATCTCGGCAGCCTCAGCCCGACCTGGTCGCTGGCCCAGGAGGAGCAGTTCTACGCGGTCTGGCCGCTGGCGCTGCTGCTGCTGCTGCGCGCGCAGGTACGCCCGCCGGTGATTGCCGCGCTGCTCTTGGCTTCGGCAGCGGCGCTGATCTCGCTGGCGCCCACCGGCACGCCGCACGGCTACGCGATCTACTACTCCCCGGCCGCGCGTGCGGCGGAGCCGTTGCTCGGATGCCTCACAGCGGTGATCTGGCGTCACCGCTTGATGCCGGCGCTCGGAAACCCACGGTGGCCACGGCGTGTGCGCGCGGCGCTGGCGATCGGTGGCCACTGGCGCTCAGTGGTATTGGCCGCCGCCACCGGATTGTTCGTCTTCCTGCTGCGCTACCACGGTCTCCCGGTGGCGCAGGTCTACCTCGGGGCATGCCTGCTGGGAGTGGTGCTGATCCCAAGCTTGCTCGAGTCGCCCGTGAGTCTGGTCACGCGCGTGATCGGCTCAGCGCCGCTCAGGTTCCTGGGGCGGATCAGCTATGCCCTCTACCTCGTGCACCTGCTGGTGCGAAACGTGGTCTACCACTACCTGCCTGGCGGCTCACCCTACCTCAACGCGCTGCTGACAATCACGGTCAGCGTTGGGCTCGCCACGGCCAGCTGGGAACTCGTGGAATCGCGGGTGCTTGGCCGTGGGCGGGCGGCCGTGAACCGGCCGGGCAAGGTTCGCTCCAGTCGTGCGCAGCTGATGCCGGCCCGGACATGACCGCAGCCTGGCAGCTCGCAGGCTGGCAACTGCGTCTGCAGGCGGTGTGCTTGCGCTCAACGGTAAGATCACCCCTCCTATGCCACCCCAGCTAAACCTGATCCTGCTGGGGCCGCCCGGTGCCGGCAAGGGCACGCAGGCCGAACGCCTCGGGGAGGATTTCCGGCTGGCCTTCATCTCCACCGGCGAGATGCTGCGCGCGAACGTAAAGCAGGGGACGCAGCTGGGCGTGGCAGCCAAGGAGCACATGGATGCCGGCGCGCTGGTCCCCGACGACCTGATCCTGGCGATGGCTGCTGCGCGGCTCGGCGAGGACGACACCCGCGATGGTTTCATCCTCGACGGCTTCCCGCGCACAACTGCGCAGGCGCTCGCGCTCGAGCGCCAGCTCGGCCAGGGGGGCCGCCGGATCACGGCCACGCTGCTCTTGGACGTGCCCGACGAGGAGATCATCAGGCGGATCGCTGGGCGCCGCGTCTGTGTCAAGGCTGGTCACAACTACCACGTCGACTATGACCCGCCAAAGCGGCCGGACGTGTGCGATCAGGACGGCTCGCGGCTCATCCAGCGCGACGATGACCGGCCCGAGGTGGTCGAGAACCGCTTGCGGGTGTATCACGACCAGACCGCGCCGCTGATTGACTTCTACGAGGAACGTGGCCTGCTGCGCCGCGTGGACGGAACCCGGCCGCCGGCTGCGGTGCACGATCACATCCGCGCGATGATCGCCACCCTGCGCCTCGAGGACTCGCTCTGAGCGGGCCCCGGCGGATGCGCGCACTACGCTGAGAGCTCAGGTCATGGCGATCGTCAAGAAGAGCCCCGAGCAGATTGAGCAGATGGCTGCCGCCGGTGAGGTTCTGGTCAAGACGATGAACCTGCTCGCATCGAAGATCCGTCCTGGCGTCACAACGCTCGAGCTCGATCAGGCGGCCGAGCGGTTCATCCGCTCGCAGGGCTGCGAACCGGCGTTCAAGGGCTACCGCGGCTTCCCGGGCTCGATCTGCGCGTCGCCCAACTCGATGGTCGTCCACGGCATTCCCGGGAGCTACACGCTCGAGCGCGGTGACATTCTCTCGATCGACATCGGTGTCGTCAGACAGGGGTGGGTGGCCGATGCGGCCAGGACGTTCGCGGTCGGGCCGATCTCACCCATCGCCCAGCGGCTGCTAACGGTTACGGAGGAGGCGCTCCACCGAGCGGTGCCGCAGTGCGTAGCTGGCAACCACCTGGGAGACATCGGCCACGCGATCGAGCGCTACGTGGAGCACGAGCAGGGCTTCTCGGTCGTGCGCACGCTGGTCGGCCACGGGATCGGCCGCGACATGCACGAGGATCCGCAGGTGCCCAACTACGGCAAGGCCCGCTCGGGCGTGCTGCTGGAGGAGGGGATGGTGCTGGCGGTTGAGCCGATGGTGACCGTCGGCACGCGCGATGTCCGGCTGGCGGCCGATCAGTGGTCGATCTTCTCCGCCGATGGCACCCTGGCCGCCCACTTCGAGTTCACAATCGCGATCACCGGCGATGGTCCGCGTGTGCTCACGCCCTGGCACGAGGCCGATGGCGGCGGGCGCGTAGCCGCCTGACCAGCAGCGCGCAAGCAGCGATCTAATTGCTAGTATGCAGCTTTGCGTCTGCAGCGCCCAGCTTGCGCTGCGCGCAAACTCCCACCTCGGTAGCGGCGGCCTGCAGCGGTCTCCAGAGCCGCAGGTGTGGATCCAGAGCCAATAACTCACGACGAGAGCGAAGCGACGTGAAAGTAAGACCGTCGGTCAAGCCGATGTGTGAAAAGTGCAAGATCATCCGCCGGCACGGCCGCGTGCTGGTGATCTGCTCCAACCCGCGCCACAAGCAGCGGCAGGGCTAGCGAGATGGCGCGTATCGCGGGGGTCAACATCCCGCTCAACAAGCGTGTCGAGATCGGCCTGACCTATATCTATGGGATCGGCCGCCCGATGTCCAATCGTTTCCTGGCAGAGCTCGGGATCGAACCCGATCGCAAGGTCCGTGATCTCACCGAGGAGGAGGTCGTGAAGCTCCGCGATCTCATCGACAGCTCCGCGGTGGTCGAGGGTGACCTGCGCCGGGAGCGCTCGCAGAACATCAAGCGCCTACAGGAGATCGGCTGCTACCGGGGTCTGCGCCACCGGCGCGGTATGCCGGTGCGCGGCCAGAACACCAAGACCAACGCGCGCACGCGCAAGGGCCCCAAGCGGATGCAGGTGGCCGGCAAGAAGAAGGCAGGTAAGAAGTAGTCCATGAGCCCCGCTCCTCGTAGGCCGCAGCGTGGCCGCCGCCGGGTCCGTAAGAACATCCCGATCGGCCAAGCGCACATCAAGACGTCCTTCAACAACACGATTGTCTCGCTCACCGATCGCGACGGAAACGTGATCGCATGGGAGTCCGCCGGCGGCGCCGGCTTCAAGGGCTCGCGCAAGTCGACGCCGTTCGCGGCGCAGGTCACCGCCGACGCCGCTGCCCGCAAGGGCATCGAGCACGGCCTGCAGAAGGTGGAGGTCTTTGTCAAAGGCCCGGGTTCCGGTCGCGAAACGGCGATCCGTTCGCTGCAGGCGGCGGGCCTCGAGGTCACCGGCGTCAAGGACGTGACGCCGCAGGCACACAACGGCTGCCGCCCGCGCAAGCGCAGGAGGGTCTGACCATGGCGCGTGACACGGGCCCGCAGTGCAAGCAGTGCCGCCGCGAGGGGCAGAAGCTGTTCCTCAAGGGTGAGCGGTGCCTGACCGACAAGTGCGGCGTCGAGCGCCGTGGCTATCCGCCCGGCGAGCACGGCCGCGGCCGTCAGAAGCAGAGCGAGTACCGCCTCCAGCTGCGTGAGAAGCAGAAGGCCAAGCGCTACTACGGCGTGCTCGAGCGGCAGTTCCGGATCTATTACGAGAAGGCTTCGCGCCAGCCCGGGATCACCGGCGAAAACCTGCTGCGCACGCTCGAGTGCCGCTTTGACAACGTGCTCGTGCGGCTCGGCTTCGCGGCCTCCCGCCGCCAGGCCCGCCAGCTGATCCTGCACGGACACTGGACCGTCAACGGGCGCCGCGTGGATATCCCGAGCTACCAGCTGCGGGACAACGACGTGATCGCAATCTCGGCGAAGTCAACGGCTACGCAGGTGATCCGCGACGCGACCGAGCTGACCGGCCAGGTTCCCGCCTGGCTGCAGGCTGACCACGACTCGCTCACGGCGAAGGTGCTCCGCAGGCCCGAACGGCGTGAGATCGCCGCTCCGGTGCAGGAGCAGCTGATCGTCGAGCTGTACTCGAAGTAGACCGATTGCTCGCCGGGCGCCGTGGAGCGATCCACTGGCGCGCGGCCTTGAACCACCGACTGGGCCACCGACCGGCGCCAGAACCAACGATGTTAGGAACGCGCGATGCTTGACTTCCAAGTCCCCCGAATCACAAGCGAGTCAGTCGAGGAGAACCGCGGCTCGTTCACGATCGAGCCGCTCGATCGCGGCTTCGGCTACACGTTTGGCAACTCGCTGCGGCGCGTGCTGCTGTCGTCACTTGCCGGCGCCGCCGTGACCAGCGTGCGGATCGAGGGCGTCGCACACGAGTTCTCGACGATCAAGGGCGTGAAGGAGGATGTCACCGACATCGTCCTGAACCTCAAGGGAGTCGTCTGCAGGATGCACTCCGATGCCACCGAGGTCGAGGCGCCGCTGGTGGTCTCAGGTCCCGGTGAGATCACCGCCAAGGACATAGACCTGCCCTCGGGGGTGGAGATCCTCAACCCTGACGCGCACATCGCGACGCTCGAGAAGCAGACCAAGCTCGAGGTCTACCTGACCATCGGACGCGGCCGCGGCTACCGGCCCGCCGAGGAGAACAAGTCTGCCGATCAGCCGATCGGCGTGATCCCGATCGACTCGATCTTCTCGCCGGTCCGCCGCGTGGCCTACAACGTCGAACAGGCTCGTGTCGGGCAGAAGACCGACTTTGACAAGCTCACCCTCGACATCGAGACCGACGGGTCGATCGACCCGCACGCGGCGCTGCGCGAAGCCGCGGAGATCCTGATCAGCCAGCTGGCGATCTTCACCGATGCTGACCGCGTGATCGAGCTGCGCGACACCCACACCGGCGCGATTCTCGACAGTGGTCTGCTCGGCGGTGATGCCCTGCGCGGGACCAGCGGGCGTGCCCCCAACGCCATGGACGACATCCTGATCGAGGAGCTGGAACTCGGGGTGCGCTCGTACAACTGCCTCAAGCGTGCCGGCATCCAGACCGTTGGCGACCTGGTGTCGCGCAGCGAGGGCGAGCTCAACGCGATCCCGAACTTCGGCAAGAAGTCGATCGACGAGGTGATCGAAACCCTGCACGCACGCGGCCTCACGCTCCGTGACGGCTAAGCTTCCACGGTCACAGGACTCCACAGGACTGATCACATGCGCCATCAACGCAACCGCTACCAGCTATCGCGCAGCGCCGCCCACCGCAAGGCGCTGCTGATGAACCTCTCCAAGGAGGTGATCGAGCACGAGCGCATCGAGACGAGCGAGACCAAGGCCAAGGCCGTCAAGCCCGAGCTCGAGAAGCTGATCACGCTCGCCAAGCGCGGCGATCTGCACGCCCGCCGGCAGGCGCTGTCGGCGCTCGGCCAGGACAAGTTCGCGGTCCACAAGCTGTTCGATGAGGTCGCCCCCCGCTACAGCGCCCGCGACGGCGGCTACACGCGCATCCTCAAGCTCGGCCCGCGCCGCTCGGACGCGACCGAGATGGTCCTGCTCGAGCTCGTCTGAGCTACGCGGGGTTCGCCGCTGTGATCGCCGGCCGGTCCCGCTGGACCGGCCGGGCCCACCTTCAGCCCGGGATGACCGTGACTCCGCGCTGGCGGAAGTGCTCGTCGAACGCGAACGCCGTGGTGATGTTCTCGCGCTCCATCAACGCGAACGAGGTCGCGTCCACGTAGCTCCAGTCCTTGTCTGCGTGTGAGGCGAGGATCTTCCAGGCCGCGTCATCCATACCGTCGTCGACGCGGACGAACTCGACCAGCGAGCCCCCGCGTGCCTTCAAGCCCCATTCGAAGGCCAGCCAGCGTCCCTCCCTGCTCAGCAGCGTGTTGTAGGTCTCGGCGAACACGTAGCTGGTGGCGACCATCCGGACCCCGCGCTCGACCAGCGCTGCCAGTGCATGGATAGCGGCCTCGTGCTCCTGCTCGCGGCTGCGTTGGACGGCCACGAACGCGCTTGTGTCCACCAGGACCGTCGTCACCCGTAGAGGTCCTCATCGATCGTCGTCACCGACGTGATCGGCCCATCGTCGCTGCCGTGTGGCCCGTCGAGCATGAACCTGATGAGCGGGTCGTCGCGGAGCTTGACCGGGTCCACACTCATCTCGGAATCGATCCAGTCGCGCACGACCTGGGCGATGCTGCCCGCGCTGGCTGCCCGGACCTTGAGCCAGCGGTACTGGGCATCGGTGAGGAAGAGCTGCGTGCGGTGGGTGAGCTTCACATCAGGCACAAGCAGCAGCTTACAGCACGCTGTAGCAGCGCAGAACGCGTGCCCGGTGAGACGGTCGTGACGGCCCTTGTTGTGCGCGGCGGGCATCTCTTTGACCGGGCGTGATGCGCGTGCTGCAATCAAGCCATGAGCAACCTGGTGGACTGGATCAGCCGGCTGCTCGAGGATTGCAGTGCGCGCGCTCCGTTCGGCATTGCCTTCGAGCTTGACTGCGCGCGGGCGCCGCTGGTTGCCTCCGTCACGCCGGCGGACATGCCGGCGGTCCATGTGCGGCTCGACCGCGACGACATCAGGGGCAGGATCGACTTTGCCTGCCGGCTGCAGGCGCTGCTGGACATCGCGCTTGACCATCCCGTTCCCCGGTGCCCTGCGGATGGCATGGCGCTCGCGCCCGCGCGCGCCGGTGACGAGGTCGTATGGGCCTGCCCGGCGGGTGATTTCGGCTGCGCGATCGGCGAGTACGAGCTGGCGGCGTTCTGGCCCCCGGCCGAAGCCGATCAATGGGCCGCGCCGCTGCTGGCCAAGCGCTTTCACCGCGCCGGCGTCACCGGCCTGTCGCACTTTTCGGTGCAGAGTCATGGCGGAGCGCTGGTGGCGCGCGTCAGGGTACGCCCCGGCGCCGGCGAGGCGGCGGTGCGGGCGGCCGCCTCACCGCTGGCAGTCGAGCTCATCCGGGCTCCCGCGATCAGCACCGTCAGGGAGCGGCGCCCAGCGGGTGACCGCGAGGCGGCCCACGAGACGCTCACGCTCACCGGCGTGGCGATGCGTCTCGCGCGTCTGGACGGTGATCTGCACCGCGCAACCGCCGGCCAGGACTGCGACTTTCTGGTTGGCAGCACAATGGTGCGGCTGGCCGCAGCCCACCTGATCGGAGCGCCGGGAGAGACGCTGCTGATGGACGCCGACCGCCGGGCCTTCGCCGATGAGGGAGACCGTGTCAGCTGCGCCGGCGGCTTCGCTGCCGCCGGTCCGATCCGTGAAGCTGCACCGGCCTTCCTCGCAGCCCAGATCTCCGTCTACCGTGACGGCGCGCCGCTCGCCACCCACCCGCCCCGCTTTCAGCGGAAGCTTGGGGCCAAGTAGCTCATTTTTGAGCCATAACGTCCACGGCTTCACGCATCTGGCTGCTCATTGAGCTCGTTGCGGCGCGGGCGCCGGCTCCGGGCAGGCGGCGGGACCGCCCCGCCGCCCCGCCGCCGGGCGGCCGGGCGGCCCGGGCGGTGGGAACGGGGTGCTGCCAGGCTGCTGGCTGTTGCTTGGAGCATGAGTTATTCGAGGAACGTGTGACAGCTGACACGTTGCGACGCCGCGGCCAGCGCGGTAGGGTGCCAGCCGGTGAGGACTAGCGCTCATCTGCGGCGCAGGCGGCCGGCCTGGCTGATCGGCGACCCCGTCGGCGCCCTGGTGGCCGCCATAGCGGGCCTCGCGTGGCTCGGCCAGGCTCCGCCGCCGGCGAGCGCCGCGCCGGCCGGCGCGGCGCTCGCGTTCTCGGCGCCCACCTACCTGAACGCTGGGCTGGGGTACGGCCCGACCACGCTCACGGGCGTGAGTTGTCCGTCGGGCACGCTGTGCGTGGCCGTTGACAGCCTGGGCCGCGAGGTCGCGTTCAGCCCGACTGACCCCTCCGCGTGGTCGGCCTACCAGATCGACGGCAGCCGCGCCCTCAACGCCGTGAGCTGCATTGCACCGTCGCGCTGCGTCGCCGTCAGCGTCCGCGGCGATGCGATCAGCTTCGACCCGCTGCGAGTCGGTGCGGTGCCACGAGCGCATGCCGTCGACCCACACCACGAGCTGACCGCGGTCGCCTGCCCGCGTAGCGACCTGTGCGTCGCTCTGGACGCAGGAGGGCGGGTCGTGAGCTTCAACCCGCAAACGGGCGCCACCCTGCGTCAGGCGCGGTTCGGCGAGACCTCGCTGATTGCGCTCGCCTGTCCGACGCAGACCCAGTGCACCGCGCTCGACAGCGGCCGGCTGCACGCCGTCGAGCAGGTCGCGCCCGAGCGCATGCTCACCTTCGACCCGCAGACGCTGGCCGTGCTCGCGGTCATCCCCGTCCCGGCCACGATCGACGCAACCGCCCTGGCCTGCCCGGCGGCCGGCGAGTGCGTCGGCGCGGGCAGCACGGTGTGCCCCACGGTGCCGGCGGGCCAGCCCTCGGCCTGCAGCAACAGCGGCGCGAGTGTCACCTTCAACCCGCAGACCGCGACGAACCTGGCGGTGAGCACCAGAAGCCAGGTCGGCTACCTGGCTCTGGCCTGCATCTCCGCGTCGCTGTGCACGGCGATGGACCGCAGCGGCACCGAGGTGAGCTTTGACCCGGCAGCCGCCGGAACGCTCGCGCAGTCGCTGGTCGACCCGCTCGGAGACTGGCCCAAGGGCTATAACCCCTCGCTGATCGCCTGCCTACCGGCCGGCGGCTGTGTGGTCGCGGCGCGCTCGTCCTACGGCTCGGGTGCCGTCAGCGCGTTTGCGCCGCTGGCCGCCGGCAGCCCGGCTCTGGTGCCGGTCGATGACGGCGGCCCGGTCGCCGCGCTCGCCTGCCCGGCACATGGTGCGTGTGTGGCGCTCGCCAACACAGAGGGGGCGTTCGACCCGTCGCAGAGCGTCGAGGCGGTGATCGCTTCCCCGGCCGCACGCCACGTCAGCGCCGTGGATTCCTTTTTCGGGGCGGTCTCAGGGCTCGCCTGCCCACAGCGCAACCGCTGTGTGGGGCTCCTGACGCTCCCGGCGTTCGCGTCAAGCTGCGGCTGCGCGCGGGTGGGCACGGCTGTGGCGTTTGACCCCGCCGGCCCGGCGCACACCTACGACCACAACGCCCGCATCGACGCAGCCCGCTTGACCGGGGTCTCATGCCCGGCCGCTCGCGAGTGTGTGGCCGTCGACACCTCGGGCCTGGAGCAGGCCTTCAACCCGGCTCGTCCGCTGGTACGGACGCCGCATCGCGTGCTCGCAGGCCCGCTCAGTGCTGTCGCCTGCCCGTCGGCCGGCCAGTGCACCGCCGTGTCCGGTCGCGGCTTCGAGGTCACCTTCGCCCCTCGTAGCGGGGCGTTCTCCAGCCGGCGGATCGACCTGGGCGGACGGCTGGCGGCGCTCGCCTGCCCCACCACCAGCCAGTGCACCGCGACTGACAGCCGGGGCCGCGAGCTCACCTTCGACCCGCTCTCCCCAACGCCTCCGCTCGTGCACCAGGCCGCCCGGGCCGGCCTGAACGCGATCGCCTGCCCGTCTACGAGCTGGTGCATCGCCGTCTCGGGTGCTGGCACCGTGGTGACCGGGAACCCCGCCGGCGGCGGCCGGCTGACCGTAAGCGCCGTCCCCGGCGCAAGCGCCCTGCTGTCTGTCGCCTGCAGAGCGGTGCGCGCCTGCACGGTCGGCGACTCGATCGGCCAGACCTTCACCACGATGCGTAGCCCGGCCCGCGTTGCCGCGATACTGGGCCGGTGAGCGCCCGCCTGACGATCGAATACGACGGCACGAACTTCGCCGGCTGGGCCGCCCAGCCCGGCCAGCGCACGGTCCAGGCCGAGCTCGAGCGCGCCCTGCAGACCGTGCTGCGCCGCCCCGTGACGCTCACGGTCGCCGGCCGCACCGACGCCGGCGTGCACGCTTGGGCTCAGGTCGCCTCCCATGAAGGTGATGCTGCCCCGCTGGGCAGCATCAACGCCCTGCTGCCGGCCGACGTGGCGGTCACCGCCTCAGAGCCCGCGCCGGACGGCTTCGACGCCCGCCGCGACTGCACCTCCCGCGCGTACTGCTACCGGGTCCTGACCCGTGTTGCGCGGCCGGCGCTCGAGCACGGGCGGGCGCTTCACTGGGGCTACCCGGTCGACCGCTCGGCGCTTCACGCCTGCGCCGCATCGCTGGCCGGCACTCACGACTTCACCGCCTTCACCCCCGCCGACACCTATCACGTCCGCTTCGAGCGCGACATCTATGCGGCGTACTGGTTCGAGCGCGGGCACGGGCTGCTCGAGTTCTGGATCGAGGCCGACACCTTCATGCGCCACATGAACCGCACTCTGGTCGGCACGATGCTGGATGTCGCCCGCGGGCGGCGCTCACCTGAGAGCTTCGCGGCGCTGCTGGATGGTGCCCCCCGCAGCGCAGCCGGCCCCACGGCGCCCGCACACGGGCTGTACTTTGCGGGCGCCGGCTACGCCGGCGCCCGCCTGCTTGGCACGACCCACCTGCTTGCCGCCCCGCCCTCTAGCCTTCAGGCCAGCTGATGCGAGTGCTCTTGACCAACGACGACGGGATCGACGCCGAGGGGCTGCGCTGCCTGCGCCGCGCGCTGCTGGCGCTGCCCGGCGTAGATCTGCGCGTGATCGCGCCCGACGGCAACCGCTCGGCCACGGCGCGCTCGATCACGATCCGCCGCCCGCTGTGGGTCCAGGAGGTTGCCTTTGCCGACGGTGGCATCGGCTACAGCACCGACGGCACGCCAGTTGACTGTGTGCGCCTCGCGAGCCTCGGCCTGATCCCCGGCTGGTCGCCGGAGCTGGTGGTCTCCGGGATCAACCACGGCTCCAACCTCGGCGACGACATCAGCTACTCGGGCACCGTGGCGGCGGCGCTCGAGGCGATCGTGCTCGGGCTGCCGGGGATCGCGGTCTCGCAGCAGTCAGACGCGCTCGAGCTGGACTTCCGCCAGAGCGAGGCCTTTGACTTCCGTGCCGCAGCCGCCTTCACCGCCCGGCTGGTTGCAGAGCTCGCCACTGCGCCATTGCTGGCAGACACGCTGCTGAACGTCAACTTTCCCGGCTGCGAGCCCGAGGGTGTCGAGGTCGCGCGCCTGGGCAAGCGCCTGTACCGCGACCAGCTTGAGCTGATCGAGTCAGATCCCGACCGTGCGGGCCGTCACCGCTACCGTGTCTATGGCGAGGCCGTCGACCCCGCCGACGAGGAGCCTGACACCGACGTGGCCGCGATCGCCAAGCGGCGGGTGGCGCTCACGCCGCTGCACTTCGACCTCACCCACCATGCCGGGGTCAAGGCGCTCATGCGCCAGGATCTTGGACGCCTGCTGGCGCCACTGGAGCGCACCTGACCGTGAGCGCGCCCGGCCGGGAGCAGGCGGCGGCGCGCATCGCCGCGCTGCGCGCGCTGCTTGACCACCACTCATACCGCTACCACGTCCTGGACGATCCCGAGATCGGCGACGCGCAGTACGACGCGCTCTACAGCGAGCTTAAGGCGCTCGAGTCAGCGCACCCGGACCTGGTCACGCCCGACTCGATCACCCAGCGGGTCGGCGAGGTGCCGGTCTCTGATCTGGTCAAGGTCGCGCACCTGCAGCGCATGCTCTCGCTCGCCAACGCGCGCTCGGCGGAAGAGCTGCGCGCCTGGATCCAGCGGATGCGCAACTTCCTCGCGCGCGAGGGGATCGAGAACCCGGCCTTTGAGTTCGTCGCCGAGCCGAAGATCGACGGGCTGGCGATGTCGCTTGTCTACGAGCACGGGCTGCTGGTGCGCGGTGTCACCCGCGGCGACGGCGAGACCGGCGAGGACGTCACCCACAACCTGCGCACGATCGCGCAGATCCCGCTGCGGCTGAAGACAAGCGCGCCGCCGCCGCTGCTCGAGGTACGTGGCGAGGTCTACATGTCGTTGCCTGACTTTCAGGCGCTCAACGAGCGCCGCGCGGCGGCTGGTGAGTCGACCTTCATGAACCCTCGCAACTCCGCCGCCGGCACCGTGCGCCAGCTCGATCCGCGGCTGGCGGCCGGGCGGCCGCTCTCCTTCTGGGCCTACCAGCTCGGGGTCGCTTCAGAGGAGGTCACGTTCACGACGCATTACGCGGGCCTCCAGTGGCTGCGCGAGCTGGGCTTCCCGGTCAACCCGGACATCTGCGTGCTGGCCAGCGAGGAGGCCGTCGTCGCCCAGTGCGAGCGCTGGGAGCAGCGGCGCGGGGCGCTCGACTTTGAGATCGACGGCGTGGTGGTGAAGGTCAACGACCTGGAGCTGCAGCGTCGTCTGGGGGTGGTGGGGCGTGAGCCGCGCTGGGCGATCGCCTGGAAGTTCCCGCCCACGACTGCCGTTACGACGCTCGCGGGGATCGGCTGGAACCCAGGGAAGTTCGGCGACCTGCACCCCTACGCGATCCTCGAGCCGGTGCGCGTCGGCGGCGTCACGGTCAAGCAGGCGACCCTGCACAACGAGGAGGACCTGGCGCGCAAGGACCTGCGGGTCGGCGAGGAGGTGATCGTGCTGCGGGCGGGGGACGTGATCCCGCAGGTGGTGGCGCCGGCGCCGCACGTGGCGCAGCGCCCGGACCGCCCGCCACGGCCGTTGCCGCCGGCGCGCTGCCCGGCCTGCGACACGCCGACCGTCAAGCCCGAGGGCTCGGTGTTCACCAAATGCCCCAACCGCGACTGCCCCGGACGGCGGGCCCAGCTGTTGACGCACTTTGTCGGCGCGATGGACATCGACGGGCTGGGTGAGAAGCAGGTGCTCACCTTCATGGGCCTGGGCTGGCTCCGTAGCGCCGCCGACATCTACAGGCTGAGCGAGCGCGAGCAGGACCTGCTCGCGCTCGCTGGCTTTGGCGAGACCTCGGCGCGCAAGCTGCTGGCGGCGATCGAGGCGTCTAAGGAAAGACCCTTTGGCCGGGTGCTGTTCGCGATTGGGATCGAGGAGGTCGGCGAGGTCACCGGCCGCGCGCTCGCGCAGCAGTTCGGCACCGTGGAGGCGCTGCTCGCGGCCGGCACCGCCGAGCTTGAAGCGACCCCTGGCGTCGGGCCGAAGATGGCCCAGGCCATCCACGAGCAGCTGGCCGACCCGGCGATGCGCGAGCTGATCGCGGATCTGCGCGAGCTGGGCCTTCAGTTCGAGGAGGAGGGCCCTGCCCCCGGGGCGGGCCCGCTGGCTGGGCGCACGTTCGTGCTGACCGGCACCCTTCCAGAGCTCACCCGCGAGCAGGCCAGCGCCATCATCACGAGTGCGGGCGGCAAGGTGACCGGGTCGGTGTCGAAGAGGACCGATTACGTGGTGGCGGGTGAGAGCGCCGGCTCCAAGCTCGCGCGCGCGCAGCAGCTGGGCGTGGCAGTCATAGACGAGGCGGGCCTGCTCGCGCTGGCCGAGCACGGTGACGGTGAGCCGGTCGTGAAGTAGCTGACCTTGAAGAGGCTAATTGCAAGGTAGCTAAACGTTTGCTACCATCGCTTTCATGACGACCGACAGCACATTTACTGAAGACACCGACGCCGACCGGATCCCGCGCCACGTCTGGGTCATCTCCGCCGTGGCGATGCTCGGCGCGGTGATGTCGATCCTCGACACCACGATCGTGAACGTCGCCCTGGCCACACTCGGCCGGCAGCTGCACTCAAGCCTCGCGAACATCCAGTGGGTGATCACCGGCTACATGCTGGCCCTGGCCGCGGTGATCCCGGTCACCGGCTGGGCGTCACGGCGCTTTGGCGCCAAGCCGCTGTTCCTGGTCTCGCTGACGCTGTTCACGCTCGGCTCGCTGATGTGCGGGCTGTCCACCTCCGCGACGGAGCTGATCTTCTTCCGCGTGCTGCAGGGCGTCGGCGGCGGCATGATCATGCCGGTCGCTCAGATCATCATGGCCGACGCCGCCGGCCCCAAGCGGATGGGCCGTGTGATGGCGCTGGTGGCGGTGCCGATGATGCTCGCGCCGACGCTCGGGCCGCTGATCGGTGGCGTCCTCATCCAGACCCTGAGCTGGCACTGGATCTTCTTCGTGAACATAGTCGTCGGCGCCTTTGCGATCCCGCTCTCGTTCCGGCTGCTGCCCTCGCCCGCCGTCGGCGAGCAGACGGGCGAGACGCTCGACTTGCTCGGCCTCGTGCTGATGTCAACCGGCCTGGTCGGGATCACCTACGGTCTGGCCGAGGCGGGCACGTACGGCACCTTCAACAACAGCCACGTCTGGCTGCCGACGGCCGCCGGCGTGCTGCTGGTGGCGGCGTTTGTGGTCCACGCGCTGCGCACCGAGCACCCGCTGCTGGACCTGCACCTCTACCGCCGCTGGCACTTCTCGGCGGCGTCGATCGTGATGTTCGCGCTCGGTGCGGCGGTGTTCGGCGCGATGATCCTGATGCCGCTGTACTGGCAGGAGCTGCGCGGCTACGACGTGATCGACACCGGCCTGTTGACCGGCCCACAGGGGCTGGGGATGGCGGTCACGATGCCGCTGGCGGCGCGGATGACCGACCGCTTCGGCGGCGGGCCGATCGCGCTCGTGGGCGTGGTCGCGACGGCGGTGCTGACAGTGCCCTTTGCGCTGATCGGCGCCCACACGTCGGTTGCCTGGCTCAGCTTCGCGATGTTCCTGCGCGGCGCGGGCATGGGCGCCAGCTTCATGCCCGCCATGACGGCGGCCTTTGCGGCGCTCGACCGCAGCGAGGTCACCGATGCGACCCCGCAGCTCAATGTGCTCAACCGGGTCGGGGGCTCGGTCGGGACCACGATCCTGGCGGTCGTGCTCGCCAACGCCTTGCGCGGAGCCCACACGGCCGGCGCCGCCGCCGCGGCCTATGGCACGGCGTTCTGGTGGTCGGTGGGGATCGCCGCGCTGGCGGTGATCCCGTGCGTGGTGTTGTTGCGCGCTGAGCGTGGCGCGCGGCGCAACGCTCCGGACGGTGTCGACCCCGACCGCTTCGCGATCGACAGCGGGGCGGTGGCGGAGGCGCTGGCATGAACGCCACCGACTCGCTGACGCAAAGCCCGGCCACCGCGGTGGCCGGGCCTGCCGGTGGCCAAGCGGGGCCACCGGCAGGGGGCAGCGCGCTTTACGACCCGGCGACCGCCAGCGGTCAGCTCGGGCTCGCCTTCAAGCGGGCGATGGTGGCGGTGCGGCGGCTGCGCGGGCGCGAGACGCAGCGGATCGGGCAGCTGAGCTACGCCCAGTACGGGCTGCTGCACGGGCTCGCGGGTGGGTGCGAGTGCTCGGCCAAGGAGCTGGCGGAGCAGACTGACCTCTCGCCCGCGACGGTGACGCAGATGCTCGAGCACCTCGAGGCGGCCGGCCTGGTGACGCGTACGCGCTCCGAGCATGACCGCCGGGTGGTCCTGTCGGTACTGACCGACGTCGGTGCCGCGGTCGTGGCCGATCGCCGCGGGCAGCTGGAGCGCCACTGGCGCGACGCGCTCACAGAGTTCTCAGACCGCGATCTGCGGGTGACCGCCAGGGTGCTGACGCGGATCGCCGAGGTCTTTGACTCGCTCTCGCGTGAGGGCACCGGCGACTGAGCGCGCGGCGGCCGCAGCACCCCGGCCGCCGGCGGAGCTACGAGACGACCTGGAGCAGCTGTTTCGCGCCGGGCCGCCGCTGACCGGGCAGCAGCAGATCGGACGGCGACCAACAACGACCGAGGATCTCGCAGGCCGGTTGCCGTGCGGTGAGGTCGAGCGCACGCCGCTGCTCTGCTGTTCAGTTTGCTCACAAACGCACGGCGATCTTGGTGACAGATCGAGCAAACCAGCGCCGGGCGAGCCAGTTCGCTCGCTTGAGCTGGCCAGCAGCACCAGTGACCGGCTGCACCACTAGCCAGCTCATCCCCCTACCTGCGCGCCGGGAGGCTTAGAGACCGATGCTCAGCAGCCCGCCGGGCCAAGCAAGCGGCACTCGGGCGAGCTCCCCGCCCTCCTTGACTGCTCCGCCTCGCAACGCCGCGGCCGCCCATGATCGCCTCAGCCTCACCCTCAGCCTCACCCTCAGCCGGTCGAAACCGACAAACTGGGCACAACAGCGGCAGTTTGTTACACACGGCCCCTGAACCAGCTCGTTTTCGACAAACTGCGGACAAGCGGCACAGTTTGTCGGTTCAAGCCGGTTGGCGCACGCGCGCCTCGCCGAGCGGCAGCATGAGCCGCAGCCCGCAGCAACACCAGGGCGCAGCAGCACCAG
The DNA here is from genome assembly GCA_021784895.1 of Actinomycetes bacterium. Lineage (GTDB taxonomy): Bacteria > Actinomycetota > Thermoleophilia > Solirubrobacterales > Solirubrobacteraceae > Palsa-465. The sequence continues at coordinate 28,822 of JAJYHG010000251.1, forward strand.
CTCCCGCCCCCGCAGGGCCAGCCAGAGCTCGATCCGGTTATCACGGGTCGAACCGAGGTCGACCGTGTCGACGCGCGGCGGGCGGCCAGACTCCGAGGATGGGTCCGTCGCGCTCGCGCACGTCAACCAATCGTGTAGCCAAGGGTCGCGTACGCCCTCTGCCGCTTGGCGAACATGCGCCGCAGTACCGGCACGGCGTTGTCGACGTAGTCGATGATGCGGACTTCGCGCTTGGCGTCGTGGTGACGGTGCAGCCGGCCCGCGTATTGGGTCATCGTGCCCTTCCACGCGATCGGCATCGCGAGCACGAGCGTGTCAAGACGCGGATCGTCGAATCCCTCGCCGATGTAGCGGCCCGTGGCGAGCACCACACGGGGTTGCGATGCGGTCAACAGCTCATCTGCTCGCCGCCGGGCACGCTTGCCGATGCTGCCGTGGAGAACTGCGACTCGATCGGTGTGGGCGGTGATCAGCTCGGTCAAGACGTCGAGGTGGTCGCGGCGCTCGGTCAGGACGAGCGGGTAGCGCCCTTCAGCAAGTTCGGCGAGCACGTCAGCGGCAATCCGTCCGGTCCGGTCGCGGTCAGCTGCCACAGCGCTCAGCACCTCCTGTATGCCCGGCTCCGGTGGCAGCGCCGTGACGTCAAACGGCGGCTCCCTGACGAGCAGGACGCGCCTCGCCGCCGTTTCGGCCTGGGTGGTCGCTGTGATCGTGTGCCGGACCGGCCCGCACTGCATCGTGATGATCGGGTGGTGGCCGTCACGGCGCTCGGGAGTCGCGGTCAGGCCGGTCACCAGGCGCGCCCGCAGCTCACGCAGCGCGCGCTCTGCAGTGAAGGCCGGGACGTGATGGCATTCGTCGACCACCACGTGTCCGTAGCGCGCGAGCTCGCTTGGCTCGCGCCGAGCGAGCGACTGGACCATCACGACGTCGATACCGCTGGTTCCTGGTTTGTCGATGCTCGTGCCGACCGAGCCGGGGTCGACGTCGAGGAACTCTCTGAGTCGGCCGACCCACTGCTCAAGGAGCGGCCGGCGGTGAACGACAATCAGCGTCGACCGTGCCCGGGCCGCGATCAGCGCCGCCGCAACGACCGTCTTGCCCGCGCCTGGAGGCGCGACCAGCACGCCGATGTCGTCTCTTGCGAGCGCCGTGACCGCCGCGTGCTGGTGCTCGGACAGGACTCCGGTGAACGCAGCGCTGATCTCGTCGCCGTCGCTGCGCAGGTCGTTGACGCTGGTGGCGACCCCGTACGCCTCCAGCTCGCCGACGGCACGGCCGAGGCATCCTCGTGGCAGCAGCAGGTGTGTCGCAGTCTGTTCGTGGCAGGAGACAACTCTCGGCGTGTTGTGGGTCGGGAGCCGGGCACGTTCGCGCTCGTGGAACATCGGGTTAGCGAACATGGCCGTTCGGACCAGACGGTCCCGCAACGGCGGTGCTAGATCCGGCAAAGGGATCTGGACACGCCCACCCAGGGTGACCTGCACTTCGCTTGGCGCGAGCGCACCGGGTGACAGGGGTAGCGCCTGTGTCCTGCTGCACGCGGCGGAGCGCAGGCCAAGAGCCCCGCCAGCGCGGTCCGCCTCGTCCGCGATCTGGACCGCACGATCAGCAGTGAGACGCTCCACGCCGGCGAGGTAGGCCCACTGGTCGGGGTAGGGCTCGAGCTCGCCATCGAGAAAAACGGTGCATCCCGCGCCACGACGCTGACGCTGAAGCGGCAGCGCGATGAGGTTGCCAAGACCACCGGCGGGCATCGTGTCCTGGCTGGGGAAGAGGCGGTCATACGAGCTCATCGCGATCGCTCGTCGTGACATCGCGCGCGTGAGCAGCAGGGACCCAACGGACCGCGCGACATGCGCCGGGACAGGCTTGGAGAACAAGACCCACAGATGCGCGCCATCGCCAGAACGCGAGCGCTCGATCAGAACGGGGATGCCAAGTTCTTGCGCACTTGCGCGCAGCGCGGAGACATCTTGTCGCCAGGCGTCGCCGTCGAGATCGATCGCGACCAGCCAGCAGGTTTCGTCGGTCAGGAGCGGGTAGATCCCGATCGTCTGCCGGCCCTCGAGGTGCCGGCGCAGCTCGATGGATGTCAATGCCACGAACTGTCTGCTCGCACACTCGGCGCACTTGACCTTCGGCTTATGGCACACGCCCGTCCGCCACTCGTTCGAGCAGCGCGGCGCCCACCCCGAGCGGCCAGGAGATCTTGTGCTCTCCCAGCGCGTCGCGAACACGTCATCCCGCCCGCGGAACAACAGCTGGAACAGCGCGACTCGCCCCTCTGCGGTGGCGATATCCGGCGCGCCCGCCGCCGACCTGATCGCTGCGATCTGCCGTGCGAGCGTCGCTCGCTCCTGATCGAGCCCGTTCAGGCGTGCTTGCGCCTGCTCCAGGTCGAGAAGCACCATCATCAGCCAGATGGTTCCGGACACCGCGGACATCTGGCCCGAGCCAGGGCCCGACGAGTGCCGGTCAGCATCGTCACGACGCTGCCAGCCTGATCTTCGCGCTTGCAGTCGCGTTCACGGGCCGCATCGCGAGCTTCGTCGAGCACCAGGGTCTTGCCAACTCCGCGAAGATCGCCGAGGCGCAGCTTGCGACGCTTCTGTGGGAAGTCCCGCAGCTAGGCTCGGAAACGTTGGCGCTGCACCTCGCGCTCGGCGAGATCCGGAGGAGGTGCCGGCCACGGCGATCAACCAGAGCAACGGCCTCTGCAGTGGACTTGCAACGGAGGGACACCGAACACCCCCGAGCGTCAAAGCACACCGCGCGAACAAGCCCAATGACTGCGGCCTGTTCGGCGGTGTTTGCGGGTCGACGTACTACGTGAACCAGTCGGGGCGCCCGGATTCGAACCGGGGACCTCACCGACCCGAACGGTGCGCGCTACCAGGCTGCGCCACGCCCCGAGTCGGTCCATTGTGACACGGAAGGCGTCAGGCCGCTGACCGCTTGGCTGCCATGGGATCCGTCTCCTGTCCATAGCGGTTGCGTCCATCTGGGGGCAGCGACATAATGGTGCCATGTACTGATCGTCACAAGGAGGCAGGGACCAATGGGAAATCACCTGACGCCTAGCGAGCTTGCGAAAGAGTCTGGACTCGAGCGCAAGGACGTGATCGCTAAGTGCGTCGAGTTGGGTGTCCCGATCTTCAACGGAAAGATCGACAAAACCCTGTTTCAAACCACCATGCAGGAGTTCTCGGAGCTCGGCCCCGCGCGGGCCGCGAGCATCTGAGGCGGCGCGGGAGGTCGCCACTGGATCGATAGGACAGATGGCCGCGTGAGTCCCGTGTGAACTGCTCGTCTCACGCAGGCCAGGACCAGACGATCACGACTTGGGCGCCCCAGCCAGGGGCGCAGCGCCGCCTGATCAGCAGGGAGCCTCGCGGACGGGAGTACGCCGGCGGGCACCCTCTCAGGCGGCGCATCGCGCTGGTGGGCGCTGCTGAAGGGGGCTAGGCCGGTGGGTAGGCGCGGCGCAGCTCAGGCAGGATCTGCTCGGCGACGGTGGCAGTGGTGCTGACCGGGTCTGAGTCGGTCGCCATCGAGCCGCCGCTCAGCATGATGATGACGTCGCTGAAGCCGGCCTGCGCAAAGCCGTGCACGCGTTCCAGAAGCGCGGCTGGGTCGGCGCCCGCGGCGAGCTGAACCGAGCGGCGGATCTCACGGGGGTCGCGGCCGATCGCGGCGCAGGCCTCGTCGAGCTGGCGCGAGGCGGCCAGCGCGCCGGCGACGTCACGGCCGGCGGCGCCGCTGGCGTTCCAGACGTCGGCGTGGCGGGCCGTCAGCCTGAGCATTGCAGGCCCGCCGGAGCCGACCCAGATCGGCGGGTAGGGCTGCTGCACCGGCTTGGGGTTGGCGACGGCGTTCTTCATCGTGTAGTAGCGGCCGGCGAAGTCGGTCCGCTCCTGGGTCCACAGCGAGCGCATCACCTGCAGGCCCTCGGAGAACAGGCCCACGCGGTGGTCGAGGCCGGTGATCCCGTACATCTCGTGCTCGTTGGCTGCCCAGGCGGCGCCGATCCCGAACTCGAGCCGGCCGCCTGAGAGGTGGTCGACGGTGGTCGCGATCTTTGCCAGCAGGGCCGGGTTGCGGTAGGTGATGCCGGTCACCAGCAGACCGATGCGGACGTGGCTGGTCGCGACCGCCATGGCAGCCAAGAGCTCCCAGCCGTCGAAGATCGGCCGGTCCTCGCCGATCGGGCCGATGCTCGCCAGGTGGTCCATCGCCCAGCAGTGGTCAAAGCGCGCCTCGTCGGCGATTCTCCAGACGGCCCTGTAGCTCTCGATCGAGGCGTCCTGGGAGAGCTTGATCCCGACGCGCAGCGACTCTGTCATCAGATCTCCTTACTGTTCGTGATCGCCGCGGGCCGCAGGAGCCTCCGCTGCGCCACCGCGATCGTGCCAGTTACCGACCAGAGCCTACGCGTTCCACTAGCCTGGGACCCTTGAAGCCCGAGACCAAGCTCGCCGCAGGGGCCCCGCTGGCCGTTGACCGGGCCACCGTCCACGCCTACGCTGACGGGCAGCCGGGGCCGTTCTACTACCAGCGCGACGCGCACCCGGTCGGGGTCGAGGCTGAGCGCAGGCTCGGTGAGCTCGAGGGCGGCGAGGCGCTGCTCTTCCCCTCGGGGATGGGCGCGACGACCGCGCTCGTGCTTGCGCTGCTTTGGCCGGGCGCGACGGTTGCGGTCGCCGACGGGGGTTACTACGGGACGGTCGGGCTGCTCAGCGGCGAGCTGACGCGCTGGGGGCTCGAGGTTTCGACCTTTGACCAGACCGGCGAGCCGCCCCGCGCCGACCTGGTCTGGATCGAGCCCTGCTCAAACCCGATGCTCACCTTCCCCGACATTGCCGCCGTGTGCGAGCGCGTCCACGCGCACGGCGGCCGCGTGGTCGTCGACAACACGGTGCTCAGCCCGATGCTGCTGCGGCCGCTGGCCCACGGCGCCGACCTGGTGCTGCACAGCGCCAGCAAGATCCTCTCAGGCCACCACGACGCCCTGCTCGGCGTGGTTGCGTGCGCTGACCCGCAGACGGCCGCGCGGCTGCGCGCCTTCCGCACCGCTTCGGGGATTGTCGCCGCGCCCGATCCGGTCTGGCTGCTGCTGCGCGGGCTCAAGACGCTGGCGCTGCGGGCCGAGCGCCAGTCGGCGACCGCAGCCGAGCTGGCGCGGCGGCTGGCCGGCCATCCGGCGGTGGCGCGAGTCCGCTATCCGGGCCTGGGTGATGCTGTGGCAGCCCGTTATGTCAGCGCCTACGGGCCGCTGCTCTCATTCGACGTGGCGGGGGCCGAGCGGGCGGCGGCGGTTGAGCGCTCGCTGGTGCTGATCGAGAACGCGACCAGTCTCGGCGGGGTGGCCTCGACGCTCGAGGCCCGGGCGCGCTGGGAGGGCCCGCGGGTGCCCCCCGGGCTGCTGCGCCTGAGCGTGGGCCTGGAGGACGTAGAGGATCTCTGGGCCGATTTGGACCGGGCGCTCGCGGTCTGAGCGATGTTCTGCCGGGTCAGGCGCTCGCAGGCCGCGCGTCGGCGGCGAACGCTTCGTCAGCCGCGTCGGCCAGCTCTGCCAGCGAGCGGAACTCAGCGGCGAACGCGACCTCGCCCTGCGGCTGGGGTGTGGCACCCCAGCCAGGGCGGTCGTGGCGGCGGTTGATCCAGACCGACTGCAGCCCCGCGCGTCTGGCCGGCAGGTGGTCGTGAAAGAGGCTCTGCGCGACATGCAGCAGCTCCTCGCGGGCGACGCCGAGCTCCGGTAGCTTCGCTGCGAGCGCCTTGAAGTGGTTCTCTGCGGGTTTGTAGGCGCCCACGTCCTGGGCGGTGATGATCGCCGCGAACTCGCCCCGCAGGCGCCGGTTGCTGGCCGCGAAGCCGGCCCGGTCGACGTTTGAGACGATGATCAGCTGGTAGTGCGCTGAGAGCCGCGCGAGCGCGGCCGCTGAATCCGGGAAGGCGGGCCAGTCCGGGACCGACACCGCTAGGCGTTGCGCCCAGCGGTCGTCCACCGCTGCCTGGAGCGTCGCGCCGGTGCGCCGGAAGGCGGCGGCAAGCACCTGCGGGTAGAGGGCCGCCGGCAGCTCTCGCTCCACGGCCGCCTCGTTGTCCGCGTATGCGACAAGCAGCTCCTCCGCCGTGTGGCCGAGGCCCTGTTCCCGCGCCCACGGGGCCAGCACCGCGGCGATGCCAGCCTCCCAGTCGATCAGGGTGCCGTAGCAGTCGAAGCTGAGCACCCTGAATCGAGTGAGGTCGATGGCGAGACTCATAGGTAGGTCAGTCTACCTATAACTTACAATGCGTGCACATGGGGTTGGCACGCGAGAAGCTGCTCAAGGCAGCGGCCCGGCTCTTCTACGCCGATGGGATCGCCGCCACCGGCATCGACACGATCACGGCCGAGGCCCAGGTGGCCAAGATGAGCCTCTACAACAACTTCGCCTCCAAGGATGAACTGGTGGTGGCGTATCTGAACGCCCGCCACGCAGAGTGGCTCAAGCTGCTGACCGGCCGCACGGCGCAGGCGGACGATCCGCGGCAGCGCGTGCTGGCCGTGTTCGACGCCTACCTCGACCACGCCGAGCTCTCCCGCGGCCAAGGCTTTCGTGGCTGCGGCTTGCTCAATGGTGCGGCCGAGCTGCCCCGCGCGCACCCCGGCCGGGGGGTAGTCCGAAGCCACAAGCGTGAGGTGGCGCGGATCCTCGCCGAGCGCTGCGCGCTGGCCGGGGTGGCAGATCCAGAGCGGCTCGGCGAGCACCTCTTCCTGCTGGCGGAGGGCGCCGTCGCGAGCGCTGGCGTGGAGGAAGACCCGCTGGCGCTAAGGCGGGCCCGCGGCCTCGCGCAGCGCCTGCTTGACGAGGCCTGATAAGAACCTCTCCATGTTCGAAAAGATCCTCGTCGCCAACCGTGGCGAGATTGCGATCCGGGCCTTTCGCGCCGCCTTTGAGCTCGGCGCGCGGACGGTCGCCGTCTACACCTGGGAGGACCGTGCCTCGCTGCACCGCCAGAAGGCGGACGAGGCATACCTGATAGGCGAGCGCGGCCACCCGATCCGGGCGCACCTGGACATCGAGGAGATCATCCGCGTGGCCAAGCTCTCGGGCGCGGATGCGATCTATCCGGGCTACGGCTTCCTGTCGGAGAGCCCAGAGCTGGCGCGGGCCGCGATTGCCGCGGGTCTCGCCTTCATCGGGCCGACGCCGGAGGTGCTCGAGCGAGCGGGCAACAAGGTGACGGCCAAGGAGCACGCGATCGCAGCGGGCGTGCCGGTGCTCGCCTCGAGCCCCGCCACCACAGACATCCAGGTGCTGCTCGACGCTGCCGATGAGATCGGCTTCCCGGTCTTCACCAAGGCGGTGGCTGGGGGTGGTGGGCGCGGCATGCGACGCGTGGAGAGCCGCTCGGAGCTGCGGGCGGCGCTCGAGTCGGCGATGCGCGAGGCGCAGGCAGCCTTCGGCGACCCGTCGATGTTCATCGAGCAGGCGGTGCTGCGCCCCCGCCACATCGAGGTGCAGATCCTCGCCGACGCGAGCGGCGAGACGATCCACCTCTACGAGCGCGACTGCTCGCTGCAGCGCCGCCACCAGAAGGTGGTCGAGATCGCGCCGGCGCCCAACCTCGATCCCGTCATCCGCGATGCGATCCTGCGCGACGCGGTCGCCTTCGCTCGCTCGATCGGCTACCTCAACGCCGGCACGGTCGAGTTCCTGCTGGACACTCAAGGGTCACGCACTGGTCAGCACGTGCTGATCGAGATGAACCCCCGCATCCAGGTTGAGCACACGGTGACCGAGGAGGTGACCGACGTCGACTTGGTGGCGTCGCAGATCCGCATCGCCGCCGGCGAGACGCTAGCGGGACTGGGCCTCTCCCAGGAGCGCGTCCGGGTGCGCGGTGCGGCGCTGCAGTGCCGGATCACCACCGAGGACCCCTGGCACGACTTCCGCCCCGACACCGGGCGCATCACGACCTACCGCTCACCGGGCGGCGCCGGCATCCGCCTGGACGGGGGTACCGTGAACGCGGGCGTGTACGTGAGTCCGCACTTTGACTCGATGCTCGCCAAGATGACCGCGCGCGGCCCGGACTTCGCGATCGCGCTGGCGCGCGCAAAGCGCGGCCTGGCCGAGTTCAGGATCCGCGGGCTTGCGACCAACATCCCGTTCCTGCAGGCGGTTCTGGACGACCCCGGCTTTGCCAGCGGAGAGCTCTCGACGTCGTTCATCGAGGAGCGCCCGGCGCTGCTCGAGCCGCGCGAGTCAGCCGACCGCGGCACGAAGGTCCTCAGCTGGCTGGCGCACGTGACGGTCAATCAGCCCAACGGGCGTAACCCCGGTGCGACCGATCCAGCCGCCAAGCTGCCCGTCATCGATCTCGGCCAGGACGCCCCGCCGGGCTCACGGCAGCGCCTGCTCGAACTGGGGCCGGCGGGGTTTGCGCAGGCACTCCGTGCGCAGCGACAGCTGGCGGTCACCGACACAACCTTCCGCGACGCTCACCAGAGCCTGCTGGCAACCCGGATCCGCACTCGCGACCTCACGCAGGTCCTGCCCCACGTGGCGCGGACAACGCCACAGCTGCTCTCGATCGAAGCCTGGGGTGGGGCCACCTACGACGTCGCCCTGCGCTTTCTCGGCGAGGACCCCTGGGCACGGCTCGACGCGCTGCGCAAGGCGCTGCCCAACATCTGCATTCAGATGCTGCTGCGGGGCCGCAACACGGTCGGTTACACCCCCTACCCAGAGGCGGTCACGCGCGCGTTCGTGCAGGAGGCGGCGGCGTCCGGGCTCGACATCTTCCGGATCTTCGACGCGCTCAACGATGTCTCGCAGATGCGGCCCGCAATCGAGGCCGTGCTCGAAACCGGCACCACGGTCGCGGAGGTGGCGATGTGCTACTCGGGCGACCTGCTCGACCCGGCGGAGGACCTGTACACGCTCGACTACTACCTGCGTCTGGCGGAGCGGATCGCCCAGACCGGTGCCCACATCCTCGCGATCAAGGACATGGCTGGGCTGCTGCGGGCCGGTGCGGCGGCGCGGCTCTTGTCGGCGCTGCGTGAGCGCTTCCCTGAGCTCCCGCTCCACGTGCACACCCACGACACGCCCGGCGGCCAGCTTGCGACCCTGCTTGCGGCTGCCCACGCCGGCGCGGACGCCGTTGACGCCGCCAGCGCGCCGATGTCAGGGACCACCAGCCAGCCGTCGCTCTCGTCTCTGATCGCCGCCACTGCCAACACCGAGCTCGATACGGGCATCAGCCTCGAGGCGGTCTGTGAGCTCGAGCCCTACTGGGAGGCGGTGCGCCGCGCCTACGCCCCCTTCGAGTCCGGGCTGCCCGCGCCCACGGGCAGGGTCTACCGGCACGAGATACCGGGCGGCCAGCTCTCAAACCTCAGGCAGCAGGCGATCTCACTCGGGCTCGGGGATCAGTTCGAGAAGATCGAGGACTGGTATGCGGCCGCCAACCAGATCCTCGGGCGCCCGACCAAGGTGACCCCATCATCGAAGGTGGTGGGCGACCTGGCGCTGCAGCTGGTGGCCGCCGATGCCGACCCGCGCGAGTTTGAGGCGCATCCCGAGCGCTACGACATTCCGGACTCGGTGATCGGGTTCATGGCCGGCGAGCTCGGCGACCTGCCGGGCGGCTGGCCGGAGCCGTTTCGCAGCAAGGTGCTCGCCGGGCGCGAGCGGCGCGCGGCTGGTGAGCAGCAGCTGGCTGGCGAGGATCTGCAGGCGCTGGCGGACGATGCCACTGGTGCCCGCCGCCGGCAGACGCTGAACAGGCTGCTATTCCCCGGTCCCAGCAGGCAGCGTGACGAGTTCGTCAAGCGCTATGGCGACCTCTCGCCGCTCGGCACGATCGACTACCTCTACGGCCTCACACCGGGCTCCGAGGCGTCGGTCACGGTCGCCCGCGGCGTCCAGCTCTACGTCGGCCTGGAGGCGATCTCCGAGCCCGACAGCCATGGCTACCGGACCGTGATGGCGACGCTCAACGGCCAGCTGAGGCCGATCATCGTGCGTGACCACAGCGTCAAGGTGGAAGTCGTGGAGGCGGAAAAGGCCGACCCCGAGAAGCCCGGCCACATCGCCGCGCCGTTTGCCGGCAGCGCGACCGTGAAGGTGCTCGAGGGCGAGCGTGTCGAGGCCGGCCAGGCGGTGGCGATGATCGAGGCGATGAAGATGGAGGCCACGATCACCACGCCGGTTGCGGGCATCGTGACGCGCGTGGTGCTGCGCGAGACCAGGCACGTGGAGGCGCGTGACCTGATGCTCGAGATAGGCTAGAGCACGGTCTCGAGCACGACCGACTCGATCCCCGCGCGGTCCGGCAGGTGCGAGAGCACCAGCCCCGGCGGGCGAAGCAGCGGCGAGCCCGCCGCAGCCAGGGTCCAGGGCTCACGACTCAATTACTGCGCGCTTTGGCGGCGTCGGGACGCGCCTGGATGCCGCCCGCGGGCAACGCCGATGCGCTGCATCGACTCATCCCGCGTGCGGCCCCAGCCACGCCCAGCCACTCGTCAAAGCACTCCACTAATTTCGCCGTGAGCCCTTACGCTTGACGCCTGCCTATGCAAGAGCACCAGCTCGCATTCGACCCGATTGTGGAGGCGCGCCGCCAGTGGGAGTCGCACTGGGGCGCGGGCGCGACCGCGCAGATGGTCGCTGTGACCTCGATCATGCGCTCGCAGCAGATCCTGCTGGCGCGCCTGAACGCAGCGCTGGAGCCGTTCGCGCTGACCTTCGCACGCTACGAGACGCTGATGGTCCTCTATTACAGCCGTCTTGGTGAGCTGCCGCTGGGCAAGCTCTCAGACCGCCTGCAGGTGCACCGCGCGAGCGTCACCAACGTGATCGACAAGCTCGAGACCAGCGGCTACGTCGTGCGCATAGCCCATGCGCACGACCGGCGCACGACCCTCGCGCGGATCACCGAGCGGGGCAGGCAGGTGGCCGAGCAGGCGACGCGCACGCTGAACGGGGGCGGCTTTGCGATGGGGGCGCTGTCGGCCGAGGCCTGCGAGCAGCTGTTTCAGGTGCTCGAGCCGCTGCGCCGCGACGCCGGTGACTTTGCCGCTCAGCCGTAGTCGTAGAAGCCGCGTCCGCTCTTGCGCCCGAGATGACCCGCGGTGACCATGCGCCGCAGCAGTGGCGGGGCGGCGTACTCGGGGCGGGCGAACTCGTCGTGCAGCGATTCGCAGACCGCCTGCAGGACGTCCAGGCCGATGAAGTCACACAGCGTCAGGGGGCCCATCGGGTGGCCGCAGCCGAGTTTCATGCCGGTGTCGATGTCCTCGCGGCTGGCGAAGCCCTGCTCATACATCCGTACCGCCGCCATCAGGTAGGGGACGAGCAGCATGTTGACGACGAAGCCGGCGCGGTCGGGGGTGTGGATCGGCTGCTTGCCGATCTGGGTCGCGAACGCCTCGGCGGCCGCGACGGTGGCGATGCTGGTGTCGATTGCGGCCACCACCTCGACCAGTGCCATGACTGGTACCGGTGAGAAGAAGTGCAGGCCGACGACGCGCTCGGGCCGCTTTGTGTGTGCCGCGAGCGCCGCGATCGGGATCGACGAGGTGTTTGAGGCCAGGAACTGCGCTGCGGGCGCCAGCGCGTCGAGGCGCTCAAACAGCTCACCCTTGAGCATGGGGTCCTCGTAGACTGCCTCGACCAGCGCTTCGGCGTCGGCGAGCTCCTCGAGCACGGTGGTGTAGGTGATCCGCCGGGTCAGCGCATGGGCCTCCTCGCCGCTGCGCTTGCCGCGCTCGACCGCGCGGTCAAGCGAGGTCTGCAGGCGCTGGCGAGAGCGCTCGAGCGGTGCCTCCTCGGGTTCGTAGACGGTCACCTCCACGCCTGCGGCGGCCGCTGACTCCGCGATTCCAGAGCCCATGAAGCCCGCGCCTACCACTGCCAGCCGACCGATCGACATGCCTGCGTCCCCTTGCTTCGCTGTGTGGCCGCGCCAGGTTGGGTTACACGGCCTTCCAATAGTTGAAAGGCCGCGTATTATAGGTGCTTGACCTGACGGATCGAGGAGCAGGCGCCGGGAACAGGCTGGAGAAGCTGGGTCCGGAGGCAGGCTCGAGGAGAAGACGATGAGCGTTGCGGTGACCGCCGAGCAAGCCCAGCCCGAGCCCGGGCCCGAGCCCGGCTTGGTGCCGCTGCGGTTCGTGACCGCGGCGTCGCTGTTTGACGGCCACGACGCGGCGATCAATGTGATGCGGCGGCTGATCCAGGACCGCGGCGCGGAGGTGATCCACCTCGGGCACAACCGCAGCGTGTCTGAGATCGTGCGCGCCGCGATCCAGGAGGACGCGGACGCGATCGCGGTCAGCTCCTACCAGGGCGGGCACATGGAGTTCTTCCGCTACACGCTTGAGCTGCTGCGGGAGCGTGGAGCCGGCCACATCCTGGTCTTTGGCGGCGGCGGTGGCACGATCACGCCAGCCGAGATAGCCGAGCTCGAGCGCGACGGGGTGGCGCGGCTGTACCACCCCAACGACGGCATGGCGCTCGGTCTCGGGGGGATGATCGACGATCTGATGGCGCGGGCGCGCGGAGGGCTGGGCGCGCGCGCCGCCGGCGAGGGGCGACCGGCGCGCCCCGAGAGCGACGCCGACCAGAAGCCATGGATGAAATGGCTCAAAAATGAGCCACAATCCCCAAAGCTTCCGCTCGCCGACCTGACGGTCGCGCGGGCGCTGTCGGCGCTCGAGGACGGGGTGCTCGACGAGGAGGCGCTCCGTCGGCTGCGCGGCGAGTGGGCTGCGGCGCCGCGCCGGGCTCCGGTTGTGGGGATCACCGGCACCGGCGGCGCCGGCAAGAGCACGGTCACCGATGAGTTGCTGCACCGCTTCAGCGAGGCGCTGCCGGACCTGCACGTGGCGATCATCGCGGTCGATCCGACCCGCCGGCGCACCGGCGGCGCGCTGCTCGGCGACCGGATCCGGATGAACAGCCTGCGCAACGAGCGGATCTACATGCGCTCGGTCGCGACCCGGGCCAGCAACCGCTCCACCAGCGCGATGCTCGCCGACGCGGTGGCATTCCTGCGCAGCGCCGCCGGGTTTGACCTGGTGATTGTCGAGACCGCGGGCACCGGACAGGGTGACTCTGAGGTGGTGGACCACGTCGACATTCCCGTGTATGTGATGACGAGCGAGTTCGGTGCCGCGAGCCAGCTCGAGAAGATCGACATGCTCGACCTGGCCGAGCTGGTCGTGATCAACAAGTCAGACCGGCCGGGCGCGTCAGATGCGCTGCGCGATGTCCGCAAGCAGTGGCGGCGCAACCACGCGGCCTTTGAGCTGCGAGACGAGCAGATCCCCGTCCATCCGACGGTCGCAAGCCAGTTCGCCGACCCGGGCGTGACGCGGCTGTTTGAGGATCTCTGCCAGCGGATCGGCCGTCTTCCCGGCGCCGAGGCCGCTGTTTGGGAGCGGCAGCCAGCCGCCTCCGGGCCCGAGCCTGCCTCTGGGCTCGAGCCCGCCTCCGAACCCGAGCGCGAGCGGCCGCCCGCCGGCCTGATCCCAGCGGCCCGCACCCGCTACCTGGCTGAGATCGCCGAGCAGGGCCGGGCTGTCAACGCTGCCGTCGAACACGCCGCCCGGCGCGCAGCCCAGGCTCAAGCCTACCTGGAGGCGGCGCGGGCGCTCGGCGCAGACTCCCCCGCGGCCGATGAGCTCAGCCGGCGCGCCGAGGAGGCGCTCGCCGAGCTGGGCGACGAAGCCCGGGCGCTGCTCGAGCGTTGGGACGAGCGGATTGCCGGCATCACCGCAGAGACCTACAGCTACACGGTTCGCGGCCGCGAGGTCACGGGTGATAACCACAGTCGCTCGCTGAGCGGCCTGCGGATACCGAAGCTCGCGCCGCCGCGCCTGGATGGCTGGGGCGACCGGCTGCGCTTCCTGCTCAAGGAGAACCTCCCCGGCCACTACCCCTACACGGGCGGCGTCTACCCGTACCGCCGCGCCGGTGAGGACCCGACCCGCATGTTCGCCGGCGAGGGCACCCCGGAGCGCACCAACCGCCGCTTCCACTACCTCTCCGCCGGCCAGCCGGCCGCGAGGCTGTCAACCGCCTTTGACTCCGTCACCCTCTACGGTGCCGACCCCCACGAGCGCCCGGACATCTTCGGCAAGGTCGGCAACTCGGGCGTGTCGGTCGCGACCATCGACGACGCCAAGAAGCTCTACTCGGGCTTTGACCTCTGCGACCCGGCGACGTCGGTCTCGATGACGATCAACGGCCCCGCCCCGATCATCCTCGCGTTCTTCATGAACGCCGCGATCGACCAGCAGGTCGAGCGCCACCTGCGTGAGACCGGCACGCCGATACCGGAGCCGCTCGCGCGCTACTCAGGTGAGCTTCCGGCCGGTAGCGACGGCCTCGGGCTGGCGCTGCTCGGTCGCTCCGGGGAGGAGCTGGTCGAGCGTGACGTCTACGAGCGGATCAAGGCGGAGACGTTGCGCACGGTCCGCGGCACCGTGCAGGCGGACATCCTCAAGGAGGACCAGGCCCAGAACACGTGCATCTTCTCCACCGAGTTCGCGATGCGGATGATGGGTGACGTCCAGCAGTACTTCATCGACCACGGTGTGCGCAACTTCTACAGCGTCTCGATCAGCGGCTACCACATCGCCGAGGCGGGCGCCAACCCGATCACGCAGCTGGCGTTCACGCTCGCAAACGGCTTCACGATCGTCGAGTACTACCGCTCCCGGGGGATGGCGGTCGACGACTTCGCTCCCAACCTGAGCTTCTTCTTCTCAAACGGCATGGACCCCGAGTATGCGGTGATCGGCCGGGTCGCGCGCCGCATCTGGGCGCGGGCGATGCGCGAGCGCTACGGCGCCTCGCCGCGTAGCCAGATGCTCAAGTACCACATCCAGACGAGCGGTCGGTCGCTGCACGCGCAGGAGATCAGCTTCAACGACATCCGCACCACCCTGCAGGCGCTCTATGCGCTGCTCGACAACTGCAATAGCCTGCACACCAACGCCTACGACGAGGCGATCACCACACCGACCGAGGAGTCGGTCCGCCGCGCGATGGCGATCCAGCTGATCATCAACCGCGAGCTGGGTCTCAACCAGACCGAGAACGCGCTGCAGGGCTCCTTCATCGTCAGCGAGCTGACCGACTTGGTCGAGGAGGCCGTCTACGCCGAGTTTGAGCGGCTGTCCGAGCGCGGCGGCGTGCTCGGCGCGATGGAGACGATGTACCAGCGCTCGAAGATCCAGGAGGAGAGCCTGCACTACGAGCGCCTCAAGCACTCCGGTGAGCTGCCGCTGATCGGTGTCAACACCTTCCTGCCGCGCGAGGGCCACGGCGAGCGGATCGACGAACTGGAGCTGATCCGCTCAACCGACGAGGAGAAGCGCCAGCAGATCTCAAACCTCCGCGCCTTCCAGCAGCGTGGCGCGCGCGAGCGCCCCGCCGCCCTGGCCCGCCTCAAGGACACCGCCCGCAGCGGCGGTAACGTCTTTGAGAGCCTGCTTGAAGCGGTCAAGCACGCCTCGCTGGGCCAGGTCACCGACGCGCTCTACGCCGTCGGCGGCGAGTACCGGCGCAACATGTGAGCTCTCCCCTCCGGGCGCTCGCCGCTGCTTCGCGCCCGGAGCCACACGCTTGGCTCTCACCACGGCCCACCTCACCGGGTCGCCGCGGAGCGCATCGCACCACTGTTGCGCTCCCTGGCCAGGCGTGACACTTTGGGGAGATCCTCCATCGAGCGCACGCTCTGTTCCACAGGGTCGGTCATGCCCAGCAAGCTCGAGAGTTCGGCGGTATCCGCCGGCGTCAGCTCGCCAGCCTGTGTCGCCCGCCGTCCGTCACCGACAAAGCTGAGCAGCTGCTCGCTGTCCATCAGTCCGAACTCATCCGTGCGGCCGGCTCCCGAGCACCGCCGGCGCCGCAGGCCCGAGGGCGCGCTCACCGATTCCAGTCCGGGGCGCCGGCGTTGCGGGCGAGCACCCGGATCAGGCCACCGTTGTAGGGGACACTCACCACGTTGCCCAAGCTCTCACCCTCGACACCCCCGATCTCCCCGAGGATCGTGCTGCCGTCGGCTGACAGTGCGGTGCCGACGACGTTCCCGGGCACGGTGCGCTCCGCGCCGGTGCGCACGTTCACAGTGACCGCATAGCTGGTGTCGGTGCCGGTGAACTCAGCCAGCAGCCGTCGGCCGCTGGCCGACCATGCGGTGGGTTGGAGCCCGGTCATCAGCGGCACGATCGCGGGATTGATGTGCGTGTAGGTCAGCCGCCGCAGGTGCCGGCCCTCCGGGTTGATCAGGTACAGCTCCTGCGAAAGCGTGGCGCGGGTCCCTGAAATCCGGCGGGCGAACACGATCCGCCCGCCCGGCCCCCACAGCGGGTCAAGCGCACGCTGATCGTGCGTGACCACAAATGGTGCGCCGCCAGCGACAGCGACGCGGTACAGATCGCCGTACGGCACCGTCTTCTGGCTGCTCGCGAGCGCGTATACCAGTTGCCCGCCGTCCGGGGCGAAGCTCAGCCCGCCAAAGCACCCGGAGCAGCCGGTCGCGATCGTGCGCTGCACGCCGGTCTGCAGATCGATCACCACCAGTCGCTCACGACCGCCCGGGGTGCCCAGCACCGCCGCGATCGTGCGCGAGTCCGGCGAGAAGGAGAACGGCCACTGCAGGCCGTGCGCGAGCGTCCGCGGTCGCCCGCCCCCAGCTGCGGGCATGAGCATCAGATCCTGCTCGCATGAGGACCCGTGGCAGCGGCTTCTGTAGGCGATCAGCCGCCCGTCGGCGGAGATCTGCGGGTCCTCGCCGGCCGCGACCCGGCGCGCGCTGGCGCCGTCGGCTGCCGCCACCCACACCGACGTGCTGCGCAAGCCGCGCGAAAACACGAGCGCGCCGAGCGCGCGTGTCGCGGTGAGCGCGCGTGTCGCCGCGCGCGCGGCCGAGGGCGATCCGGCACGAGCGCCCGTCCGGCCCGGCGGACGGGCGGCCGAGGTCCCCGGCCAGGCGAGGACGCCCGCGACCACGGCCGCCAGGATCAAGCTGGCATGGCTGCGCATCGCCCGCACCAGCCGCGGGATCCGGGCGCGACCAGTTGCAGCATCCCGGTTCACGCCGGCCGCCTCAGAGGCGAGTCAGGATCGTGCCGCCGCTCCCCACCGCGACGCACAGCTGCCGCCTCGGGTAAGAGACGTTCGGGCAGCTGATTGCCTGCAGGCCGCTCGTCACGCCCGAGGGCTCGCGCACCCAGCTCGCTCCGCCGTTACCGGTGCGAACGATCAGGCCATGGTCCCCGACCGCCCAGGCGTCGCCCGTGGGCGGCGCGCCGCGGAGCACCGCCACCCCGCGCAACGCCGGCAGGGTGCCATTTGGGGGTGAGCTGGGAGGCGTCCACCTGCTGCCGCTGGTCACTGTCATGTAGATCCGCTGGTGAGCAGTCGAGTTGTCGGTGCCGACCGCGATGCAGTGGCCGTGGCCGGCGATCCGCGCCGGGGTGCATGCGATCGCGGTGAAGTAGCCCGAGCCGAGGCTGAGCTGCGAAAACCACAGCCGTGAGCGGTAGTCAAACTGGGCGACGATGTCGCCTCCGCCACCGACCGCCCAGTGCTCATCGGGCGAAGCGAGGGCCACCCCGTTCAGGCACGCGTTCGTGGTGCCGGCGCAGGTGCCGCTCGTACCGTGGACGGTGAACAGCGTCCAGCTTGCGCTCGTCACGCTGCCGATCGCGGCAACGCCGGACCCCACTGCCCAGCAGCGCGTTCCTCGCGGCTGGCAGGTGACCGCGTTGAAGCCAAGCCTTGTCGCTGGGCGGGTGGAGATCCTGGTCCAGTGGGCGCCGCCGCTGCCGGTGGTAAGGATCGTCCCGCCCGCACCGACTGCGAGGCCGCGCGATGGCCCGACGAAGGCGACGCCGCGCAGCCTGGCGAGCGTCCCCGAGTGCTGCGCGCGCCAGACCGAGCTGCCGTTGTGTGACACGACGATCGTGCCGCGCGCCCCGACCGCCCAGCAATCGGCGCTCACCCCGCCCGCCGCGGTTCTGGCGGGCACACACGAGACGCCGTCGAGGGCCTGGCGCGTGCCGGAGTGCCGCTTCACCCACGCCAGCACCGTGTAGGTGATCTGGGCCGTGGCCGTCTGCCCATCCTTGGATGTGGCGGTCACGGTGTAGGTGAGCACGCCGCCGGTTGAGGTGTCCAGGTGGCCGCTTCCGCCGCTCACGGTGTTGGTGCCGTTGCTGTCGTCGCACGACCGCAGCCCGGGGCCGCCGGCGCCCTCGGCGCAGCTGAAGCTCGTCGCCACCGACTGGCCGAGCGTGTACAACCCGCCCGAGGCTGGTGAGGAGATCGAAGCCGTGGGCGGGGCCGTCACGGGCGTGATCGTGACCGATGGCGTTCCGCTCGTGTCGGTGCTGGTCGAGCCTGATGTCGCCGCTGACTCGATGAAGCTCGACCCGGCGCCACCGCCGCCACCGCCGGCGCTGTGGGCCGAGGCGTCGACGCCACCGCCACCACCGCCGCCACCGCCGAAATAGCCGCCGCCACCACCGCCGCCACCGCCCCCGGTCGCGCTCGCGCCACCGCCGCCACCGCCACCGCCGGCCTGCGCTCCGGGCAACCCTGCCAGGCCTGAGATCCCGCCCGCGCCGCCGCCGCCGGCGAAGCCTGCAGTACCCGTGGCGCCGGCGCTGGCCGGTCCGCCGCCACCGCCGCCGGTGGCAGAGCCGTTCGGGACGCCCTGGCCGCCCGACTGGGGAAACATGCCTGCGTACCCGCCGCCACCGCAGTAGAGCATCGGACCCTGGCAGTTGCTGGACTGACCAGAGCCGGCGCCGCCCGCGCCGCCACCGCCGGCCGCGACCAGCAGCCGCGATCCGAGCGTGCCGCTGGTCTCACCCGGGCATGAGGGCGCGCATGACACCGTGCGCACGTCAGATGCCCCACCGCCGCTACCGCCAAGCGTCCCGCCAGTACCACCCGCGCCGCCGCCGTTGAAGCCGCCCGCGCCGCCGCTGCCGGTCCCGCCAACCTCCACGTACAGCGTCTGTCCCGCGGTGACTGGCACGATCGCGCCCACCACGGCCCCGAAGCCGCCACCCGCGCTGGACACGCTCTGCCCCGGCGCGCCCACCGCGACGACCCGCGCCTGCGTCACGCCCGCTGGCACCGTGTAGCACTGCTCGCTGCCAGTCGCAGTGAAATGCGCCGTCCCGGTCAGACACGACAAGGACGCCCCCGCCTGCTGCGCCAGCGCCACCCACAGCACCAACAGCGCTGCTGCGGCAGCCCCCAGGGCCAGCGGCAAGCGGCGCCGGCGCGGCCTGCGCAAACGCGAGCCGGCGCGGGTGGTCATGGCGCCAGGGCCCTCGGCGGCCGCGGCGGCCGGCCCGAGATGAGAATCAGGTGATGACCGTTCCAGCCGTAGACATAGCTATCTGTCCCGGCGCTCCCGAACTGGTAGCAGAAGGCATTCCCAGACGGGTTGACCGCATAGCGGACAGCGAACCGCCGCGGGCCCGCAGCGGTGACAGCTCGGAAGAGGTATGCGACTGCTGCGTGGGGAGCGAGCCGCCCGGTCGTCGCGATCAGCCGCTCCACATCGAAGAAGTACACGACGCCGAGCCCGCACGAATCCCCGGCCGTCTTGCGCACGTCGATCGCGTACAACAGCCCGCCGCGCCCGTTCGCCGTCCACGCGGTCGCGCCGAACGGGCAGCCATGCAGCGCGAACGCCCGGCAATCCATCATGATGCGGCTCACGACGGCCCTGTCGTGGCCCACCACGCGCTGGCTGGGATCAAGCCGCGCGCTCGCCGAGCGCGCGGCGGCCCCGGCCGATGCGCTCACCGCCAGGCACACACCCAGGCAGATCGCGGCCGAGGCGACACCCGAGGCCCGCAAGCGCCATGAAGTTGGGGGGACGCCGACTCGCTTCGGCTTCGCGCGTGGGCGTCTCCTCCATCGGGTGCGGTGCCGCGGAGGCGAGTTCATCGGTTCGCTCGGATGACGCTGTCGCTGTAGCGTGAGGCGTAGTCTGGCGTGCGTGCTCGATCAAGTCAAACTTTCGGTGGCCGCTCGGCACTAGCCACAGACGCGCTGGACGCAATGGCCAAGAAATCTCGAGCGCACTCCAAGCGCCATCCTCGGTCGCGACCTCGGGGTCGGCCCGGCCGGTTTGTTGCCTCGACCCAGCGCTGCTCAAGCTGCGGCGAGCAGACCGGCCCCAAGGGACTCACGGAGTTTCACGTCTGCCGGTGGGAGTGCTCGTGCGGGACGGTCCATGGCCGGGATGTGAACGCCGCCCGCAACATCCTGGATCAAGGTCTCAAAGACCCATGACCGCCCCGAGATGACCGCCCCGAGCGAACCGAGAATCCCCGGCGTTCATGGCAGGGTCAGTCAAATAGATGACCTCGGCCTGGCGATGTACTGCGGCTTCGGCCGCCAGCCTGGCCAGGACGGCGACGAGACGCTGCGCGAGCACGCGCGCGTGATCGGCTCGCTCTCATGAGCCGCGCCGATCTCGTCCGCCAGGTCCACGCCGCGATCGCAGGCGGCGACTACGACACCTTCGCGCAGCTGCTTGACCCAGACGTGCGCTGGCACGCGGGCAGCCCGCAGGACGGCTGCCAGAACCGCAAGCAGGTGCTCGCTTGGGTCCGCCGCGCAGGACGGTCAGGACAGCCCCTGCCGGCGATCGTCGACGTGGTCGAGGCGGGTGACCACCTGGTGGTGGTGCTTGAGCCTCCGGCGAGCGCCGAGGAGCCCGACCCGCCGCGCACCGCGAACCTCACGACCATCCGTGACGGTCTGGTGACCGAGATGGTCCACTACGACACTGCCGAGGCTGCACTCGCGGCCCTGGCCGCGCTGGGAGAGCGCAGCCTGGCGGCCAGCTCCGCGAGCGCGAGCGAGCCGCCGATCGCGAGCAGCGGCACCGCCGGCAGCAGGTAGCGGATGCCAAAGCCGGCGGTGGCGGCGGTGCCGAGCAGCAACAACAGCCCGCCGCCCGAGAACAGGAAGATCTCGCGCCGCCAGCGCCTGGCGAGCGCAAACCCGAGCACCGAGGCCACCGCGAGCAGGGCGAGCAGCGCCCGCGGCACGTGGACCAGACGGCGGTAGGCGCGCACCAGTCCCGCCGGTGCCTGCACGTGCAGCACCAGGCCGGGGAGGTCCGCGTGCTGTGCCACGGATGCGTGCGCCTCGGCGGCCGCCGTGCGCGGCAGCGCGGTGGCGCTGATCGCGTTCGCGTACGGCGTCACCCCGGGGGTGAGGTAGTCAAGGAAGTCGCCCAGGGTGGCGTCCGCATAGGCGAGCGGGTGGGCCAGCATCATCGTCTCAGCGAACGAGCTGAGCACGCGGTTGGTGGGCGCGACCTGCCCCAGGCTCTGGGTGTCGGGGTGAAAGAGCCGCTGCGCTGGTGACGGCTCCCAGATGTACCAGTCGGGGGCCGTGGGGTGGCTTGCGCGCTGGGCGCTCGTCTCGCACAGGCGCTGCTCGAGCCGGCTGAGCTGCACGCCGCTGCAGTCGGCAAAGCCGGCCACCCGCCCGTAGAGCACCCAGCCGGAGGTCGCGGTCAGGCCAAAGACCCGGTAGCGCGCGTCGACCAGGGCGCTGTAGGCGAGCAGCGGCAGCGCCGCTCCGAGCGTGAACGCCAGAATCGCCCGCCATCCGGTCCGCGTCCAGATCAGGTAGAGCAGGAACACCGGGAAGGTGAATGGCATCGCCTCGCGCACCAGCGCGGCGAAGGCCAGCACCAGGCCGGCCAGCAGCGACCGCCTGGTCCAGGCACGGCAAGCAAGCGGCGACCGGTCACCGGCCAGCTGCGGCCAGGCGACGATCAGCGCTGCGGCCAGGAGCAGCGCCGTGAAGAAGGTGTCTGACATCACGTACTGCTCGAGCGTCACGGTGAAGCCGTCGAGCAGCACCAGCGCCGCGGCGGCCGCGGCTGCCCAGCGGGGCAGCCGCGCGCGGTAAAGCGCCGCGTAGATCGCGACGCCCACGGTGATCGCCGCCAGGTGCTGGAAGGCGACCAGCTCGGCGAGGCTGCGGCCGGGCAGCGTGAGCAGCTTCACCAGCAGCGGGTAGCCGGCTGGGTGCTGGCTCGGCAGTGCGACGAAGCCGCCAGAGAGGCCGGCGGCGATGTAGCCCCAGGAGTCGGGGAAGAGCAGCGCCGGTGGGTAGGCGGCCATCGTCAGGGCACGGATCGTGGCGCCGGCCAGCACCAGCACCGCGATCGGCCAGTGGGTGGCCAGCCGCCCCGGCCATGCTCCCCGCCGGGGATGCGCAGAGGGCTGCGTGGTCCGGCGCTCGGCGATCACCATCGCGCAGAACTCTAAACGCCCAGCCAGCTTTCGCTCAAGCCGCCACGGGCTCGAATAGGATTGCCCGTGCATGCCCGATCTGCTGCCGTGCTGGGGGGGATAGGTGCGCCGGCTGCGCTGGCGCCGTCGGCGCCGGCTGCTGCTGGCGCTGGTCGCCGTGCTCGCGGCGGGCGTGGGCATCCTCTCCTACGCGACCGGCGCCCTGCACCGCACCGAGCTGCAGACCCTCGACGCCCGCTACCAGGTGCGGGGCACGAACCGCTCGCTGCTCAAGCGCTTCCTGGTGGTCGGGATCGACACGCCCACGCTCAGCTTCTTCGCCACGGCCAGGGCTGAGCGCGACCACTACGCCGCCAACTGGCCGTTCCCGCGCCGCTACGACGCACGCGTGGTTGACAACCTGGTCAGGGCAGGCGCGGCGCACATCGCGATCGACCTGCAGTTCTCGCAGCCGACCGATATCCGTGATGACTATGCGCTGGCGGAGTCGCTCGCGCACGCCAGGCACGTGGTGCTCGCGACCACGGCGGTGGGACCACACGGCTCGACCGACATCCTCGGCGGCAACGCCAACCTGCGGCGTTTCGGTGATGCCGTGGCCGCCGACGCCAGCGTCCTGACCGACGCCACCGGGATCATCTCGACGACCCAGTACTCCTACCAGGGCCTGGAGACGTTCCCAGCCGCGATCGCTGCGCGGGCGCTGGGGCGGCCGGTCTTGCCGGGCCTGTTCGGGGGCGCAACGCGGGCCGTGCCGATCGACTACGCCGGGCCGCCTGGCACCGCGCCCTACGTCAGCTACTGGCGCGTCTTCAGTGGCCACTTCCCGGCGTCGCAGGTGCGCGGGCGGACGGTGATCATCGGCGGTACCGCGCCGGTCCTGCAGGACCGGCACGCAACGCCGATGGGGCACGGGCTGATGTCGGGCACGGAGATTGTCGCCAACGCCGCTGCCACCGTGCTGCACGGGATTCCGCTGCGAGACGCCCCCGGCTGGGTGAACCTGCTGCTGATCCTCGCGCTCGGTTCGGTTGTGCCGGCGCTCGGCCTGCGTGGCTGGGCGCTACGGGCACTCGGCGCCGGGCTGGTCGTGGGCGTTCTCTACGCGGCTGTGTCGCAGTTGACGTTTGACTCCGGGCGGATCGTCGCGGTCGTTGACCCGGAGCTCGCGCTGCTGCTCTCGAGCTTCGGCACGCTGGCCGTCACCTACCTGAGCGAGGCGTTTGAGCGCCAGCACGCACGCTCGACCTTCGCGCGCTTCGTGCCCCCCGGGGTCGTGGATCAGGTGCTCTCGAGCACCGACGACGATCTGCGCCTGGCCGGTGTCGAGCGCGTCTGCACGGTCATGTTCAGTGACCTGCGCGGGTTCACCAAGTTCTCTGAGTCTCAGCCCGTGGACAGGGTGATCGCGGTCGTCAACCACTACCTCAACGAGATGACAGAGGCGATCCTCGCCGCCGGCGGTACGCTGATCGCCTACATGGGGGATGGCATCATGGCGGTGTTCGGGGCGCCGCTGGAGCAGGACGACCACGCCGACCGGGCGCTGCGCGCTGCGCGCGAGATGATCGGCCCGCGGCTTGCTTCTTTCAACGCCTGGCTGGCCGATCAGGGTTACCAATCCGGCTTCCGGATGGGAGTCGGGCTCAACACCGGCCCGGTGATGTGCGGCAACGTCGGCGCCGAGCAGCGCGTGGAGTACACGGCGATCGGTGACACGACCAACACCGCCTCGCGCCTGGAGGGCATGACCAAGAACACCGACCACATGCTGTTTGTCGCCGAAGCGACCCGGGCGGCCCTGCAGGCCGTGCCCGACGACCTGACGTTCGTCGACGAGTTCGAGGTCCGCGGCCGGCAGGCCAAGATGCGCATCTTCTCGATCCCGGACCCGTCCGGGGGCCTGGCGCTAAACGCTGAGACGGCGCCTGCCGATCGCAGGATCGAGGCAACCTAGGTGACCTGGCCCGCCGTCTTCATCGTCTTCTTCGTCAGCCATCAGCTGGGTGACTACGTCCTGCAGACCGATTGGCAGGCGACGCACAAGCGTGGCGGGCTCGGCCGGGATCCGCGGGCACGCCGGGCGCTGTTCAGCCACACCTTCACCTACACAACTGGCTATGTCCCGGCCTTCATCTGGATTGCGGGGCGCATGGGGTGGGGCACGCTGGTGATCGCGGCCGCGGTGGCACTGCCACACCTGATCCAGGACGATGGGCGGCTGTTGCTTTCCTACCTGCGGCGCGTGAAGCGCATGGACCCGGTCGCCAACCACGTCGTCGCCGCGCTCGTCGACCAGGCGCTGCACATGATCGCGCTGTTTGGTGCGGCGCTGCTGGTCAGCGCCATGCGCTGAAGCCGGCCGTCCGGCGGCGTCCGTCAGTTGACGCGCAGCTTGACCAGGTACAGCAGGCCGCCGTCGCTCACGCCCACGTTCCAGTCCTGGAAGTGGCTGAGGTTGGGCGTGATGTGGAAGATGATGTGCCAGCGGGTGGTGCCGTTCACCTCACCGTCCGGGTAGAGCGCGTTGTTACCGCCGCTGGGCAGCAGCGGGGCGACCGCGGCGTCCACGTAGTAGGGCTGAAGGTCGCCGACCACGGTCAGTTCGTAGTAGCCGCTGATCTGGACGTTGTAGCGCCCACCGGTGCTCGCTACCGGCGTCACCGAGATGATCGGCGCCGGGTTGGGGGCGAAGAACGAGTGGCCCTGGGTGACGAGCACCGTGTGCGGGTGCGGGTAGTCGACGGTCACCCGGATCTTGTCGCGTGCGACCTTGAAATAGGTGCCCGCGCAGGTGACCTCGGTGAACCAGCGTGTGCCTAGCACCGCCGCCGCGGCGCCCGAGCCCTGGGTTGTGAAGCTGCCGTGGGCGTTTGCCCAGAGGCTGCGGAGCCGCTTGCCTCTGGGCTTGTTGCTCGTGTGGCCAGGCTTCTTGCGCTTCTTGCCTCGGCGCGCGGCTTGACCCCGTTCTGCGCCCGCGGCGGCGGCGTGTGCGGACGGCGCGACGACGACTGCGCTGCCGCTGCCGGCAGCCCCGGCCGAGCAGGCGGCAAGCGGGTTGCCGCCCGTCAGGGTGGCTGTGGTCGCCCCGGTGCGGCGGTTCTGGTGGAGCTTGAACTGGCCGTCGTAGAAGACTCCCGTCTCTGATTTGCCGTGCGGCAGCCCCAGGGTGAGCTGGACCTGGCCGTGGCTTACGTCGATCTCCGAGCCGTTGGGAATCTCGCGCGCCTGCTTCAGGTTGTGAAAGCGGCGCGCGCCGGGCGTTCTGATCGCGCTCGTGCCGCTGACCAGGGTGACGTCCACCGTCTTGCCCAGACGCGGCGGCCGGAGCGTGCCGATCACCACAAACGCGCCGTCGGCAGGGTGGGTGACGCTGGCATGCGAGCCGGTGTTTCCGTGCCAAGCCGAGGAGCTGCTCGCGGCTGGCCGGAAGTTCAGCCGAGCTCCGCCGACGCTGAAGGCGCGGAACACGACCGGCGCAAACGGCGCCGGCCCGGCGTCGGCGTTTGGCCCGCCGGTCGGCGAGTACTCATCGACGAGCGGTAGCGCGCCCCGCAAGATCGGCTCTCCGTTGGCGCCGGCGTAGATCGGCAGCATCCCGGCCGCCCAGCCGGTTCTGAGGCCCAGGCTCGGCCCCACGGTGCTCCGGCTGCGGTGGGTGTTCACGTCCGTCATGGTCAGTCTCAGGCGCGCGCCCACGACGGTGATCGTGATCCGCAGCGGATCGCCGGGGGCGACCGCGAAGCCGGCCGGGCGGAACTGGAGCAGCCCCGCACCGGGCTCGCTGATCAGGAACTCAGCCCGGTAGCTGCGGCGGTGGCCGCTGCAGTAGCTGTAGAAGCCGGCGAAGTCAAAGGGACGTACGAGCGTGCCACCGTGGCTGTAGGTGCCGAACAGCTCCATACCGCTGCGCTGGCCGGCAACCTGGCCCGGGCGGACGTGCTTGCAGCCCACGGCCGAGACGTACACGGTACCCGACAGTGAGCCGGCCGGGCCAGCGCCGGTCCAGAATGCGCCGGTGCCTACCAGGCCCGTGCGGCCGGCTGAGGCGGACGGAACCAGCAGCGCCACGAGCAGCGCACTCGCCGCCACCAGCATGAGCGCCCTCGTCCCGCGGCGTACGTGAGCCGTCACCCCCACGCGCGCAGTCTAACGCTAGGCGGACCAGGGGGTACGATTTTTCGTAAATCTTTGCGCACGTCGCGCGTCCGGCCGGCGGAGATCGGCTAACGTCGGCGTGAGGTGCCGCGCAACCTGGTGGGGAGAACGTAGGAGAAGCCGATGGAGACGATCGAGATGACCGCCGCTGAGCTCAGCCGGCTGCGCGAGGAGCTGGGTGAGCTCGAGGGCGCGGGACGCTCCCAGATCGCTGCCCGCATCAAGACCGCGCGCGAGTGGGGTGACCTCAGCGAGAACGGCGAGTACCACGCCGCCAAGGAGGCGCAGGCGCACCTGGAGACGCGCATCCTGAGGCTGCGCGAGCAGGTCCGCGCGGCGGTCGTGGTCGAGCACCAGGCGGGCGGCGAGGAGGTCCACCACGGCAGCACGGTCGCGGTCACCGACCTGGACAGCGCCGCCGCGCAGACCTTCAAGATCGTCTCGCCGAACGACGCCAACCCCAAGCAGGGGCTGATCTCCTCGAGCTCGCCCGTGGCGCAGGCGCTGATCGGCGGGCGGGCTGGCGACGAGGTTGAGGTGGCGATCCCGGCCGGGGTCCGCAGGCTACGGATCGAGTCGATCGCCTGAGCAGCGTGGCCATGCAGATCAAGGGAACAGCGGCGATCGTCTTCGGCGGCGCATCGGGTCTCGGTGAGGCGGCCGCGCGGCGGCTCGCGGCCGAGGGCGCGACGGTGGTGGTGGCCGACCTCAACTCGAGCCGCGCCGAGCTGGTCGCCGCAGAGATCGGCGGCATCGCCCGGACCGCGGACGTGACCGATGCGGATGCCGTGGCGGGCGCCGTCGAGGCGGCTGCGCAGGCGTGCCCGGCGGGATTGCGGATCTCCGTGTGCTGCGCGGGGGTGGGCTGGCCCGCGAAGCTGATCGGCCGCGACGGACCGACGCCGCTCGAGCACTTCGCGCAGGTGATCAGCATCAATCTCCTCGGCACGATCAACGCGCTGCGCCTGGCCGCCGCCGCGATGATCGGCAACGAGCCGGACGCTGAGGGTGAGCGCGGCGTCTGCATCAACACCGCTTCGGTGGCCGCCTATGACGGCCAGATTGGCCAGGTCGCCTACGCGGCTTCCAAGGGCGGCGTGGTTGGGCTCACGCTCCCCGCCGCCCGTGAGCTGGCCGCCCGGGGCGTGCGCGTCATGACCATCGCCCCCGGGATCTTCGATACGCCGATGCTCGCCTCCCTATCTGAAGAGGTGCGGCGGTCGCTCGGCGCTCAGGTGCCGTTCCCGCCACGGCTCGCGCGGCCCTCCGAGTACGCCGACCTCGCCTGCCACATCGTCGCCAACACGATGCTGAACGGCGAGGTGATCCGGCTTGACGGCGCGATCCGGATGGCACCGCGGTAACCCCGCTCCGGCGCATGCAGGAGATTGAGATCAGCGGCCAGATGATCCGCCTCGGCCAGCTGCTCAAACTCGGCGGTGTGGTCGAGAGCGGCGCCGGCGGCAAGGATCTGCTCGCCGCCGGCGTGGTGCTGGTCAACGGCCGCGTGGAGAACCGCCGGGGCCGCCAGCTGCACGACGGGGACGTGGTCGAGGCCGGGGAGTGGGAGCTCCGCGTCAGCGCGCGCGGCTGAGCAGATCGCCCAGGCGTGAGTGGCGTCTGTCGGTGTCGGGCGTGCGCGCGGCGCGAGCGACCACCGCACGGCTCCCGACGATCACCGTCGCCAGCCGCGCGCGCGTGACCGCCGTGTAGAGCATCTCGCGGCGCAGGAAGAAGCCGCCGGCCTGATCGTGGGCGACGATCACCGCCACCGGCAGCTCGATCCCCTGGCCGCGGTGCACCGAGCAGGCGTAACCGAGGCGCAGGCTCTCGGCCTCCTCAGGTGGTAGGCGGAAGAGCTGCTCGTCGCCGCGCAGCAGCAGCGCCGCGTCGTCACCATCGGCGCCTGGGATCTCGTCCTCCAGGTAGAGGACCGTGCCGTTCATGAGGCCCTTCTCGTGCAGGTTGCGCCCGGTCATCATCAGCTTGTCGCCGATCCGCAGGCGCCCGGCACCCACAGGGCTGCCGTGGGGGTTCAGCGCTTCGCGCAGCATCCGGTTGAGGGCGTCGATCCCCAGCTCGCCCCTGTACACCGGGGCGAACACCTGGATCTCGGCCACCGGGTCCACGCCAAAGTGGCGGGGCAGCCGGTGCGCGACCAGGTCGACAATCAGCTCCGCGGCATCGGCGGCGCCGGTGCGCTCCATCAGGAAGAGGTCCTGCTTCATGCCCTCGCCGGGCTGGAACTCAGGCAGCTCACCGCGCCGGATCGCGTGCGCGCCCTGAACGATCATGCTGCCAGCCGCCTGGCGGAAGATGTGGCCCAGGCGCGCGGTCGGGATGACATCGGAGGCGACCAGGTCGGCAAACGGCTTGCCCGCGCCCACCGGCGCCAGCTGGTCGGCGTCGCCGACCAGCACCACGTGTGACCCGGGTGCCAGCGCCCGCACCAGCGCCACCATCAGTTCGAGGTTCGCCATCGAGGACTCGTCGACGATCAGCAGCTCACAGGCCAGCGGGTCGTCCTCGTTGTGCTCGGGCGGCTGGCCCGGCACCCAGCCGAGTGCCGAGTGGATCGTCCTCGCCTCGATGCCGCTCGCCTCCGTCATCCGCCGCGCGGCACGACCGGTGGGCGCTGCCAGCATAACCTTCGCCCCCTGCCGCGTAGCGAGGTCGGCGATCGCGCGAATCGTGGCCGTCTTGCCGGTGCCGGGACCGCCGGTGATCACCGACAGGCGGTATGTGAAGGCGGCGCGCACGGCGGCCTCCTGCTCAGCTGTGAGAGTCAGCTCTCCGCTGGCCGGCGTGGGCGCCTGTGGACCGCTGGTGCGCAGACGGCCGCCGCCACCGCCACCGCCAGCGCCGAGGAGCTCCAGGATCCGCTCACCCAGCTCCTGCTCGAGCTCCCAGGTGGGCCTGCGGTAGACCCAGTCGCCGCTGCGCACGAGTTCACCGTCTTCGACCAGCGTTGCGATCGCTTCCTCATCCGGCAGCTGGCCGAGCAGATCGCGGGCCGCGGCCAGCAGCTGGCCGGTCGGCAGGCAGGTGCTGCCGACGTGAGACTCGGCCTCGGAGAGGGCGTAGACCAGCGCCGCGCTGACCCGGCCGGGGATCTCATCCACGGACTCAGCGCCAGCCCGCGCGATTCTGTCGGCGACGCGGAAGCCGACACCGAAAACGCGGGTCAGCTCATAGGGGTTCTCCGTTATCACGCGGTGCGCGGTGCGCGGGTAGGCGTCGTTGATGCGCTTGGCGAGATAGGCCAGTCCGTGGGGGGCGAGCAGCACGTGCAGCCGGCGGAGGGAGCGCATCTCATTCCAGGAGGCCGCCGCCTCGCCGGCGCGGAACGGGTTCAGGCCGGCCCGGCGGAAGGCGGCGGCTGGATCGGCGTCGATCGAGTCGAGCACCTGCTCGGCTCCGTACCGGTCGACCAGCTTGCTGGCGCGGACCTCGCCGACGTGACGGATCCGGCGCAGGTAGGAGATCAGCGCCCCCCGCTGTTGTGGGGGCAGCGGCCGTGCCTGTTCCACCTTCACCTGTTCGCCGTAGCGGGTGTCGTTCACCCACACCCCGGTCACATGGGCGCGCTCGCCGACCTCGAGGTGGATCAAGGGCCCGACCAGCACCACCGGGCCGCCTTCAGATTCCGCGTCGAGGACGGCAAACCCGCTGTCGCGGCTGGCAAAGCGCTGCCGGCGGACGGTCACCTCGCGGTCGAAGGGCTCGGGCACGAGCATGAAATTAGAGCGCGGGCAGACGCAAACGCCGCTTTGTGTCGAAAATGGCACAGTGATCCGCCACCTGCTCGGCATGCATGTGCCCGCCCTGGGCCGCAGCCTGAAGCTGCCGCTGACGCTCGGCGACCTCGAGCGGCCGGGTTTTGCGGCAGTCCCACGGCTGGAGCTGGTCGTGGGCGGCGCTCTGGCGACGCCGCCGGCCAGCGGGCCGGCGGCGTCGAGATACGTCGCGCTGACCTTCGATGACGGGCCGCACCCAGAGGGCACGCCGGCCGTGCTCGACGTGCTCGCCCAGCATGGTGCGACGGCCAGCTTCTTCCTGGTGGGCGAGCAGGTAGCTCGCTACCCAGGCCTCGCGGCGCGGATCGTGGCGGCCGGCCATACGGTCGGCCTGCATGGATATCTGCATCAGCTCCATCAGCGGCGTGGCGCGCCTGCGATGGCGGAGGACTTTCAGCGTGGCATTGCCGCGATCGCCGATGCGACCGGCATTACGCCGCGCCTGCACCGGCCGCCATACGGGATCTACAGCGCGGCGAGCCTGCGGGTCGCACGCGAGCGCCAGTTGCAGCCGCTGCTGTGGTCCAAATGGGGGCAGGACTGGCGCCGGGTCACCACGCCGGAGGAGATCGCAGGGCGTGTCGTTCGCGGTTTGCGGGCAGGCGACGTAATCCTGCTGCACGATGCGGACCACTACAGTGCGCAGGGTTCGCACCGGCGGACCGCGGCGGCGCTGCCGGCGATCATGAAAGCGCTGCAGTCTGCGGCGCTCGGTACGGTAAGGTTGGCGTGACGAGCGCAGCCGGTGAGCCGCGCTCGAGGCGCCATGACACTTCGCCAGGCCAGCCAAGAGATGATCGATAGGGGCGTCACAGCATGAAGGTCCGCGCCACCGGCCCGGCCGATGAGGAGGTTGAAGCCTGTCCCAGGAAGGTTCTGATCATCTCCGCTGACATCGGCGCCGGACACGATCTCCCCGCGCGTGCGATCGCGCGCGAGTTCAACCACGAGGACCCGCAGGCCTTTATCGCGGTGGTCAACGGCCTGCCGGCGATGGGCAGCGTGGCCACCGCTGTGCTGCGCAAGAGCTCGGCCTTCATGTTCCGCTGGATGCCGTGGCTGTTTGACCTGCAGTACCGGTTGTTCATGGAGTTTGCGCCGAGCCGCTGGGTCGCCTCACGGTTGCTCAGCCGCTTCTCGAGGCGCGGGCTGCTGCGCCTGATCAAGGCGCACGAGCCCGACGTGGTCGTATCCACCTACCCGGGCACCACCCAGGTGCTGGGGGAGATGCGCCGCACCGGCCAGCTGGACGTGCCCTGCTACGCGTCGATCACCGACATCGCGGGACTGCGATTCTGGGCCCACCCCGGCATCGACCTGCACCTGATCTCGCATCCCGAAGCCCAGGCTGAGGTCGAGCGGATCGCCGGGCCGGGGAGCGTGCGCTGGGCCAAGCCGCCGACGGCGCAGGCGGTAGCCGAGCCACCGGCGCGCGAGCAGGCTCGCTCCGCACTGGGGCTCCCAGGCGACCGGACGGTGATCGCGGTGTCCGGCGGTGGCTGGGGGGTGGGGGATCTCGCGGGCGCGGTGGAGGTGGCGCTCGGGGTCGCGCCCGAGGCTTTGGTCCTCTGCCTATGCGGGCGCAACACACAGCTGCGCGAGCGCATGTCAGAGCGCTTTGCCGGTGAGCCGCGCGTGCGCTTGATGGGCTTCACCAACCGCATGGGTGAAGTGCTCGCCGCCGCCGACGTGCTGATCCACTCGAGCGTCGGGCTGACCCTGCTCGAGGCGCTGATCAGCGGCTGTCCGGTGATCTCCTACGGCTTCGGCTACGGGCACGTGCGGGTCGCCAACCAGGCGCTCGAGCGTCACGGGCTGGCGCGCGTCGCCCGCTCCGCCTCCAGCCTCGGGGTGGCGATCGCGCAGGTGCTTTCTGAGCCTCGCCCGGCGCCTGATGGCTCGTTCGCCTCGCGCCCGCCGACGGCCGCGCTGATCCTGGGCTCGGAGCGCCGGGTGGCGCCGCTGCCGGCCTGGCGGGTGCGGGCTGTGCGCATGCTCACGACCACGGCCGCCACCGCCACGGTCGTGCTGACCGCGTTTCTCTCGAGCGTTGCCTACGGGCTCGTCTCCTCGCTCGGCGCCGTGCCGCCGCTGACGGCGGTGCCCACGCTCAAGCCGCAGGTCGGCGTGATCGTGCAGGCGAGCGCGAGCCAGGCGCCGGCGCTCGCGCGCGCGCTCGGGCGCGACGGCATCCACGTCACCTTCGCGCTGCGCAGCAGCTCAGTGGCGTCGGCCGACATGCTCACCGACTACGGTGACGAGCCGCTGCCGCAGCTGAGCGGCAGCGGCCTGCTCGGCTGGGTCAGGACCAAGGGCGACCTGCGCCGGCTCGTGCACGAGCTGAGCCTCGGCCCGATGCAGCACCGCTTCGGCTGGCGCCACCACTTCCTCTACACCTCCAGCGGGCCGAGCGTGATCCAGGTTCTGCTCGGCAAGAGCGCCGGCGGCACCTTCGTCGAAGGCAAGGTCACGATCAGCAAGCCCGGGCATCTTCCGCGGGCGCTTCACCGCGGAGAGATAGTCGAGATCAGGATCAAGAACCCGTCGGCGGCCTGGCACGAGGTGATCCAGCTCGTGCGTGAACTGGATCACCACCATCTGCGCGCGGTCCCGCTGGGCCCGCTGATGCTGAACTCGCCGTCAACGGCGGTCTGAGCCAGGCCGGGGGGCTGGTGGCGGGGGCGCTCCGGGGCGAGCGCTCCTCGGTTACGAGCCGAGTGCTACTAGCTGGTCGTTGCCGCTGCCCGAGCTTCCAAAGCCGGGCTCGATCGGGCCGTCGCCCTGGAAGGTGCCGCTGATCTTGGTGGCGTTGATGTTGTTGCCCTCGATCAATGTCGTCAGCATCTTGTTGCCGGTCATGTAGAGGTAAGCGGTTCCGTTTGGCACGTACATGTCGCCGTTGAGCGTCTGGCTGCCGGAGACGGTGACATTCAGTGCCTGTGAGCCCGTTCCGGTGGCGTAGAAGATCGGGTAGTTGCCTGTGACCGGAGTCGGGACCGACGGGTTACACGTGGAGGCGTTGTAGCCGGTTGAGTCATATCCGCAGGCCGAAAGGGTCTCGTTGCCGTTGACCTTGTAGTCGATGGTGCCGCCGACGAAGGTGTCATACCAGTCGTGGTTGGCCCTTACGTTGATCGTGATCGCGCCGTTCCAGGTGCTCGGATCTGAGGGCGTGCCCGTGCCGACGGCGCAGTAGATGTTGCCGGTGATTGGCAGGTCGCCGTTGGCGCTGCCGCTGAAGGTGATGTTCGAGCCGCCGTTGGTGCAGAAGGGGGGATAACCCTTGAGCGTCCCACTGGCCTGGCAGGGGAGCTCGCCGCTTACGGCACTGCCGCTGTTGTAACAGGCGGGGAAGTCAAGCGCGTAGTCGACTGGGAACGGGTAGTACGCCGATGCCTGCGTGGGTGGCGATGTCCACGGAATCTGGCCGTTTGAGGTGATCGAATCGGAGCAGGCGCCAAGCGGCCCGTTGGGGCCGTATGAGGCCGTTCCGAACTTTGGGGTGCCATTGGTTGAGCCGCTGAGGTTTGAGTTGCTGATGATCACACCGGTCACCCCGGTTGTCCCGGAGGAGTTCAGGTCGACGCCGTTGGTTGCGCTGGAGCAGTTGCTGTTGTCGGCGAACATGAAGGCGCAGCCCGTGTCGTTTCTCGCGCTCGGACAGGGACTCGGACCGTTGTCCCAGTGCGCGGCTGCCTGAGCGCTCTCGGTCACCTGACCGATCCCGAACAGCCGCGCGAATAGCCCTGGGGACTGAACCGATGGGCTCACGGTCACCAGGTCGCTGGTGGTGTTGACGTTCACCTGGCTGGTGGTGATGGTGACGCCGTTGGCGGCCGCGTAGTCGACCGCGACGGTCTGTGCGTCACTGACGTCGGTGCCGGAGGTGCAGGCCGGCACGCTCGTCAGCGTGCCGTTGATGTCCATGCTCGTCGGTGTGGCGCTCGGGTTGGCCAGGCAGTTGGCGGCAGCCAGCGCTGAGGAGTCGGCCACCACCTGCGCCTGGTGGCGCCTGACCATCCAGGATGCTGTATCGATCCCGACGGCGGCCATGCCGAGCAGCACCATCAGCGAGACCAGGACGACGACGAGCGATTGTCCGGACTCTCCGGACAGTAGTCGCTCGGAGTGCTTGTCTCGGGCCAGCATGTTGTGATTCACAGTCGGTGCGGTTTGATCGGCCTTGAGCGGCGGCGGCAGGTTCTAGACGTTTGGTCTACTCCGGGCGCGTGCGGGGCTGTGGTGACCGGGTAGCTGGCATCGCTCTGGTATCGGCTCATGGGGCGAGGGTCTTGAGCCTGCGAGGCGGCGGGGCAGAACTGGCGTGGGTTGAGAGAACGGGCTGCAGATGCGAACATACGTTCGTGCCAGCAGCCGGCCATCACTCCAAACTGATCACCTGCGTCCTGCTGCCACGCTTCGATCTGGTGCACGCCGCCGAAGGGCGAGCCGAGCTGCTGGGCGTGGCGGCGGCGATCGCGCCCGAGCCGGGCAGCCAGCTGATCGGCGGCGTCTCGGCGACCGCCGAGACGTTTGGCGTGAGCCCCGGGATGCGCCTGGGCGAGGCGCTCGCGCGTTGCCCGCAGCTGCGGCTGATCCCGCCCGATCCGGCCGGTCTCGAAGAGCGCTGGGAGCGGATGCTGTTCGCGCTGGAGTCGATCGGGGCGGCGGTTGAGCCACTGCGCCCAGGGGTCGCGTGCTTCGACGCCCGCGGACTCTTGCGGCTGCACGCCGGTAGCGGGGCCGCTGGGATCGAGAGCGTGCTGCGGGCGGCCAGGCGCGCACTCGGCACGCCCGCTCGTTTCGGGGTGGCGCCCACCCGTTTCGCTGCGCTGGCAGCGGCGGCGCGGGCGCGGGCCCGCCAGCCGCTGATCCTCGCTGGCGATCTCCGAACGACCCGTGAGTTCCTGGCGCCGCTGCCAGTCGATTTGCTGCGCGATGCGACAGGTGTGGTGTCGCTAGAGCAGCTGCCCGAGGCGCTGCGGCGGCTTGGCATCGAGACGCTCGGGGAACTCGCGGCACTGCCGCCTGCGGCAGTGGCTGACCGCTTTGGGCGGCCCGGCCTGCTGGCGCGGCGGCTTGCGCTTGGCGCTGACGAGCCGCTGCGTCCGCGCCAGGCTGCTGAGATCATGCGCGAGTCACTCGAGTTGCCCGAAAGCTCAGGCGGCCAGCAGCTCGAGCGGGCGCTTGGGTTGCTGGCCGACCGCCTGCTGGCGCGGCGAGAGCGCCGCGGCCGCACGCTGCGGGCGGTCGTGCTGGCGGCGGTGCTGGTCGAGCGCGGTGGTACCTGGCGCCAGCAAGTGACGTTTCGCGAGTCGCTCAGTGACCCTGTACGGATGCGTCTTGCGCTTGTGCCTCGGCTGCAGCTGCTGCCGGCCCCGGCACAGGCTCTCAGCCTGACGGTCGCGCGGTTTGGACCGCCCGCCAACGACCAGCGGGCCCTGCTCGAGGAGCCTGCTCGGGCGCGTGCGGCGCGCCTGCGGGAGGCGGTCAGCCAGACGCGGGCCGGCGCCGGCCCCGACTCTGTGCTGCGGGTCCTCTACATCGATCCCCGCTCGCGATACCCCGAGCGGCGCGCGGTCCTGGCCCCGTTCGAGTGATGGCCGGGCTTGAGGCGATGACCGGGCTTGAGGCGATGACCGGGCCGCGCAGGCTTGCGTTGCCGCGCCGCGTGCAGGTGCAGGCCGACGCCGAGGGGCAGCCGCGGCGGGTCGAGGGACGCTCCATCAGCGCCATCTGTGAGACCTGGCTGCTGGAGGACCGCTGGTGGACCGAGCAGCCGCTGCGGCGTCGCTACTGGGAGGTCGTGACGAGCAGCGGCGGTGATCAGGTCGTGTTCCACGACCTGATCACCGGTGTCTGGTGGCGCCAGCGGTGAGCTCGCGCGTTCCCGACTGCCCGATCGAAGCTGGCCGAGCGCCTAACATCCCCGGCAGATGCCCACCGACCCCACCCGCACCGCGATCGGCGCCTGGAGTGGCGGGCGCTTCATGCACTTCGGCGAGCCGCTCGAGGACGAGCGCTTCCTCGCACTGATCACCCCCGACGCCCAGATTCCAACGCTCATGACCGCCGATGTCTACGGCACCGGCGAGG
>JAJYHG010000130.1 GCA_021784895.1 Actinomycetes bacterium
CTGGCGGATCACTGGCCGATTGAAACAGCATGCTGCGGCTGGTTCACCGCGTTGCCTGAGATCTTGGTGACCGTGCCCTGGTGGCCGCAGCTGACCACGTAGTCCCGGCTGTCACGTTCGATCGCCGTGGCCGAGCCGTCGATCAGGTTCTTGACGCGCCGCGCCAGGTGCTTGTGGAGGCCGTGGCAAGCTCGGCGTCAAACCCGGGCAGAAGCTCACCGGTTGCCTCTAGGACCGTCGGCTCGGTGCGGAGGCTGTCCAGCATCGATGCGGTTTCGACCCCGATCTAGCCGCCGCTGGTGACCGGTCGCCGCAGCAACTGAACATCCGCGCCCAGGCGGAACAGGTCGTGCGAGGTCAGCGCCAACGCGGCCACCCGCTCGCGAGCTTCGCGAACGCGCGAGCATACGCTGACCGGCTGGAGCGGGCGGTGCTTGACCGCGCCTACCCGCTTGTTGAGACCCACAGCGTGGTCCTCGAGCGGCTCGGCGGCTCGGGTGCTGGCGGGCCGCCGGCGCGGCTCGCGAGTCCGGCGCTGAGCAACTACGCACGGAGCTGCGGCCATGAGCGCCTCGACGAGTCGTATCCTTCTGATCCTGGAAGACGAGCAGCTGTAAGAGCTGACCAGCAAGCTCAGCGACCGCTACGACGTCGAGTTGCGGGCTCACGGGCGGGTGGTGCTCACGCCCAAGCTGACTTGGGCGGCTGCGCAAGCACGGCTCGGTCTGAGCGACGCGCCGGCCGGTGAGTTCGAGCAGCTCTTTGGTGAGCTTCCAACTGGCGCGTTCTGATGCCCGGCTCCGGCCGGTTGTTCGCGCTCGTCTTTGACGAGCCCTTCTGGGAGCTGGCCTGCGCTCGAGCACGGACGCTGCGCGCTACCAGGCGCTTGGGTGGCGTCGGCGCCTCGAGATTCTCGGCGGTGTTCCCGCTGAGGTCCTGCGGGAGTGCCGCGCCGATGATGACGGCGGGCTCGATCTGCCTGACTGCGTCAAGGCCCGCATTCCGCAGGCTGACAACAGCAGCCTGTCCGCTTCGCCGTGGCGCGCGGTGCTCCGCTACCACCACGCTGCCGGCATGCCGACGTTCGCGTTCCTCGCGTTCGGGCTACGGCACCCGGAGGGCCTTGGCAGCACGAAGCCGAGCGTGTACTTGATCGGATGGCCGGCGCACGATCTTGGCCTACGAGGGCGAACCGTACGCGTCCTTTGCCTAAGACGATCACCGGTTTTTCGCAGCAAGCGGCACTATTATCTCGTGTATATGGGCGCTAATCGGAGATATGCCCTTAGATCTGGGAGCTTAGACTGATGGCGACACCGACTCCACCTTCTGTTGGGCGCGCTGCACGAGAGATTGGGGCGCACTTCGTCACCTGGCGCAAACTGCGCGGGCTGACCGTAGGACAAGTCGCAGACCGGGCCGGGGTATCTGTCAACACCGTCAGTCGTCTCGCAACCGACCCCGGGTCCGTGAGCCTGGAGAACACGCTCCGCATCGCACGCGCGCTCGGCATCCTCGATCCGCTCGTTGCGGCGGCAGACCCGCTCAGCACCGACATCGGCCGGTTGCGCGCCGGTGAGCGGCTTCCCCAGCGCGTCCGGCATCCGAACGTTCGCGATGACGCGTGATGGCTGACTCCGGCCGGATCGAGGTGTTCGTCCAAGCCGGCGGCCAGGACGTCGTCGCCGGCGATTTGTGGATGCACCGCACTACCCGCAGCCAGTCGGCAAGCTTCGCGTACAGGCCAAGCTACGTCAGTCGCGCCGGCGCGTACGCGCTCGACCCGGACCTGCCGCTGCAGGCTGGGCGATTCCAGACTCCGGTTGGCCGCAGTTTGTTCGGCGCCTTCTCCGATACCGCGCCTGACCGCTGGGGCCGCAAGCTCATCGAGCGTGCAGAGGCTGCTTCGGCACGTGCAGCGAACCGCCCCTCCCGTTCTTGCTCGGAAGCCGACTACTTGCTCGGCGCACGCGACGACATGCGCCAGGGCGCGTTGCGCTACCGCCATCCCGACGGCCATGCCTTCCTGGCACCCGAGAACGCTGGCGTGCCCGCAGGGCTGCAGCTCGGCGCGCTGTTGAACGCCGCGGAAGCGTTCGAGCGTGACGACGCGACCAGCCAGCAGTTGCGGCTGTTGCTGCACGGCGGCTCGTCGCTCGGCGGCGCGCGACCCAAAGCGCACGTGATTGGCACCGATGGTCGTCCGGCTATTGCGAAGCTTCCCAGCCCCAAGAACGACGACTGGGACGTCATCCGCTGGGAGTACGTCGCGCTGGAGCTTGCCAAGCAGGCTGGCATCACCACCGCCAGCCACCAGCTTGAACTGGTTGACGGCAAGCCGGTGATCATCCTGCGGCGTTTTGACCGCCGGCCCGCTGGCCAGCGCATCGGATACATCAGCGCCATGACGCTGCTCTCCGCCAGCGACGGGCAGAGCTCCGACTACCTCGACATCGCCGAGCAGATAGAGGCTGACAGCGACCGCGCAACGGACGACCTGCACGAGCTATGGACACGTGCCGCATACGGCCGGCTCATATCCAACACCGACGATCACCTACGCAACCACGGCTTTCTGCGCGGCTCAGCAGGCTGGCGGCTCTCGCCCGCATTCGACATCAACCCAAACCCGGCACGCGACGCCTTCGCGACCGCCTTCGGCAACGACGAAACCGGCAGTATCACCCCGCTGCTCGACAACGCCGAACTGTTCCGCCTGGACACCGACACCATGGCCAGCACGCTCGCTCGCCTGATCGCTGCGACCGATCGATGGGAGAAGGTCGCGCTGCAGTGCGGACTGTCCAGCGCCGCGACTGCGCAGATGGCACCTGCATTCCAGTCCGCCGCGCGAGATCAGGCGCGCGAGTTCCTCGGCACCTCTGCAAGGGCGAGCTAGACACATGCACGCGGCTAGCAATCGCTGTTGGTTGGATCGTCCAGAGGGGTCGCGCCTCCGGACGGCCCGGTCATCGTGGTGCCAGCAGGAGATCGGTGGCTGGCTGCCGGTCGCTCCGCGTCGCAGCCGCGGCTTCAGTGAGGCAGGGGATCCGGTAGCTGCCGTCGGCCTGAATCTCGATCCCGTGGATCTCGTTCTGAAAGCCTGGGAAGTGTGCGTCGAGCGCCTCGGAGGCGGCTAGGTAGCGGATCAGCGCACTGTCGGCCTCACCAAAGCGCTCGCCTGGCATCACCACCGGGATCCCGGGTGGGTAGGGCACGACCATGGCTGCGCTGACTCGTCCTGGGAGCTCGTCGACCGAGGCCATCACGGTGCTTCCGGAGACCAGGTGCTCGAACGCGACCGCAGGAGTGGTCACGGGCTCCGGAATATCGGCGTACATCGTCCCCCGCAGCTCTGTCACCGCCGCGGCGCGCATCTCAGCGTGCAGCTCGTCTGCGAGCTCGTGCAGTGTCATCTTGCCGTAGCGCTTCGGGTGCGCGGCCGCGAGCCGTGGCATCGCCTGGCTGAGCGTCGCGCCTGAGTCGTAGAGCCGCTTGAACTCGAGCAGC
>JAJYHG010000076.1 GCA_021784895.1 Actinomycetes bacterium
GGTGCTGAACACGCCCTCGTTCTGCTTGAAGTACTCGAACTCCAGCAGCCGCCGCGTCGATATGGCCTCACGCGCGAGCGCTGCGATCCCGGCGTCGTCGCCGCTCAGCGCGGCGATCTGCAGACCCTCGTGGGCGGGGTCCTCGCCGAGCGCTGCCACCACCTTGCGCCTCACCGAGGCCAGCGACCCGTCGGGGATGTGCTCACCGATCAGGTCGATCGCCGCAACCAGGGCTTTGGCCTCGACCGGCAGCAGCCGGGCGGGCCGTGCAAAGGCGTCACCGTAGGGCTCGGGGTCGACGGCGACCGTGCCGTCGGGCTTGATCTCGGCGTAGAGCACGTAGGTCCCGGCGCCGAAGTTGACGATGTTGAGCACCGAGATGTCCTCCTGCAGCTCCTGCGTGGAGAGCTTCAGGCGGTCGCGCAGCTCGCTGCAGGGCAGCGTCCTGCCTGAGCGGCCGGCGTCGATCAGGATGCTCGCGAGCGTCACCAGGCGCGCGAAGCGCTCGGGCCTGATCACGGTGTCGGCAGCGAGTGCCTCGGGTTCCTCTCCGGGTCCAGAGTCCTCTGCGCCCGCTGGCGCTGAGGACTCTCCGGAGGCATTCAGCGGCACGTGGTCATGCGTCAGCTCGTCGGCGTCACCGCGGTGGCGTTCGTGGAGCAGGCGGACGCGCTCACGGAGCTCCGCCACCAGATCTGGCGGGCCCAGCACC
The DNA here is from genome assembly GCA_021784895.1 of Actinomycetes bacterium. Lineage (GTDB taxonomy): Bacteria > Actinomycetota > Thermoleophilia > Solirubrobacterales > Solirubrobacteraceae > Palsa-465. Next base: position 713 of record JAJYHG010000076.1, read on the forward strand.
CGCGCGCTGTCACCGAAGCCAAGCACCCAGGCGATCAGCGCGCGCGCGTTGGCGTAGGGGGTGGTGAAGACGGTGCCACCGTCAGCGGCGGGATGGAGCTCGCCGTAGCGGCCGAAGTGGCGCTCCACCTGCCAGGCGATCCGCTCCGAGACCCAGATCTCGGCGCTGGCTGCCGGCTCGCCGAACTGCCATGGGATGCGGTCGGCGTAGGCGCGCGGATCGAAGTCCGCGGGGCGCTGGAAGTCGTGCTCAGCCTTGGTGGCATACCCAACCTTGCCCTGGATGCGTGACAGCCGGAAGACGCGGACCGCGCCGCGCTCGTGCGCGAACCCCACGAGGTAGAACTGGCTGCCCTGGAAGAGCAGCTGGTAGGGATCGACGCGGCGCTGCTCAATCGCGTCGCGCTCGATCGTGTAGTACTGAAAGACGATCGTCTTGCGCCGGAAGATCGCCGTCTCGATCCGCGCCAGCCGCAGTGAGACCTCGTGTCCGTCGGCGGCGCCGGTGATTCCGAGCGCGATCGTCCGCTGCACCGGCGAGTCAAGCGGGCTCGGCCGGCCCCAGGAGATCTGCTGCAGCGCCAGCCGCAGTGGCTCGGCGTAGGCGAACTTGCCGTCGAGCAGTTGCAGCGCGGTCCACAGCCCCGCCAGCTCGCCGTCGTCGAACTCAATCGCTGGCAGGTGGAAGTTCTCCGGCGGCAGCGAGTACTGCTCCTGCTCGACCTGGCCGTCCTGAGGCTTTTCGATCGCCAGCGCGATCCCGAGCGACTCGAGCTCGGAGCGGTCCGCGTAGAAGCGCCGCGCGAACGCATCCTCGGTCATCACGCTGTAGCCCTCCACGTCGCGACGGATCTCCGGTGCTGTCACCGGGCGGCGCTCGGCCATCAGGTAGGAGATCAGCGACAGCTGGCGGATGAGCTTCTCGGTGTCCTTGGCCATCCGCGTCCACTTTAAACGCGGCCTGTCAGCAGCGCGAGACGGAGCCCACCGCCGCCCGCAATTTGCGTGCTTCCGCCTGCCCGTCGCTACGCTGCGAGTTGCGTCCCGGCGGCCGGTTCGCGGGCGCCGGCACCCGGGCCGGGGCAGCCGAAGTACGCCACGGCACCGATGCCGTTGTCGTAGCCGGCCCAGCGCTGGCCTGCTTGAAGCTCACGCTGGACGCGGTCGAAGCTGCCGAGTTTGGAGCCGAGGTTGTCTGCCATGTGGACGAGGGTCGCCTCGCGTGTGCAGGGCACGACCGGCGAGCCGTGAGCCAGCGAGCCGTGGTGGCTGAGGATCACGTGCAGGAGCGCTTGGGCAAGGCGGGGTGGAAAGTCAGCGTCGGTGCTGATCTCGTCGCGGATGCGCGCGTAGCCCAGCGGGATCTCTCCGTGCAGGCGGCCGTCGTCGGTCATCTCGATGCCATCGCCCGTCTGCCGGTAGGTGTCGAGCTTGCCGACGTCGTGCAGCAGGGCGCCGGTCAGGGCGATGTCGCGGTCGACGCCCGGAAAGATCGCCGCCAGCGCGCTCACCGACTGGGCCACCAGGAGCGTGTGCTCGAGCAGGCCGTGGCGGTAGGCGTGGTGGTAGCGCTTGGCTGCGGGTGCGTCGCGGAACCGGCGCCAGGTGGCAGCGTGCCGGCCGAGCATGCGCTCGAGCAGCCCGGCCAGGTGCTGGTCCTGCACGGTGGCGATCAGCTCGCGGAGGCCCGTCTCCATCTGCTCGGCGGTGCGGGTGTGAACGCTTGGCATCGCTGCGCAACGGTAGTTGTCGCAGCGGACGTTCAGGGCGTCGGCCGGGCGCGTAAAGTCTGTGTGGGTATGGGCAAAGCGCATCGCCGCATCGACGAGGTCTGCAAGGAGCTGAGCAGTTTCTCATTTTCGCTCGCTCGGGCCGCTCGTCCTGCCCGCAGGCGGGAGACCCACTAGCATCCGCTGTAAGGCGGATTGGCAATGCGGATAGCGATAGTCACCGAGGTCTTCATGCCCGCCGTGGATGGCGTCGTGACCCGGCTCCAGCGGACGCTCGAGGAGCTGGCGCAGGCCGGCGATGACGTGCTCATGGTGGCGCCGGCGGGTGGCCCGGAAAGCTACGCCGGCGTGCCGGTCGTCGGCGTGCGGGAGATGCGGCTGCCGCTCTATCCCGACGGGGACGGCTACCCGCCCAAGCGGGTGGCGTTACCCGGCCCCGCGCTCGTGCGGGCGCTCGAGCGCCACCGGCCCGACGTGGTGCACGTGATCAATCCGGTGCTGCTGGGGGCGGGAGCCGTTGCCGTGGCCCGCCGTCGTGACTGGCCGGTGGTCGCGTCCTATCACGCGCACCTGCCGACCTACGCACGCCACTACCGCTTCGGCTGGCTCGAGCCGGCGGGGTGGCGTTACATCCGCGCGCTGCATAACCGCGCCGACCTCAACCTCTGCACGTCACAGGCAACGCTCGACACGCTCCGGCGCCACGGGGTCGAGCGCCTGGAGCTGTGGCCATACGGGATCGAGACCGAGCGCTTTCACCCCAGTAAGGCCGACCCTGGCTGGCGCCGGGTTCTGTCGGGGGGCGATCCGGACCGGTTCGTGCTGCTGTTCGTCGGGCGTCTGGCAAAGGAGAAGACGGTGGAGCGGCTGTTAGACGCGGTCCGCGACCAGGACCGCGTGGCGCTCGCGGTGGTCGGCGACGGGCCCATGCGCCACCGGCTCGAGCGCGCGTTCGCGGGCACCCAGACCACCTTTCTGGGCTTTCTTCACGGCGCTGAGCTGGCCAGCGCGTATGCGTCGGCTGACGCCTTTGCGCTCCCCTCGGAAACCGAGACGCTGGGG
>JAJYHG010000020.1 GCA_021784895.1 Actinomycetes bacterium
GGGTGTGCCTTTGGCCCCCCGAGTTGCGCACCTGCGACGGGGAGCCCCTAGTGCACGACGGTGGCGGCGCGGAAGAGCAGCGTCGTGACGACCAGGGCGGCGAGGGTCATCGAGCCGATCTCGCGTCGCAGGATCGCCACCACGATCTCACGCTGCTCTTCGGCCGGCAGGGTGCCGACCGCCTGGGCGCTGTCCAGGCCGCGGGCGTCCAGGACCATCGTCGCCGCCGAGAGCTTGAGCTGCTCGGCGATCAGCGCCACCACCAGTGGCAGCGCGCCGTAGAGGTAGTGCAGCGGCGCGGCCTTGTACCCCATCAGCAGCAGGATGCCTCCGAGCCCGGCCTCGATGGCGACGGCCGCCTGGCCGGATCGCAGCGTGCGCCAGAACCAGGTGCTGGGCCGCCGCCGGCGCCAGGCCACCGCGCCGAGCAGGAAGGCGACCAGGTTCAGCGCCAGGGCGAGGATTCCGACGACGATGTGCACGTCCTTCACGGCGCCTGCAAGATAGAGGCTCCGGGATCTGTGCGTGTGGCAGGCGGGTGTTGTGTGACGGCGCTCGCGGCGGCTGCGGTGCTAGAAATGAGGGCGTGCTAAGGGATTACCTGCCCGCGATCGTCTTTGTTGTCCTCGGTGGGGCCGTTGGAGCGCTCTTTTCGACGCTGAATCTGCTGACGGGCGTCAGGACGCGCCCGAACCTGAACCGGTCGACGCCGTACGAGTGCGGCCTGCCTTCGGAGATCCAGCGCGGCTTCCGCTTCGGCATCAGCTTCTACCTGATCGCGATGCTGTTCATCCTCTTCGACATCGAGGTGATCTTCATCTACCCGATCGCCGTCGAGCTGCGGTCCTTCGGCGGCTTCGCGCTCGGCGAGACGATCACCTTCGTGCTGCTGTTGATGGTGGCGTTCGTGTACGTGTGGCGCAGAGGGGCACTGGAATGGAAGTGACGCGTCAGGAGGCTGGGGAGTTCCGCTCGCGCCAGCTGATGGCACGCGACATGCTGCGCGGCACGCTGGAGGGCGACGACCTGGATCGCTACGTCGAGCAGGCCGTGATGACCACGACCCTGGACCGGGCGGTCGCCTGGGCGCAGGGCAACTCCATCTACCCGCTCACCTTCGGCCTGGCCTGCTGCGCGATTGAGATGATGTCGATCGTCGCCGCCCGCCTGGACATCGCCCGGTTCGGGTTCGAGGCCTTCCGCGCCTCGCCCCGCCAGGCCGACATGATCATCCTCTCCGGCCGCGTCTCGATGAAGATGGCTCCGGTGGTGCGGCGCATCTATGACCAGATGCTCGAGCCCAAGTTTGCGATCAGCATGGGCGCCTGCTGCTCCAGCATGGGGGTCTTCAACAACTACGCGCTGATCCCGAGCGACAAGTTCCTGCCGATCGACGTTCACGTCCCGGGCTGCCCGCCCCGTCCCGAGGCGCTGGCTCACGGCATCCTCAAGCTCCGCGACAAGGTCCAGTTCCACGAGCGCGACGGCTGGCGTGAGCGCTACGGCGCGGTCGGCACCGAGGAGACCGTGGGTGCCTGACGCAAGTGGGCTGGATGCCCTGGTCGAGCAGCTGGATGAGGTTCATGCGGGGAGCGTGCTGGCAGCCAGCCACGCGAATGGGCGGGCTGAGATCCAGATCGCGCCGGCCAGCAACGTCGCCGTGCTGCAGTGGCTGTATGGCCAGGGGTACAGCTTTCTCGCCAGCCTTCACGGCCTCGACTACTACCCCCACGAGCCGCGGCTGGGCGTGATCTACGAGCTGCTCGATATGAAGCAGGTGGACCGCGTGTCGGTCAAGGCTCGGGTGACCACGGATGAGCCGCGGATCGCGAGCGTGGTCGGGATCTGGCCTGGCGCTGACTTCCCCGAACGCGAGCTCTACGACATGTTCGGCGTGCAGTTCGACGGTCACCCGGACCTGCGCCGGATCCTGATGCCCGAGGACTATGAGGGCCACCCGCAGCGCCGCGACTTCCCGGTGGGCGGCGAGCCGGTGCTCTTCACCCACAACGAGCGCGACGGCTACGGAGCGGACCGGTGAGCGCGGTGAGCGACTACCGGCGCCGTGAGGAGTCGGTCACGATGTCCAGCGAGTCTGCTGGCATGGGGGAGACGCACGAGCTGCTGACGCTCAACATCGGTCCCCACCACCCGGCCACGCACGGCGTGCTGCGCCTGATCGCGACACTCGAGGGCGAGGTGGTGCGCGACATCAAGCCGATCATCGGCTACGTCCACACCGGCATCGAGAAGACCGCAGAGCAGAAGCCCTACTGGAAGGTGATCCCCGTCGTTGAGCGCATGGACTACCTGAGCTACTACTTCAACGCGATGGCCTACTGCGGCGCGGTGGAGACGCTGCTCGGGATCGAGGTGCCGCCGCGGGCCCAGTATCTGCGGGTCCTGCACCTCGAGCTCAACCGGATCATGTCGCACCTGGTCTGGCTGGGCACCAGTGCGCTGGACCTGGGCGCGATGTCGATGTTCTGGTATTGCTTCCGCGAGCGCGAGACGATCCTCGACCTGTTCGAGATGTCCTCCGGCCAGCGCATGCACACCCGCTACTTCCAGGTCGGCGGCGTGATCGAAGACATTCCGGTGGGCTTTGCCCAGAAGGTCAGGCAGTTCATCGATGCGATGCCGAGCCGCGCCGACCAGTACGCGGACCTGCTCGAGAAGAACGAGATCCTGCTCTCGCGGCTGCGCGACACGTGCGTGCTGGACGAGCAGACGCTGCTCGGGCTTGGGGTAACCGGCCCGCTGCTGCGCGCGGCCGGCAACCCGTGGGATCTGCGCAAGGCCGCGCCGTACTCGAGCTACGACCACTTCGACTTCAAGATCCCGGTCGGCACGGTGGGCGACAACTACGACCGCTTCCGGGTCCGTCACGCCGAGCTCTATGAGTCGACCAAGATCATCGGGCAGGCGCTCGACGGGCTCCCGGAGGGGCCGCACATAGTCGCCGATCGCAAGGTTGCGCTGCCGCCCCGCCACGAGCTTGCGACCAGCATGGAGGCGCTGATCCATCACTTCAAGCTCGTCACCGAGGGCTTCCGCGTGCCGGAGGGAGAGTGCTACTACCCGATCGAGTGCCCGCGCGGCGAGCTGGGCTGCTTCGTGCGCTCCGACGGCTCTGCCAAGCCCGCGCGCGTGCACATGCGCGACCCCAGCTTCATTAACTTGCAGGCCGCTGCGCCGATGGTCAAGGATGCCTACATAGCCGATCTGATCGCCACGCTGGCGATGGTCGACCCGGTGCTTGGAGGTGTGGACCGGTGAGCTCGATCGACCGCCGTCCGCCCGTCCGCCGCTATGAGCACGGCTCGCGCGTGCCCGGCTGGGACGAGGCCGCCGACCTGACCAAGGCCCCGGCGACGGTCCCGGATCCGGCGTTGACGCCGGTGCCGGCAGAGTTGCGCGCGGCGATCGAGGCCGAGATGGCCAAGTACCCCGACCGCCGCTAGGCGTCGATCCCGGCGCTGCACCT
>JAJYHG010000240.1 GCA_021784895.1 Actinomycetes bacterium
CGCGCGCCGCCGACGCTCGGGAGCGTTCTGCCGACCGAGGGGCTCGGCGAGCAGCGCATCGCATGATGCGCTGCTCGTGATGGACCGGGGATAGATCCTGCGCTGCCGCCGGTCAAGCGGACCGGCGGCAGCGGGCATCCGGCTAAGCTCTGACGCCACCATGTTCGACGCGCTCGCCGAGAGGCTGCAGGCAACGCTGAGCGACGTGCGCGGGCACGGAACGCTCACCGAGGCCGACATCAACGCGGCCATGCGGGAGATCCGGCTGGCGCTGCTCGAGGCTGACGTCAACTTCCAGGTGGTCAAGAGCTTCACCCAGAGCGTGAAGGAGCGCGCGATCGGGGCCGGCGTGATCGGCCAGCTCAACCCCGGACAGCAGGTCATCAAGATCGTCAGCGACGAGCTCACGGCCCTGATGGGCGGGGCGGGTGAGGAGTTCCAGTTCTCGCCGCGGCCCCCGACGGTGATCCTGATGGCGGGCCTGCAGGGCTCCGGGAAGACGACTGCCACCGCCAAGCTCGCGCGCTACCTGCGCGAGCAGCACGGCTCCTCGGTGGCGGTGGCGGCCTGCGACGTCCAGCGCCCGGCGGCTGTAGAGCAGCTGGTGCAGGTCGGCGCCATGGCCGGGGCCGACGTCTATGAGCAGGGCACCGGCCGCAGCCCTGTGCAGATCGCCGCCTGGGCGCGCGACCGGGCGCAGGCGGAGGGCAAGGATGTGCTGATCGTGGACACCAGCGGCCGCCTGCACGTCGATCAGGAGCTGATGCGGGAGCTCGCCGACATCCGCAAGGCGATCAGGCCCAGCGCGGTGCTGCTGGTGGTTGACGCCATGACCGGGCAGGATGCGGTGGAGGTGGCCGAGCAGTTCAGCGCCGCGGTCGGCTTTGACGGCGTGATCATGAGCAAGCTCGACGGTGACGCGCGGGGCGGCGCGGCGCTGTCGGTCAAGGCGGTGACGGGCCGGCCGATCATGTACGCATCGACCGGTGAGAAGCTCGACCAGTTCGAGCGCTTCCACGCCGACCGGATGGCCCAGCGGATCCTCGGCATGGGGGACGTGCTGTCGCTGATCGAGCGCGCCAGCGAGGCCTACGACGAGGAGCGCGCGCGTGAGCTCGAGCGCAAGTTCCGCAAGCAGGAGTTCGACCTGGACGATTTTCTCGATCAGATGCGCCAGATCCGGCGGATGGGGCCACTGCAGAACCTGCTCGGGATGATCCCCGGCCTGGGCAAGGAGCTGCGCGGGGTCAAGATCGACGAGCGCGAGTTCGACCGCATCCAGGCGATCATCCTCTCGATGACGCCGGAGGAGCGCCGGCGCCCGGAGCTGATCAAGGGCTCGCGCCGGCTGCGGATCGCCCGCGGGTCGGGCACGAACGTGCAGGCGGTAAAGGCGCTGATCAAGCAGTTTGAGCAGATGCGCAAGCTGATGAAGGTGGTTGCATCGGGTAAGACCCCCGACCTCCAGGCGTTGATGCGCGCCGCACGCTAACCTGTCCGCTCGATGGCAGTGAGACTTCGACTTACGCGCGTCGGTGGACGCAAGAACCCGATCTGGCGGATCGTCGTGGCCGACCAGCGCTCCAAGCGCGACGGCCGCGTGATCGAGACCGTCGGGCACTACAACGCACAGACGGAGCCGTCGACCATCGTGGTCGACGAGACGCGGGTCAGGGACTGGCTTGCACGTGGCGCGCAGCCGACTGACACCGTCAGGAAGCTCCTGCGCACGCAGGGCATCAGCGGTTGACGGGCGCTGGCCTTTCGCCGCGGGATCTGCTCGAGTACCTGGCTCGCGGCCTGGTCGACGAACCCGACGCTGTTGCCGTCAACGAGGTCACGGAGGACGACGGCAGCGTGCTGCTCGAGCTGTCGGTTGCCCGCGAGGATTACGGCAATGTGATCGGCCGCGGCGGCCGCACGGCCGCGGCCCTGCGAACCGTGGTCAAGATGGCGGCGGTACGGCATGGCCACCGCGTTTTCATCGACATCGTCGACTAGTGGAGTCACTGCAGGCCGGCGCGGGCGGCGGCGCGGCTGACTTGCCGCCAGGTCCAGAGTGGCTGCGCGCCGGCCGGGTCGGGCGTCCGCACGGACTCGATGGCAGCTTCCTGGTGGTGGAGCCCAACACGGCGCTGCTGCGCGCCTGCGCGAGCGTCGCCGTCGGCGGCCGCCAGCGCGCGATCACCCGCGTCGGTGGCCACGCCGGCCGCCTGATCGTGCGCCTGGAGGGATGCCGGGACCGCGCTGCCGCACAGGCCCTGCACGGCCAGGAGCTGCTGGTGGCGCGCTCCCTGGCGCCGGCGCTAGGCGAAGACGAGTGGTGGGCTGAGGAGCTGGAGGGGCTGGCCGTGTCAGACGGCGACCGGGTGGTCGGAACGGTCGCCAGGCTGCTGGCGCTGCCCTCCTGTGAGGTGCTCGAGGTGATCAGGGCCCAGGGCGGCGCGCCGCTGCTGGTGCCGCTCGTATCCGACGCGGTGCGGGCGGTCGACCTCGAGCGCGGGCGGATCGACGTTGACCTGCGCTTCCTCGGCGAGGAGCCTAGCGAGGAGTCCGGTGGGGAGCCCAGCGAAGAGTCCGGTGGGGAGCCGTGATGGAGATCGACATCTTCACGCTGTTCCCCGAATGGTTTGCTTGGTTTGAGACTCAGCGGCACGTCCGTAACGCGGTGGAGCAAGGCCACCGTCTCGGCTATGTCAACTACCGCGATCACACGCCGCTGCGCGGCGGACAGGTCGACGACGCCCCGTTCGGCGGCGGTGCCGGCATGGTGCTGAGAGTTGACGTGGCTGACGCGGCCCTGCGCGCGCGCTACGCCACCGACGCCGCCGGCGTACGCGCGCAGCGCCGCGTGATCGCGCTGACCCCCGGCGGCCGGATCCTTGACGACGAGCTGGTCGACGAGCTGGCCGCCGAGCCCGCGCTGACCCTGCTGTGCGGCCGCTACGAGGGCTTCGACGAGCGCATCCTCGAGCACCTCGCCAGCGATCGCGTCTCGATCGGACGGTACGTCCTGGCGGGTGGCGAGCTCGCGGCCATGGTGGTCTGCGACGCGGTCCTGCGCAAGCTGCCGGGAGCGCTGGGGGACGCGCGGTCGGCCGTGGAGGAGTCGTTCAGCCAGGCACTCGACGGTGCGCCGGAGTACCCCCACTACACCCGCCCGGCCGATTTTCGCGGCTGGGTGGTACCGCCGGTGCTGCTCTCGGGCCACCACGAGGAGATCCGCCGCTGGCGGCTCGAGCAGTCGCGGCTGCGAGGCTGACGGTTTCTCGTCCGGCCCGTGGCGGGGCCTGGGGGCGGTCCGCGGCAGGGCCTGGGGGCGGTCCGCGGCCGTGGGCGGGCGCAACCTGGGGGGCCAAAGGCACACCATGGTGTGCCTTTGGCCCCCCAGGTTGGGGATCGGCGCGACTCGAGGGGCCAAATACATGCCCGGGCATGTATTTGGCCCCCCCGGTCGCGCACCGGCGCCGG
>JAJYHG010000269.1 GCA_021784895.1 Actinomycetes bacterium
CGGCCGCGTCCTCGTCCGCGAGAAGGTCAATACCTCGATCGAAGCGCAGGTCTCCGCGGCGGCCCGCGAAACAGCGGCAGCCGGAAGCGCCAGCTAATCGCACACGGCATGAGATTCCCCGGGGGACGGTCATCGATGGCCGTCCCCTTTTTGCGCGCCGGCCCCCAGTACACACCGGTAGTCACGGACGCAGTTCGCGGGCATCCACCAGGGAGCAGCAAACGACATTCGTATCATTGCCTGTCTGCTGAAGCTGGCCCAGCGCTAGCCTCGCCATGTGCTCCGCGTGCTCGATGCCGCCCGCCGTGGCATCATGCACCAGCATGATGTGCAGCGGTGCCTCGACGCTAAAACGTCCGCCGAAACCGAACGGCCCGAACGCCAGACTGGCGCACAACCCAAGCTGGCCGGGAAGGCTGGCAAGGGTCCGGGCGGCCGGATTCAGGTCATGCTCGGGCAGCGGCAACTCGGAGATCTTGAAGGACTTTGGCAACCGCGCGAGATGCGCGGGCGTCGCACCTGACCACAGGTCGCAGACGATTCCGATGGCGTCGTGGTAGCCTGCCGGGCGGCTCAACTGCTCGATGGGAATCGGCGCGCCAGCCTCGATAGCGAGATTCGGCAATGTTGTCTGCAGCCGGTCCACCAGCAGCCTCACCAGAGAGATGGTGATCGCGTCGAGTTGTCGCTGATCGAAGCCGGACAAATCCAGCACCTGCTCGACGAAATACTTCGCCGCGCCACAGCCTCCGTGTGGAATGACAGCCAGTCGACCATGCGCCGCGGATATCCGCTCCGCCAGGGCCTGAAATACGACATCATCGATCAACGCGCCCAGGCCGCCGCCAGCGATGCGCCACCACGCATCAGGCACACCTTCATCGACACAGATCAGCGCGTCACCGTCCGCATCGCCATGCAAGTGCGTGGCAGGCGCGCTGAGTGCGCATAGCCGCTGGTACTCCGGGTCGCGCAGCAGATCGGCGGTAATCCGGCCGCTGGTATCGATCCACCGGCGAATCATCGCAGACAGTGGCTCACACGATTCCCAGGAGTGGTCGATGTCCGTCGCCAGAGCTTCAGACGAGGCCGCTGCGACCGCCGTACCGTCCGCGCCGAACGTCTCGGCAACGAGTGCCCGCAGACCCTCGATGCTGTACGAGTCCGGGCGTGTCAGCGGTGGATAGCCGCTCGCCGTGTCGTTGTCAGCCACCGGCTCAGAAAACATATCGCTCATATATGCGAGCATATGTGAACTGCCGCCAGTTTTCAAGTAACCGTTCGGTGATCGACACCGTTTGCCGCGCCAGTGTGCTGCTTTGCCGCACGGTGGCACCCTGTCCGGCTCAGTTCTGGACCTCCACCAGCGCGCGCCACATGACGCCGGGGTCCGCTGTGACGCCCACGTACACAGTGGCGTGAACTGTTGGCGTCAGCCGGTTGATACTGGTCTGGAGTTGTGAGGTGCAGTGAAACGTCAGGGCGCCCTCTGGCGGAAAGTTGACATGGATTGTTCCCTGGCCCTCGCACGCCACGACGATCTGAAACACGGTGCTCGCGAAGAATGTACCCGCGGGTACCACTTCGTTCGCGTTCACATACCCCAGTTCCAGTTTCGTCTGCCACCCGGGATCTCCGCCAAGTACGGGCAGTGTCGCCGTCGGCGTCGCGGTGCTGGTGGCGGAGGCAACCGCTCGTGTCGGTCCCGGTACACGCACAGTGCTGGACCGGGCGCATGCGGCCAGGAGAGCGATGCCCAGCACGAGCGCCGCCGCACCCAGAGCGACCCGCGGTGACTGCAACGAGCCGGCTTTACGCGCGCGTGCGAAATGGTGAGGAGCCATGACATGCGCCTTTCAGTTCCACGTATTCCAACCCTGGCCATCGGGCACCCACGCGGTAATGTACCCGTAGTTGGTTTGGGTGCAATTCGAGTAGTAGTAGGTATAATATCCTGACGTCACTTCTGTGAAAACACCGTACTCCGCATAGACCGACGGGTCAAGTCCGAACTCATCTGTAAATTGGTCTGACTGGTAGACCCTGGAACTCATGCGGGTTGGAGCATCGGCGTCTCCTGTCCGAACCGGGGCTGCTGAGCGGGGCGTTCCCGCCAGAGCCAGTAGGCCGTCATGTCGAAATAGCGTTTGCCTGTCGTCCAGACCTCGTCCTGTTCCATGAGGAGCGCGCCGAGCAAGCGGATGACCGACTCCCGGTTGGGGAAGATGCGGATGACGCGCTCACGACGACGCATCTCCTCGTTGAGCCGCTCCACGCCGTTGGTGGTGCGCAGCCGCACACGATAGGGTGCAGGCAGCGCCAGCACGGCGGTGGCGTCGTCAAAACCGCGCTCGAACGTCGCCACGGCGGCCGGGGCCTTCGTCTGGTAGTCGGCGACGAAGCTGGCCAACAGGGTGCGTGCCGTGGTCTCGTCAGGCGCGGTGAAGATCGGGCGCAGCCGTGCAGGCACCTCCTCTTGCAGCGCCTTGGGCGTGGCGTCGGCGATGTTGGCCGACAGATGGGTCTGGCAACGCTGCCAGGTCGCGCCCTGGAACTGCTGCTGCACGGCTTTGACCAGTCCGCCGTGGTGGTCGGAGACGACCAGATCGACGCCCCCCAGCCCCCGCCCCTTGAGCCACGTGAAGCAGTCCTGCCACGTCCGCTCGCACTCACTGTCGCCCACCTGGAGGCCGAGCACTTCGCGGTAGCCCTGCTCGTTGACGCCGGTCGCCACCAGTGCGCTGACCGCCCGCACGCGGCCCGCTTCGCGCACCTTGACCACCAACGCATCCACCAGCACGAACGGATAGCGACTCCCACTCAGGTCACGCTCGTTCCACCCCGTCACCAGCGGATCGAGGGCTTTGCACAGATCAGAGACGGTCGACTTGGCGAAACCCGTTCCGCACAACTCCTCCGTGATGCGCGCGACCTTGCGGGTGGAGACGCCGTTCACCACCATCTCCATGAGTGTGAGCACGAGGGCTTGTTCGCTGCGCTGGTAGCGCGCGAACAGCTCGGTCGAGAATGAGCCGTCCCGCACTTGCGGCACGAGCAGGGTCAGCGCGCCGACGCGGGTGGTGAGTTGGCGGGGCTTGTAGCCGTTGCGGTAGCCCTGCCGCTGGTCGCTGCGCTCATAGGGCGCGGCCTGCAGCTGCTCCGTCACCTGGGCGTTCAAGACCTGGTTCAACACGGCCTCCACCAGACGGCCCAACTGGCCGTCACCACCAAACAGGCGTTGCAGCGACTCACTGTCCAGGGTAAGCTGGTACTGGGTCATGGGCGTCCTCTCTTGGCTAGCTGACGGTTTGACCACTATCAGTCTACCAGAGAGGGCTGCCTTCGATAGTGTCCACTGACGTGTGTAAGAGTAGGCCGAGACGTCGTTGACGGAATCGGCCATGGCGTGGTTCTCATCGGGTGAGAAATCGTAGCCCGAAGGAGGAGAACCGACGCGATGGCCGATGATC